>NZ_JAUORS010000014.1:0-98252 GCF_030548165.1 Oceanobacter sp. 5_MG-2023 | reverse complement strand
TTTCGCTGCATTCGTCGCCTTGCCCTGAACAACGGCAACACTCGCGCAGAGCCGTGCAGGATTAAATAGATGCCCCCATAAGCCATGGCATGGTGGCCGCTGCTGACTGGCATTCTATTCTTCTGCTGCATGGGAGAAGAGTACACTGACGGTATTAAGGCTGCTGAGAATAAGGTGCGGCTTGTCGATTGAATCAATCGAAAGAAATAACGCCGCAGTGACTCATTAAACCGCGGTTTGTACCTGCACCTGGTCATCCAGCCCTTTGACAATCGCGCGCTGCAGTTGCTGGCACAGGGCGGGATCGGAAAACGGTTCACCGCTTTGATCCAGAATGTAGAAAATATCCGATACCCGTTCCCCTTCCGTCAGAATCTTGGCTCCCTGCATCTGGGCGCCAAATTCCGAGAGAATGGCTCCAACGCGGGCAAGTAACCCTGGCCGGTCAGCCGCGACCACTTCCAGTATTGTGCGCTGCATATGCGGGTCGTTACTCATGGTCACCTGGGTTTCTACCGGAAACTGCTTCAGCAGTCGTGGGGTACGACGCTGGATAATGGTGGAGTATTCTTCCGGGTTGGCGAGGGCGGTGATCAGTGCCTGGCGAATATCGTCAAGGCGTTGTGGGTCGTCGATCAGCCGGTTGTTTTCATCCAGTACAATATAGGTGTCGACCGCCTTGTCGTCTGACTCTGAAGTCATGATACGGGCGTCCTGGATGTTGAGATTAAGCTGATCCAGGGTTGCGGTCGTGACGGCAAACAGGTCGATATGATCTTTCATGTAAATAAAGATCTGGGTGGCACCTTCGCGATCCTGGTCCGAGGTCTGGTGGATGGATACCAGCGGCGCGCTGCTATTGCCATGACCGGCTATGGAGAGGGTATGCCAAATGATGTTGTCGACGCTTTCGCGAAGAAAATAATCATCCCCGGGTTCTCCCCAGATCGATAACGTCGTTTCCCGGCTCAAACCCAGTGCTTCCAGTTGTAACAGCGATTCTTGCTGGATTTCGCGAATATATTCTTCTTTGTTGAGCGGGTTGGCCAGGCCGCGGCGCAGGGCTTGCTGGGTATTGAAATACAAGGCCCGCATCTGTTCTGCTCGCCAGCTGGTCCAGAGTTTCGGATTGGTGCTGATCATATCGGCGACGGTGATAAGGTACAGCATGTCGAGGTGGTATTGATCGCCGATTTCACGGGCAAACTGATGAATATCATCGGGGTTGTTCAGGTCCAGCCGTTGTGCCGCATGGGACATGGTGAGGTGGTTGGCGACCAGCCAGCAGACCATGTGGGTATCGGTTGGGCGCAGGTTGTGCTGGCTGCAAAACTGCAGGGCAATTACTTCGCCGTTACTGGAATGATCACCTTCCTGTGCCTTGCCGGTGTCGTGTAACAGTGCGGCCAGGTACAGCACTTCGCGGCGCTGGATACGATGAATCAGCTTGGAAGCCAGTGGGTACTGGTTACGCAGGCTGGAAAAACGCAGCTGGCGTAACATCCGAATCATCCGAAAGCTGTGATCGTCGACAGTATGGATATGCAGCAGGTCGTGTTCCATCATGCCGATGATATGGCCAAACTCAGGGATATAACGTCCCAGAATGCCGTAGCGCATCATGCGGGACAGCTCGCGTACTACGTGGTTCTTGTGGCAGATCAGTTCGATAAAGCAGGCATTGTTGTCGGGATGGGTGCGGAATTCATAGTCGATCAGATGTCGATGATCCCGTAATGCCCGAATGGTATCGGAGTGAACGCCTTTCAGATCGGGGGTGTTGGCACACAAGACGAAGACTTTCAGGAGCCAGGCTGGTTCACGCGCAAACAGTTGTGGGTCGGTGAGCTGTAAATAGCCGTTAAACAAAACAAAATGTTCATTGACCGGGACGGGTTTGACCCCTTCGTGGCTTTTCATGAAATCTTCGTTGAAGTGCAGCAACAGCAGGTCGCACAACTCGGTGGTGGAGAGCTGGTTGCGATAAAAGCGGGTCATGAAGCGTTCGACACCGAGGTGCTCGTTGTCGTCTTCAAAACCAAGCAGACTAGCTATTTGCCGTTGCAGGTTAAACAGCAGGCGATCCTCTTCGCGACCAGCCAGCATATGCAGGGCGTAACGTACCTGCCAGAGGAATTTCATGCTGCCTGCCAGGCGTGTGAATTCAAACTTGGTCAGAAATCCCCGGCTCTCCAGTGACTGGAGGCTGCCATCACCAAAATGGCGGGTGGTCACCCAGCTGACGGTCTGGATGTCTCTCAGGGCACCCGGTGAGTTTTTGACATTGGGTTCGAGGTTGTATTCGGAGTCGTTGTGCTTGTCGTGGCGTGCTTCCAGTTCTTGCCATTTTTCTTTGAAAAATGTTGCCGCTGGCCACATATCCGGGCTGTCGACAATGGCTTTCAGATCGGCGAACAGAGAGGGAGCGCCAGAGATGATCCGGCTCTCCAGCATATTGGTAATAATCGTGAGATCATTGGCGGCTTCGTTGCGACAATCTTCCAGTGTTCTGACGCTGTGGCCGACTTCCAGCTTCAGGTCCCAAAGCAGGGTAATAAACCCTTGTAACTGTTCCGAGCTGGTGGTGATGGCGGCTTCATCGCGACAGAGCAACAGCAGGTCGATATCCGAGTAGGGGTGCAGTTCACCACGGCCATAACCACCGACGGCTACCAGAGCCAGGTCGTCATTCTGCAGGCCTGTGTGTTGCCACAGGCAGTCTAGCAGGGCATCCATTTGTGCTGAACGAAACCGTACCGGGGTTTCGGCATCCAGAGTGGCGCGGAAATAGTCATCCGCGTGTTGCTGGGTCTGTTTCAGGATGTTGCGAATAACCGGAATCGGGCTGGGGCTGTCTGCCAGTTGGGCCAGCAGGGCGGGATGGTCTGCGAGCTTCAGCTCAGGTAACTCCGGGCTCATGCGTCAGCCCGGTATTTTTCACCTGTACGTGCCGTCAATACTTCCACTCCGGTAGCGGTGACCAATAATGTGTGCTCCCACTGGGCGGAAGGTTTGCGGTCCTTGGTGACGACTGTCCAGCCATCTTTTAGCTGTTTGTTGAAACGAGTGCCAAGGTTGATCATGGGCTCAATGGTAAAGGTCATGCCTTCCTCCAGTGCCATGCCGGTGCCGGGTTTGCCGTAGTGTAAGACCTGTGGGTCTTCGTGGAAGGTTTGGCCAATGCCGTGGCCGCAGTATTCACGGACAACCGAATAATGATTGGCCTCGGCGTGTTTCTGGATTGCGGCGCCAATATCTCCCAGTTGGACGCCAGGGCGTACCATATCAATACCAAGATAAAGGCATTCCTGGGTGATTTCGACCAGACGCTTGAGGGCCGGTGTTGGCTCACCCACAAAAAACATCTGGCTGGTATCGCCGTGATAGCCGTCTTTGATAACGGTGATATCGAGATTGATGATATCGCCTTTTTTCAGGATTTTGTCATCGGAAGGAATGCCATGACAAATCACCTGGTTGATAGACGTACAGATCGACTTGGGAAAACCATGGTAGTTCAGCGGCGCAGGAATGGCTTGTTGTTCATTGACAATATAGTCATGACAGAGGGTGTCCAGTTTGCCGGTCGAGACGCCGGGGACAACGTGAGGCGCAATCATTTCCAGAACGTCAGCTGCCAGGCGTCCGGCAACACGCATTTTTTCTATTTCTTCAGTCGTTTTAATGGTAACAGTCATGTAGAGGCACAGAATTCCGCTTGTAGATGCTGCCATTGTATCGGTTGTGGCGGCAGTGTTGAACAATCATTAAATGTAATTGTTCGTGACGGAGGACGCCATGGCTCTGGCTTCACAGGTCGCAAAGTGGTATAAAGCGCGCGCTGTAAGCACCGTTGAACAAAGCAAGCAATTGACTTTGGATCAACAACTAAATCACACACGTGCCGCAACGATGTGTCGGGGTGCTGCAAACTTCGGTTATGCAGTCGACTCATTGGGTACGTGGAGGCTTAACCCAACGATATATATAAGGTATTTGAAATGGCACAAGTAAATATGCGTGACCTGCTGAAAGCAGGTGTTCACTTTGGTCACCAGACTCGTTACTGGAATCCAAAAATGGGTCGTTACATTTTTGGTGCACGTAACAAGATTCATATCATCAACCTGGAGCACACGGTTCCGGCGATGAATGCGGCTCTGGCCAAAATCGAAGGCATTGCTGCCCGTAACAACAAGATTCTGTTTGTTGGTACCAAGCGCGCTGCAGGTAAAATCATCAAGGAACAGGCCGAACGCGCCAGCATGCCATTTGTGGCACATCGCTGGTTGGGTGGCATGTTGACCAACTACAAAACCATTCGTCAGTCGATCCGTCGTTTGCGTGACCTCGAAACGCAACAAGCCGATGGTACCTTTGAGCAGCTGACCAAAAAAGAAGCTCTGATGCGTAGCCGTGAAATGGACAAGCTGGAACGTTCCATTGGTGGTATCAAGGAAATGGGCGGCCTGCCTGATATGGTATTTGTGATCGACGTGGATCACGAGCGTATTGCGATTCAAGAAGCCAATAAACTGGGTATCCCGGTTGTTGGTATTGTTGATACCAACTCTAACCCGGACGGTATCGACTTCGTAATCCCTGGCAATGACGATGCTATTCGTGCCATCCAGATTTACGCTTCTGCTGTTGCAGACGCAGTACTGGAAGGCAAGCAGCAAAATAGCCCGGCTGCCAATGAGTTTGTTGAAGTGGCGTCTGAAGAAGCGCCTGCAGCAGAAATACCTGCTGAATAACTGACAGCTCTGGTCGGTAAAAAAGGGGGCGTGCCCCCTTTTTTTTAAGCAAAAAAATTGAAGACAAGTTAACAAAAGAGGATTGGGATTATGGCGAACGTATCGGCCGCTCTGGTTAAAGAACTGCGTGAACGTACTGGTTTGGGCATGATGGAGTGCAAAAAAGCGCTGACTGCCAATGACGGTGATATTGATAAAGCAATTGAAGACCTGCGTAAAAACTCTGGTCTGAAAGCGGCCAAGAAAGCTGACCGTACCGCTGCCGAAGGCAAATTGCGTATTCAGGTTCAAGACGGTGTTGCGTTTGTTGTAGAAGTGAACTCTGAAACTGACTTCGCTGCTGGCGATGCCAATTTTAATGCATTTGCTGATCTGGTTCTTGCCAAGCTGGCAGACACTCGTGAAACCGATGTGGCCAAACTGATGGAAGGCGATCTGGAAGAAGCGCGTATGGCGCTGGTTCAGAAAATCGGTGAAAACATCACTGTTCGTCGCCCGGTCGTGATTGAATCCGGTGTTGTCGGTGCCTACCTGCACTCCAATGGTAAAGTGGGCTGTGTTGTTGCCTTGACCGGTGGTAGCGAAGAAGTCGCCAAAGATATCGCCATGCACGTTACCGCTTCCAACCCACGCGTTATCCGTGGTGACGATATGCCGGCAGACGTATTGGCAAAAGAAGAAGAAATTATCAAGGCTCAGCCAGATATGGCTGGCAAGCCAGACGCAATCGTCGAAAAAATGATGGTTGGTCGTATCAAGAAATTCCTGAAAGAAAACAGCTTGCTGGATCAGCCATTCGTCAAGAACCCTGATCAGACTGTTGGTCAGCTGGCTAAAGAAGCTGGCGCTGAAGTCACCTCTTTCATCCGTATGGAAGTTGGTGAAGGTATCGAAGTCGAAAAAGTAGACTTTGCTGCAGAGGTTGCTGCACAGCTGAAAGGCTGATACAAAACCGGGGCAACACATCAGGGATTGTCCCAACCTGAATATGCCGGGGTCGCCCGGCATATTTGTGTCCAATACACGCTAATGGAGTCGGTCATGGCTAAGCAGCAGAGTCCTAAATACAAACGTATCTTGTTAAAGCTGAGCGGCGAGGCCCTGATGGGTGAGCTAGATTTCGGCATTGATCCCAAAGTGCTTGATCGTATGGCGCTGGAAATAGGGCAGCTGAAAGGTATTGGTGTTCAGGTTGGTCTGGTTATTGGTGGTGGCAACCTGTTCCGTGGCAAGAAGTTGAGCGAATCCGGTCTGGATCGTGTTGCCGGTGATCATATGGGCATGCTGGCGACGGTGATGAATGCACTGGCCATGCGCGATGCACTGGAACGCGCCAATATTACAACACGTGTTATGTCTGCAATCCCGATGAGTGGTGTGGTTGATCATTACGATCGACGCAGTGCTATCCGGGCGCTGGATATCGGCGATGTGGTTATTTTTGCCGCCGGTACAGGCAACCCGTTTTTTACTACGGATTCCGCTGCCTGCTTGCGCGGCATTGAAATCAACGCCGACGTGGTAATGAAAGCCACCAACGTGGATGGCGTGTATACTGCTGATCCGAAGAAAGACCCGAGTGCGGTCAAGTACGATACCCTGACCTATCAGGAAGTGCTTGAGAAACAACTGGGCGTGATGGATCTGACTGCTATATGCCTGGCGCGTGATCACGCGATGCCGCTACGGGTATACGATATGAATGAAGTTGGTGTGCTTGCCCGTCTGGTCACTGGCGGTGATGATGGCACATTGATTGTAAGCGAGGAAAAGTGAACATGATCGAAGAGATTAAGAAAGACGCTGAAGAACGCATGGGTAAAAGTGTGTCTTCGTTGCTGGATGCTTTCAAGCGCGTACGGACTGGCCGTGCCAATCCATCCATTCTCGATAACATTACCGTAGACTATTACGGCACTGATACGCCCATTGCCCAGGCAGCCAACGTCATTGTTGAAGATGGCCGTACCCTGGCGATCAATCCGTGGGAAAAGAACATGGTCAGTGTTATTGAACGGGCCATTCTCAAGTCGGATCTGGGCCTGAACCCCAATACTTCAGGCGACACCATTCGCCTGGCGATGCCAATGCTGACGGAAGAAACCCGTCGGGACTTTATCAAGCAGGCTCGCTCCGAAGCCGAAAAAGGCCGCGTCTCTGTTCGTAATATCCGACGTGATGCCAACGGCAGTATCAAAGAACTGCTGAAAGAAAAAATGATTTCTGAAGACGAAGAGCGCGGCGGCGAAGATCAGATCCAAAAACTGACCGACAAGTATATCGCCGAAGTTGACGCGCATCTGGCGCAGAAAGAAAAAGATCTGATGCAGGTCTGATTACTCTTCATGTCTACCAGTATCGATGATAAAAGCGCGGCCGTTGGCCGCGTTCCCCGTCATGTTGCCATGATTATGGATGGCAATAATCGCTGGGCCAAAGCACGTTATTTACCCGGTATCGCTGGTCACAAGGCGGGGGTTGATGCTGTGCGCCAGGCCGTTGAAGTGTCTGCACGGGCTGGTGTTGAGGTGTTGACTCTATTTGCCTTTTCCAGTGAAAACTGGCGTCGCCCGGCGGTTGAAGTGTCGGCTCTGATGCAGCTTTTTACCGTTGCCCTGGAACGGGAAGTCAAACGCCTGCATCGTAACAA
Organism: Oceanobacter sp. 5_MG-2023; assembly: GCF_030548165.1. NCBI lineage: Bacteria > Pseudomonadati > Pseudomonadota > Gammaproteobacteria > Oceanospirillales > Oceanospirillaceae > Oceanobacter > Oceanobacter sp. 5_MG-2023. Next base: position 90,845 of record NZ_JAUORS010000014.1, on the reverse strand, counting down.
GTTGCGGCTGGTGGTGATGGGGGACAAAAGTGCTTTCTCGGAGCGTATCCAGACCCTGATTGCCAATGCCGAAGCGCTGACCGCTAACAATACCGGCATGGTGGTGGTGATTGCTGCCAACTATGGCGGCCAGTGGGATATTGCCCAGGCCTGCCAGAAAATCGCGATTGAAGTTCAGCAAGGGCGTCTGGACCCGGCGGACATCAACGAAGATACCGTCCACCAGTACACCTGGCTGAGTGACTATCCTGCTCCGGATTTATTGATCCGTACCGGGGGCGAACAACGTATCAGCAATTTTATGTTATGGCAGTGTGCGTACAGCGAACTGTATTTCTCACCGGTGTATTGGCCGGATTTCAAAGAACAAGAATATCGCCAGGCGCTTGCATCCTTTGCAGATCGCACCCGTCGCTTTGGCCGAACCGATGACCAGCTGAAGGAAACCGCCAGCCGTGTTTAAACAGCGTGTAATCACCGCGATGGTGCTTGCTCCCCTGATGATCATCGGCATATTTTTCCTGCCGCTGAAGCAATTCGCCATTTTTATTGCCGCAATTGCGACTCTGGGAGCCTGGGAATGGGCCAATATTGCAGGTTATGAACGCCGTTGGGGGCGGGTCGCTTACGCCTTGATGGTGTTTGTCTGCTTGTACGCCAGTGCTCGTTTGCTCCGGATTCATCCCGATTTGCTGGTGTATTACCTCGCGGTGGGGGCCTTGTGGTGGACGGTTGCCTTTGCTCTGGTGCGTCGCTACCCCGGTGGTACCAGTTGGTGGACATCACGCCCGATACGGGGCGCACTGGGATTGTGTGTACTGGTGCCCATGTGGGTCGGCTTTATGCACCTCAAAGTGCAACCCCACAGCTCGTTATTGATTGTGTTTGTGATGCTGATTGTCTGGGGAGCTGATACCGGTGCCTATTTCTCTGGCAAACGCTGGGGTAACTCCAAGCTGGCGCCTAATGTCAGCCCGGGGAAATCCTGGGCCGGGTTCTGGGGGGGATTGGCGACCTCTGCGATGGTCGCGATTCTGTTTGGTCTGGGGCTGGATTACTGGCTTCGGCCGATGTCCCAGGATGATTACTGGCAACTGATGCTGATCGCCGTGATCACCACCGTTGTCTCGGTACTCGGTGATCTGGTGGAAAGCATGATGAAACGCCACCGGGGAATCAAGGATAGCTCGTCATTACTCCCCGGACACGGCGGTGTACTGGACCGGATCGACAGTATGGCAGCGGCCGTTCCTGTGTTTGCCTTATGCCTCCATGTACTTGATTGGGGATTTGCCTGATGACCCATGCAGTGACGGTATTGGGCGCAACGGGATCAATTGGCTGCAGCACCCTGGACGTAATTGCTCGTCACCCGGAACGTTACCGGGTATTTGCTTTGACGGCCGCCACGCGTGCCGAAAAACTGGCCGAGCAAGTATTACAGCACGTGCCGCAATACGCCGTGATGAAAGATGATGCTGGCGCTGACGCGGTGCGTTGTCTGTTACCGCAAGATCACCCGACAACCGTATTGTCTGGTGCCGAAGCCCTGTCCTGGGTGGCGGCTCACGAAGAGACCGATATGGTGATGGCTGCGATTGTAGGGGCTGCGGGTTTATTGCCATCCCTGGCTGCGGCACAGGCTGGCAAACGGGTACTGTTGGCCAACAAGGAAGCACTGGTCATGGCTGGCCCGCTGTTTATGGACGCTATTCGTGACGGTGGTGCCGAATTACTGCCGATTGATAGTGAACACAATGCGATATTTCAGTCGATGCCGGAACGCTACGACGGCCATTTTGCCCCGCATGGGATCAGCAAAATCCTGTTAACAGCATCCGGCGGCCCGTTCCGGGGCTGGCAGGCGGATCAGCTGGCGGATGTTACACCTGCCGAAGCCGTAGCCCATCCCAACTGGACGATGGGACAAAAAATTTCGGTTGATTCTGCTACCCTGATGAACAAGGGGCTGGAGTTGATTGAGGCCTGTTTCCTGTTTAACTGCCAGCCGGAACAGATACAGGTTGTTGTACATCCCCAAAGCGTGATTCACAGCCTGGTGCAATATTGTGACGGTTCGGTGATCGCGCAGCTCGGCGAACCGGATATGCGCACTCCGATTGCTTACGCTCTGGCCTGGCCTGAACGTATGACATCCGGAGTGGCGCCACTGGATCTGGTCACTATCGGTCGCTTTGATTTTGAAGCCGCCGATGAACACACCTTCCCTTGTTTATCCTTGGCCCGGCGGGCATTTATGGCAGGTGGCACGATGCCGGCTGTCTTGAATGCTGCCAACGAAATAGCGGTTGAGGCCTTCCTTGGGGAACGAATTCCGTTTAATACCATTCCAATGCTCGTACAACAGGTGATGGACGCTCATAAGGTCGAAGCAATGACCAGCCTGGAGAATGTGCTGTTGGCTGATCAATGGGCCCGGTGCCAGGCACACCAGTTGCTGCAAGGTTCTGTAAACGAGGTAGATGCGTGACAATTCTCTGGTTTATTGTCGCTATCAGTTTATTGGTGGTGATTCACGAATATGGACATTTCTGGGCGGCTCGTCGCTGCGGCGTCCGGGTATTGCGGTTTTCAGTCGGTTTTGGAAATCCGTTGTTTTCCGTGCGAGACAAGCAGGGTACCGAATATTCTGTCGCGCCTCTGCCGTTGGGTGGCTACGTCAAAATGCTGGATGAGCGGGAAGGCGATGTTCCCGAGCATTTGAGAGAGCAGAGTTTTAATGCCAAATCGGTCGCCCAGCGCAATTTTATTGCCGCTGCGGGGCCGTTTGCCAATTTCCTGTTTGCCATTCTGGCGTACTGGGTGCTGTTTATGGTGGGCACTACCGGAGTGATTGCTGAGATCGGTCAAGTACAGTCGGCATCGCCAGCGGCGATCGCGGGTATCGAGCCCCGTGACCGGATTGTCGCGGTGGATGGCCACGAAACCACCACCTGGGAAGATGTTAACTGGCGCCTGATCAGTCATCTGGGTGAAAGCGGTCATATTGATCTGACGCTGGAAGACCATAATCGTATCCAGCGCCCGGTACAGATCACTATTGATAACTGGCTCTCCGACAGTGAACAGCCGGACCCGATGGGATCGCTGGGGCTTCAGCCGCGGCAGCTGGATGTGCCGGCCATGATTGGCTCTGTGGTTGAAGGCAGTGCCGCAGAGCAGGCGGGTTTCTTGCCGGGGGATCAGGTAATGACGGTGGACGGTCAGAAGGTTGAAGACTGGTTTGCCTGGGTGGATCTGGTACAGCGACATGCCGGTGTGGCCTTGCAGGTCGATGTGTTGCGTGATGGCAATATGACATTACTGACCCTGGTGCCGGGCAGTCGTACTCTGGATGATGGTCGGACAATGGGTTTTGCCGGAGTTGGTACCATTCAACCGGAAGTGCCGCCGGAATGGCTCAGTACCAGCTCGGCTGACCCGTTGAGTGCGATGGTAAGAGCGGCTGGCAAGACCTGGGATCTGATTACCTTTACCCTCGATTCCATGTGGAAAATGCTGGCAGGGGATCTCTCGGTAAAGAACTTGAGCGGCCCAATTACCATTGCTAAAGTAGCCGGCACTTCGGCTTCGGGAGGGCTGGAATCTTTCGTACAGTTCCTGGCACTGCTCAGTGTGTCATTGGGTGTATTGAATTTATTGCCGGTACCCATGCTGGATGGTGGTCATATTCTGTTTAATAGCGCAGAAAGTGTGATTGGTAAACCATTGCCAGAACGGGTACAGACAGTGGCGATGCAAGTGGGCATTGTGATGCTGTTCAGCCTCATGGCAGTTGCCTTTTATAACGATATCGGTCGACTTTAACTTTGAAAGTCGCGCAATTTTGGATTACTTTTTTCATGCGTTCGCTGCTGTTTTCCCTGTTTGTCGGGCTGTTTTCTTCATTTGCCTATGCTGATGATTCCTTTGTCATTGAAGATATTCGTCTCGAGGGACTGCAACGTGTATCCGCGGGTACCGTGTTTGAGCGGTTGCCGATCAATGCTGGCGACCAGGTTGACAGTAATCGCCTGGCTGAAGTATCGCGTCGCTTGTTTGCGACGGGTTTTTTTAATGACATCCGGGTTTATCGGGACAATCAGGTACTGATTTTCCAACTGGTTGAATTGCCTACCATTACCCAGATCGAGTTGGACGGCAACTCGGCGATTCCGGATGAAATCCTGCTGGATAACCTCAAATTGGCCGGGCTGGCAGAAGGCATGGTGTTCAAGCGTTCCACGCTGGAGCGCATTGCACTCGAACTCGAGCGCCAGTATGTCATGCAAGGTCGCTACGATGCACATATCGAGACCGTGGTGGAAGCGTTGCCACGTAACCGGGTGGCACTGAAAATCAATGTTGAAGAAGGTAATGTCGCCTCGATTGCCCATATCAATATTGTGGGTAATGAGTCCTTTCCGGATGAAGAATTACTGAAACGTTTCAGCCTGCAGGAATCCAATTTCTGGTCCTGGTACGCGGGTGACAATAAATATTCCCGTGAAAAGCTGGCAGCCGATCAGGAAACCCTCAGATCATATTATTACGATCGGGGTTATCTGCGTTTTAACATTGAGTCGACCCAGGTGGCACTGGCGCCGGAGAAAGACGGTGTTTACATCACGGTCAACGTGACGGAAGGCGAGGTCTATACCATCCGGGATATTCGTCTGGCGGGCAATCTGGTGCTGGATGAAGAAGAATTCACCCGTTTTTATAATATTGCCCCCGGAGATGTCTTCTCCCGCAGCAAGGTGCTGGCCAGCAGCGAAGGCATGATTCGTCGTCTGGGTAATGATGGCTATACCTTTGCCAAAGTGGATGGCAGCCCCAAACCGGATGACGAAACACTGGAAGTGGATCTGACCTTTTTTGTCGAGCCAGGACGACGCACCTATGTCCGCAGCGTTAACTTCTCCGGTAATGACAGCACCATGGATGAAGTATTACGCCGTGAAATGTTGCAGATGGAAGGTGGCTGGGCTTCGACTGAAAAAATTGAAGCCGGTAAAAACCGTCTGAACCAACTGGGCTTTTTCAAGACTGTGACGGTGGAAACCCCGGCGGTACCCGGTACTGATGATCTGATCGATGTTGAATACAACGTCGAAGAGCAGATGAACGGCAGTCTGAACTTCAACATCGGTTACGCCGGTGGCAGCGGTATGATTCTGGGTGCCAGTATCAGTCAGAATAACTTTATGGGATCCGGTAACCGTATGAGTCTGGGTCTGCAAAAAACCAATACCGTCAAATCGTACAACTTCTCTTTTTCCGACCCTTACTACACCATTGATGGTGTCAGTCGCGGGTTTAACCTTTATTACCGGGAAACTGACTACGACAGCCTGAGCTCTGTCAGTGATTATCAGACCAATAGTCGAGGGGGCAGCGTTACCTTTGGCTATCCCATCTCCCGCCGTCAACGTTTGTCGATGAGTGCTGGCTACAACAACACCGAGATGTTTGAAGGCTCGACTGTGCCGGCAGAAATTCTGGAATTCCTGGAAGTCAAGGGAGACAACTTCGATGAATATACCCTGGGGTTGAACTGGCGTTACAACGGTCTGAACCGAGGCATGTTCCCGACGGCTGGTATTGAGCAAAAACTGTCGCTTGATGTGGGTGTGCCTGGCAGTGATCTGACGACCTATAAACTGGGTTACACCGCCAACTATTATTTCCCGCTGTTTGAGGACTGGTCGTTCCGGATTCGAACAGAATTGGGCTACGGTAACGGTTACGGCGATGAAGACAGTTTGCCGTTCTACAAAAATTTCCGTTCTGGTGGTCTGGGATCCGTTCGGGGTTATAGCAGCAACAGCCTGGGGCCACGGGGCTTGCCGGAATACACCGCAGTTCCCGTGGTACAAACTGACAGCGATGATAACGTGCTGTATGAACTGGATGAACTGGGCCAGCCTGTGGTGGATTCCTCAGCGCCAACCGTGGTGTATAAAACCGATGATGATGGCGCTGCGGTTGCGGTCAGTAACTCCAGTCAGTACAAACCGATTTATGAAACCGACTCGGATGGCTCGGTTGTGACGGCTCCGGCTTATTCTGAGTCCCCCAGCTCGCTGGGTGGTAATATGCTGGCCGAGGCGTCATTGGAACTGATTTTCCCATTCCCGTTTGTTGAAGATCGCAGCTCATTGCGTAGTGTGCTCTTCCTGGATAGCGGTAACACCTTTACCGATAACTGTTATGTTCCGAATGATGCGGATATTCCAACGTTAACAACGCACCCGTATTGTACTGAGGGCTTTAGTTTTTCCGATTTCCGTATGAGTACCGGTGTTGGCTTGACCTGGGTTACCGCCATTGGCCCGCTGACGTTTGTGTACTCAATCCCACTGAATGACCAGGATGGTGATGATACAGAAGGCTTTGAATTTTCACTTGGTCAGGTTTTTTAATGCTGACATCCAGCACAACTGCAATTTAAAGGAGCATTTGGATGCGTGTTTTTCTGTTTTTGGTCGTTGCCTTACTGTCACCACTGGCGGCTGCGGAGCTGAAGGTTGGTGTCGTGGATATGGAGCGAGCCCTGTTTTTGTCTGACGAAGCCAAGTCTGCGGCGAAAAAGTTTGAACAAGAAAATAGTGATTCCATCGGCAAGGTGCGCGACATTGAAAAATCCATGCTGGCGCTGAAGGAAAAACGCGAAACCGATGGTGCGATCATGAGCCAGGCGGAACTGGCCAAGCTGGTGACTGAATACGAAGCCAAAGCCAAAGAACGCCAGTTCTATCTGGAAAAGCTGCAGCAGCAAGATCAACAGTGGCGTCAGTCGTTTTTCCGTTCAAAACTGCCAGAACTGGAAGAGTTGCTGAAAGCGTTGATTGATGATGGCAAGTACGATCTGGTCTTGCAGGCAGGGGCAGCAGTATACAGCTCACCAGCCATTGACCTGACCAAACCATTACTGGAACGGTTAAACGGTAAGTAATACTTTATCAATACACTAGTAAGGGCATATCGATGGATCTGAGTTTATCCGAGCTGGCCACATATCTTGGTGCAGAGATTCGTGGCGACGGTTCGGCACGAGTTGACGGTGTGGCACCACTGTCGTCGGCAGGCAGCAGCGATGTAACTTTTATTGCAGATCCGGCTTATCGCAAGCAACTTGATTCTACTGCGGCTGCGGCTGTGATTGTTGGTACCAACCTGGCCGATGACGTTGCCAGCGCGGCATTGGTGGTGGAGGATGCCTATCTGGCATTTGCCAAAACGACCCAGTTGTTTGATCGCCGTCCACGTCAGCCTGAAGGCGTTCACCCTCGTGCCATTGTGGAAGACGGTGTGGTACTCGGTGCAGGTGTCAGAATCGGCCCGGGTGCTGTGATTGGCCGTAACACACATATCGGTGATGGTACCGAAGTGGGCGCGGGTTGTGTGATAGGCAGTGACTGCCGGATTGGCAGAGATTGCCTGCTGTTTGCCAACGTTACCCTTTATTATCGGGTAAGCATTGGCGACCGGGTTCGGGTACAATCCGGCGCCGTGATTGGTTCCGACGGTTTTGGATTTGCGCCGAACAAGGGCAAATGGGAACGCATTGCCCAGCTGGGTAATGTTCGTATCGGTAATAATGTCGAGATTGGAGCCAATACCTGTATTGATCGTGGTGCGCTGGAAGACACCGTGATCGAGGATGATGTCATTCTCGATAACCTGATCCAGATTGCGCATAACGTCCATGTCGGGCAGGGAGCTGCCATGGCTGGCTGTGTCGGTATTGCCGGCAGCACGCATATAGGCAAGGGATGTACCCTGGCGGGTGGCGTCGGTATTGCTGGACATCTGACGCTGGCGGATGGTGTACATGCATTGGGAATGACGCTGATTACAAATTCGATTGATGAACCCGGCGTATACGCATCGGGTACATCACATATGCCAGCTAAACAGTGGCGTCGTAGCGCCGCACGATTTAAACAGCTCGATTCGATAGCCAAACGGCTGCAGAAATTAGAGAAAAGCCAAGAAGGTAACGCTTGATGTACCCGCAACCAGTTCAAACGATCCAGGAATTTTTGCCACACCGTTATCCATTCCTGTTGGTTGACCGAATCAATGAGGTTGATCTGGAGTCCGAAGAGGCTCCTGTGATTCGTGCCATCAAGAACGTCACCATCAACGAACCGTTTTTTGGTGGCCATTTTCCAGGTCACCCGGTCATGCCTGGTGTCCTGATTCTGGAAGCCATGGCTCAGTCAGCCGGCTTGCTTGGTATGACCATGATGGGAGAAAAGCGAAATCCCAACATGCTGTACTATTTTGCCGGTGCCGATCATGTACGTTTCAAACGTCCGATTGTGCCGGGAGACCAGGTTGTTCTGGAAGCCCGCTTTACCGGTACCCGCCGTGGTATCTGGAAATTTGACTGCCGGGCGCTGGTGGATGGCGAAGTTGCCTGTTCAGCACTGATTACCTGTGCCGAACGAGAAATGGAGTCCGCATGATCCATCCTACGGCCATCATAGACCCGTCTGCCCAGCTGGCTGATGACGTTGACGTCGGTCCGTACAGCATCATTGGCGCCGACGTAGAGATCGATACCGGTACTGTGATTGGCCCTCATGTTGTGATCAAGGGACCAACACGTATCGGCAAGCACAATCGGGTGTTTCAGTTTGCCACGCTGGGGGAAGACTGCCAGGACAAAAAATACGCCGGTGAACCAACCCGGTTGGTGATTGGCGACCATAATGTCATTCGTGAAAGCTGTACTTTCCATCGCGGCACCGTGCAGGATAATAGCGAGACGCGTATTGGCAGCCATAATCTGTTTATGGTGAATGTGCATGTGGCCCATGATTGCATTGTGGGCGATCATTGTATTCTGGCCAATGATACGAACCTGGCTGGCCACGTTCAGCTGGGCGATTGGGCTATTCTGGGCGGTGCCACCCAGGTACACCAGTTTTGCAAGATCGGAGCCCATGTTATGGCTGGTGCCGGGACTGTGGTATTAAAAGATATTCCTGCTTACGTTATGGCACTGGGGTATCCGGCTGAGCCACATGGTATCAATTCCGAAGGTTTGCGCCGTCGGGGTTATTCTGTCGACGCTATCAGTGCGGTGCGTAATGCCTACAAAACAGTATATCGGCAGGGCCTGACCCTGACAGAAGCGTTGGCCAAGCTGGAACAGGAAGCGGTGACGGAAGCTGCCGTCGGGGTGTTGTTTGATAGTCTGAAAGACTCCAGTCGTGGGATTATTCGTTAGTGAAGCGGATTGCAATCGTCGTTGGTGAAACCTCGGGGGATATGCTCGGCGCAGGTTTGCTGCAAGCACTGCGAGAGCGTTATCCGGATGCGGTTTTTGAAGGTATTGGTGGTCCACTGATGCTGGCTCAGGGGTTTACCAGTCTGTACCCGATGGAACGATTATCGGTGATGGGGCTGGTTGAAGTGCTAGGCCGATTGTTTGAGCTGCTGAAAATACGCGCCTCCCTGATCAAGCACTGGAGCAACAACCCGCCGGATGTTTTTATCGGTATCGACGCGCCCGACTTCAACCTGACGCTGGAAGAAAAGCTCAAGGCCAAAGGAATCAAAACCGTGCATTATGTCAGTCCCTCTGTTTGGGCCTGGCGTCAGAAACGGGTGCTAAAAGTGGGGCGGGCTGTTGACCTGATGCTCACTCTGTTTCCGTTTGAAGCGCGTTTTTACGAAGAACACCAGATTCCGGTGCACTTTGTAGGCCATCACCTGGCCGATAAAATCCCCTTTGAAACGCCCAAAACCCCGGCACGCGAAAACCTGGAGCTGGACGTCAGCAAACCTCTGATATGTTTGATGCCCGGTAGTCGAGGAGGGGAAGTCGAGCGTCTGGGTCCGTTGTTTTTTGAGACTGCCCAGCGAATGTTGCAATTACGGGCAGACCTGCAATTTGTGATTCCGGCAGCCAGCATCGAGCGCCGTAACCAGCTGGAAGCGCAGCTGTCGGAGCTATCACTGACACTGCCGGTGACGATTGTTCTCGGGCAATCCCATATCTGCATGGCGGCAGCGGATGTCATTCTACTGGCATCCGGTACAGCAACACTGGAAGCCATGCTGCTGAAGCGGCCGATGGTGGTAAGTTACAAGGTCAATAAAATCACCGCATTTCTGTTACGGCGCATGCTGAAACAGCCTTTTATATCCCTGCCCAACCTGTTGGCCGGGCGTGAGCTGGTACCTGAAATCCTGCAAGAGCAAGCGACTCCGATACATTTGGCGGAGGCGTTGGTGCGTTGTCTGGAAGACCAGAATATCCGCCACCAACTGCATGAAACCTTCCAGTTTATTCATCGGCAATTGCGACGAAATGCTAATCAGGAAGCCGCCAAAGCGATTATTGAATTACTGGAACCAGAGCAAGCTGCCGCTAACGAACGTTTGCGGAACGGACTCACTCACTGAATTACTTATCCCATGATTGATATTGAACAGTCTCTGCTGGCACAGGGACGCGTCTACTGTGGCATTGATGAAGCTGGCGCCGGGCCTTTGTGTGGCGATGTGTTGGCCGCTGCCGTGGTACTGGACCCGGCCAAACCCATTCCTGGGCTGGATGATTCCAAAAAACTGACGGAAAAACGTCGCGAAGCACTTTACGAGCTGATTATGGAATCCGCCGTAGACTTCGCCATTGCCCGGGCAACGGTGGCCGAAATTGACGACATCAATATTCTGAATGCCCGCTTGCTGGCGATGTCTCGGGCAGTGGCCGGTTTATCGGGGGATGTTGAATATGCCTTGGTGGATGGCAACCGCTTGCCCAAACTGGATATCGCTGCCACGGCGGTGATCAAGGGCGATAGCCTGGTGCAATCCATTGCTGCGGCTTCTGTGTTGGCCAAAGTCAGCCGTGATCGGGAAATGGTGGCACTCGATCGTGTGTATCCCGGTTATGGCTTTGCCAAACACAAAGGGTATGGCACCCAGGCGCATCTGCAAGCGTTACAAGAGCTGGGGCCGTGTGCCATTCACCGGCGCAGTTACGCGCCGGTCAAGGCCTTGCTGGGCTGCTGAGGTTATCCGCCAGATTGACTCAACGCCGGGTCGCCGCTGTCTGACATATCTCGTGCTGGCTATAGGTGCGCTGGCGCAAAAAATCCCGCAGGGCTTCATCAGTTTCGCAAGCCGCAATTTGTGCGGGGGTAATGGCTTCGCCAATGCCGAGATAAATTGTGGAGCGACGTTTTTTAAGAAATTCTGCGGGAATGCGCAGAGTTCGCAAGGCTGGATGGATTTTGCCAAGAAGATGGAAACTGGCACTGTTGCGGCCGTGAAAATACACCGGAATAACCGGTACGTTGGCTTTACGAATCAGCCGCATGCTGGCAATGGGCCAGGTTTTATCGCTGATGCCGCGTTGACCCTTGTACCAGGTGGATACTTCACCGGCAGGAAACAGGCCCAGCCCATTCCCCTGTTTTAGTTGCGTCAAGGATTTGCGCATGCCTCCCATACCTTTGGGGCCGCGGTTTTCAAATGGATTGACGGTGATAAACAGGTTGGCGATAGGGGCAAAATAACTCAGCAGGTAATTCGCCACAACGCGGAAATCCGGGCGAATACGGCACACCAGCAGCAACAGAATCACGCCATCGAGAAAACCGAAAGGATGGTTGGATACCGTAATAAAAGGCCCGTTGGCAGGAATTGCCTGCTGTAATGCCTTTTCGTCGTAATCCAGCTCGATATGCAGGTGGTGAAGCGTCTCTTCGATCATATCGATGCCTTGCCTGGCCGTCAGCTTGTTGTAAATACGGGTCAGCGTGGGCGCTTTTAGCAAGCGTAGCAATAGATCCAGTTTGCGCGGGGAGAGTTTGGTCGCTTCCAGTAAACCCTTGCGATCAAATAACTCCATAGTGTAATTCCCGTGGTCTGTAATGAATCGATCGCATAATACCAGTCAATGCCTTGGCGGCAAGCGCTTGTTGGGCTGGTTAATATTTGGATAAATAAATGAAAAATCACACAAATGTCATCATTATCGGGGCCGGTGCTGCCGGGCTGATGTGTGCTGCTCAAGCGGCGGCCGGCGGCTGTTCTGTACGGCTATTGGATCATGCCAACAAAGCCGGTAAAAAGATTCTGATGTCGGGTGGCGGTCGTTGTAATTTTACCAATTACGATATCCAGCCCGACCGTTATCTCAGCCACAATCCTCACTTCTGCAAATCTGCCCTGAGCCGTTATACCCAATGGGATTTTATTGCTCTGGTTGATAAACACGGCGTGGCCTGGCACGAGAAAAAGGATGGCCAGCTGTTTTGCGACCATAAAGCGAGTGACATTCTTAATCTGCTGCTGGATGAATGCGAGCAAGGAGGGGTCACGATCCAGCTGGATACCGGCATTCATGCGGTAACGGCCAATACATCGGGGGGGTATCTGGTGCAGGCGGGTGACCAGTCCTACCAGTGTGATGCGTTGGTGGTTGCGACCGGAGGACCATCGATCCCTACCTTGGGTGCCAGTGGGTTTGGGTATCAGCTGGCTCGCCAGTTTGGTCTGGCGGTATATGAACCGGTGGCGGCTCTGGTGCCGTTTACCCTGACCAGCCAACTCAAGCAACTGAGCAGCGAGCTGGCAGGGAATGCCTGTCACGTCGACGTGAGCTGCCGTGGCCAGTCTTTTCAGGACGATATGCTGTTTACCCACCGCGGCTTAAGTGGCCCGGCGATGTTGCAGATTTCCAGCTACTGGCAACCAGGCGATAGCCTGACGATCAATCTGTTACCCACAATGGATGCCGCTGCAGCCCTGCGGGCGTCCCAGCACAGTAGCCCGAAGCAGCTGCTAAAAACCTGGTTGGGGCAGCGGCTGACCCAAAAAATTGCGGAATGCTGGCTGACGGCAACTGGAAGTTTGGCGGATCAACCCTTGTCTGCCCTTAATGGAGCGCAAATGGATGCCTTGGCGCACCAGCTTCATCACTGGCAAGTCAAACCGGCGGGTACGGAAGGCTATCGTACCGCTGAGGTCGCGCTGGGAGGCGTGGATACCGATGCCTTGTCGTCTCGCACCATGGCCAGCAAACAGCACACGGGTTTGTACTTTATTGGGGAGGTGGTGGATGTCACCGGCCACCTGGGAGGCTTCAATTTTCAATGGGCCTGGTCCAGCGCGGCGGCGGCGGCTACGCACCTGATAGCAGAATATGCTTGATTACTGGGTTGTGGCTGAGTCAGCAACCGTGATGAGTTGAGGAGTGGAGCAAAGGTCAGTGCTGGAATCAGCAGGGTCTGATACTTGAGTAGCGCCGTCTAATACCTTGGTTCTATATTTCCTTGGTGAATAGCAAGAATACATCCTATTGATTTCAATTATGGTTCCGATGTCCATAGTATTCATTGGCAAGCGGCGATGAGCATCCGGCAACAGACCAGGAGCCATCTGCTGACTACCCAAAAATGCATATGACAAAGGACGAACCCATGTCTGCTTACCAAAACGATATCAAAGCTGTTGCTGCCCTTAAAGAAGCCGCCGGTGCTGCTTGGTCAGGTATCTCTGAAGAGTCTGTTGCACGTATGCGTGCCCAGAACAAATTCAAGACTGGTCTGGATATTGCGAAGTACACTGCCAAAATCATGCGTGAAGACATGGCTGCCTATGATGCAGACAGCTCCAAGTACACTCAGTCACTGGGTTGCTGGCACGGTTTTATTGGTCAGCAGAAGATGATTTCTATCAAGAAACACTTCGGTAACACCAATCGTCGCTATTTGTACCTGTCTGGCTGGATGGTTGCCGCTCTGCGTTCACAATTCGGTCCTCTGCCTGACCAGTCCATGCATGAAAAAACAGTGGTTGCCAGCCTGATTGAAGAGCTGTACACCTTCCTGCGTCAAGCGGATGCTCGCGAACTGGACCTGCTGTTCCGTGCTCTGGATGCTGCCAACGAAGCGGGCGACACCGCCAAAGCTGCTGACATCCAAGCGCAGATCGACAACTACGAAACACACGTTGTGCCTATCATTGCCGACATCGATGCCGGTTTTGGTAACGAAGAAGCCACTTACCTGATGGCTAAACAAATGATCGAAGCCGGTGCTTGCTGCTTGCAGATCGAAAACCAGGTAGCTGACGAGAAACAATGTGGTCACCAGGACGGTAAAGTGACCGTTCCCCATGCTGACTTCCACTCCAAACTGCGCGCTTTGCGTTATGCCTTCCTGGAGCTGGGTGTTGATGATGGTGTCATCGTTGCCCGTACTGACTCCCAGGGTGCTGGTCTGACCAAACAGATCGCCGTTGTGAAAGAACCAGGTGATTCTGGTGACATCTACAACAGCTTCCTGGATTGCGAAGAAATCACCGTTGAAGATATGCAGCAAGGCGATGTGGTTATCAAGCGTGGTGATAAAATCCTGCGTCCAAAACGCCTGCCATCCGGTCTGTTCCAGTTCCGTCGTGGTACTGGTGAAGAACGTTGTGTCTTCGACTGTATCGAAGCCCTGAAAGCCGGTGCGGATCTGTTGTGGATCGAAACTGAAAAACCACACGTTGGCCAGATCAAAGCGATGATGGACGAAATTCGCAAAGAAACGCCTAACGCAAAACTGGTTTACAACAACAGCCCGTCATTCAACTGGACGCTGAACTTCCGTCAACAAGTATTTGATGCCTGGGCTGAAGAAGGCAAAGACGTATCGGCTTACAACCGCGATGCTCTGATGTCTGCTGAATACGACGAAACCGATCTGTCTATTGAAGCCGATCGTCGTATCCAGAGCTTCCAGGCGGATGCATCCCGTGAAGCAGGTATTTTCCACCACCTGATCACCCTGCCGACTTACCACACTGCTGCGCTGTCTACTGACAACCTGGCGAAAGAATACTTCGGTGAAAAAGGTATGCTGGGCTACGTTGAAGGCGTACAGCGTAAAGAAATCCGTCAAGGAATTGCCTGTGTTAAACACCAGAACATGTCTGGTTCTGATATGGGTGATGCACACAAAGAATACTTCTCAGGCGACAACGCACTGAAAGCTTCTGGTAAAGACAACACCATGAACCAGTTCAGCTAAGAGCTGGTACACCCCCTCGGGTGTTGTATCCAGGGCGGCCTTCGGGCCGCCTTTTTTGTGCCTGATTACAAATGGCCCGGTTCTTCTTCACTCGCTGCTATTACAGGAGTGGGAGAGGGGCGTTGAGAGACAGACAGGCAAGGCAAGGAACACCATCCCCCTGAACTGGCTTCAGGAGAATGGCGAAAGTCGTGATAAGAGAAGCCGGTAAACCGATGCTGGACTGCTGGAGAGACGTGGTTATTGCTTACTCAGCACTTGCTGGATACGCAACTGGGTTTCCTGGGTGTGCAGCAGTTCGGCAAATCGCTGCATTTCGATATCAACGGCCCGGTCGACCCGTTCGACGTGACCTTCTTCTCTGGCCAGCTGCTTGATGGCCCGAATCGACCCCTGAGAGTTTTTGCTGATGGTATGTGCCATGGCCATCGCCTGTTCCTGTGCCTGACCATCTTCCGTAACCTGGTTGAGCAAGCCCCATTGCTGCGCTTCTGCAGCACTGAAGAAACGTCCACTCAATAACAGTTCGGCGGCGATCTTTGGCCCAACCGTTTCAGCCAGTAATACCGAGCAAGCTCCTTCGGACGTCACGCCGATTTTGGCGAAAGGCAAGGAATAACGGGTACTTTTACCGGCATAAGCAAGATCGGCATGGAGTAAAAGATTAGCGCCAATACCAATGGCGACACCTTCCTGGGCAATGATCAACGGTTTGCACAGGGCCGCCAGAGTATGAAAAATACCCGCAACACCTTCTTTTACATCCAGCAGGTTGCCGCCGGGCAGCAAATCACTGAGATCGTTACCAGCCGAGAATGTAGTGGCAGAACCACTGAGAACAATAACGTTCACCTGGTCATCCTGGTCGGCCAGTGTCAAGGCGGCAATCAGGTCACGGTAGGTTTGTACACGAATGGCATTCAGTACCTGGGGCCGATTCAGCTGCAGTAAGGCAACGCCCTGACTCTGGCGATAGAGAAGATCCTCAAACATCGATGTGATTCCTTTATTTGTGAACAACAAGATATTCACTGTTTATTTTTATTCACATTTATTGTGCCCGATCCTGGCATTCCCAGCAAGGTTCGGTGAGGTCTAACAGGTGGACAGATTAAACAACCTGGCATCCAGACCGACCAATCCGGTAGTCCCTGTGCCGATATCACTCTCGACATACACCCAGGCACTTTCAGGTACAGAGTGGCCATTGATATCGAGGTTGAATACCCAGCAATTTCCCAACGTTGGGCAGTTGAAAATCTTGCCTGAGGGCAGCAGTGCATCAGGGGGAAGAAAATCAATCAGCGGCAAATACCAGGCGGATAACGGCGAGTCCGACTGGCCGGTGTCAGTACTGGTGCTCGGGTGATGTGCAAGAAACAGACTCTGGCTTCTGGCAATGGGGATGTTTGAACCATGGGGAGTAATCTGGAAATTATCCTGCAGACGCTGAAGAGGCGTAAAAGGAGGTCGTTGCCAGATCGTATTGGGCTGAACGGGCCTGGTATCTTCTGGAGTCGTCATAATTAGCATCCGTGTCGTGTGAAGCGCGACAGTTAAACGGAAATAGCGCTGTTGCCGAATGGCCTAGGTCAAGATATCGCAAGATTTTAGCGCAGACGCACAACAGCAGTGCCGAAGCTGCCATGGTGGAGAGTACTACTCCCAAAGGAGTAAAGAATTGGCACGGTTGGATCGATATGTCTGTACGGTCGTGGGCATACTATGGTGAATACTGTCAGAACCTGGGACTAGCCCCTGGTTTGGGCAAGGATGGTCAATAACCAGTGACTTATCCAGCAGCCCGTCCATATGACGGGTACGAGAAGGTATAAAGTATAAAGCCGGGACGCATAATAAAAACAAGAGGACACCAGATGAACCATGAATCTGTCGAACAGCTGATGGGGGTCGTCTCTCCCTGGATTATTCACGATATCCGCATTAATCAGAATCACCGTCGCGTTGAAGTCTGTATTGGCCAGGCACGTTCTGGCTGGTTTGGCTCACGCCGGGCGATCCAGCATTTTGGTCATCATAAAACATGGCGACACACCAACCTGGGTGTCTTGAAGTGCACCATACGTATCGACTACCCGGAAGGAGATGAATTGCCGAATGCTCCCTGGAGTGGTGATGCCCGTGCTCCTTTCAGCAATGCACTGGGTCAGCAAGTGATTGCCATGCTCACCGAAGGCATGTCATTAGGCACCATTGCACGCCTGCTGGAACTGGATGCTGACATGTTGTGGCAATTCAAGCATGGCCTGGATACTGGCAAGTTAGGGTCGAACCTCAACCAGACTGCCAGCCCGGACATATCGCCAGATATGATGTCGGTGCTGACTCGTGATCAACAAAAATCAGCACTGCCTGCAGCAGACATTGCCATATGGCGAGAGTTGCTCACGGGGGAACGGGATCTGGACATGCGTAATCTGGGGTTACGTCTGTTGCTGATGCGTTTGCGGCAGCAATATGCCATGGCTCACGATGAAGAAGTACGCATGCTGAAAATACAGCAATTACGCCGTTACTTCGAAAAGAATCCGGCGACCGCTGGCCGGGAGATTGAACAGATCCGGGAGGCAGTACAATGAATCTGGCCATATCCAACCATCCGGATAGCCGACCCGGTAGCGGGAATGTTCCAGGCCACCTGATGACCGTTGCGGCAGCCGCCCGGATTATCCAGAGCGGGCGGGGAGTCAGCATCGCGGGTGATGAAGCGGCATTACGCCAACTGCCAAAAGGCTTCTGGATTGGTGGCACCATTCCGTACTTTATGAGCGAAGACGGGGGGCTGTGTAGCCGGGAGCTGGTGTTCGTAAATGAACTGCCAGCGGCCAGCGGTGCGCCGGATCTTTGTACTTACGACGAGCGCAGTATCGAAGGGGTTTGCAATGATGCACCTGATAACGGCTTTACGGTTCTGATTGTTCCTGCGTTTTCTGAAGTGCACCAACGTTTTGCCAAGGATGCCCCGGAATTTGACAATATGTACTTGCAACCGTTGGTTGGCTGGGTCGCGGGTATACACCTGGATGACCTGAACAGCGATAAGGTTAGCCCCAAAGTTGTGTTTGGCCCGACTGGCGAATTTCACGACAACCTTGCCGTAGCGATGCATGTTGCGATCGATGGTGATAAGGCCGCCGGGATTGAAATCATCAACCTGTTCCAACCCGGCAACGGCCCGGTTATCCGCTTCCCTGAATCCGGTTTGAGTGCCACGGAAGTTGATATCGACGGTGTAAGTACTAATCTGGCCAATTACCTGCATTCCAGTGGAGCGGACACCCGCTTGCCATTGGTGGCTGACTATTGTGGTGCTTATATCAATGTCAGTTTTCAGAATGTGAATGCCACAACCGGAGAAGTCACCTTTTACGCTCCGGTATACGCTGGACAAGCATATCGCCTGGCGGGCGCGATCCCGCCGTATGCTGAAGCGTTTGCGCAACAAGTGCCTCACGATGACGGGGAAATCGCTTTCTGCTGCAATTGTATTCTCAATTATCTGTATGGTGAGCTGGAAGGGAAAAAAACCGATCGCATGCATGGCCCCATCACCTTTGGCGAAATAGCCTACCAACTGGTCAACCAGACCATGGTGTACCTACGAGTGAGCTAATGTGTTGGGGACAGCCAGGGAAGGCGTTCCTGCCTTTGCACACAAGACAAGGTCGCTGGTCGGCGTTATTCTGGATTTACTCATCCGCGTTAGTCTGAATGGGATTCAGAACCTGGCGGCTCTTGTCGCTATTACGAGTGAAACGCCGGTTGCAATTAAAACTGATAATCTTATCATCTCCGCCAATTCAGTCTCCCAGCAACAGACCGGGCAGAGCCGATGGCGGCCTCGGATTACTGGCTGAGAATGCTTCCCGCCCATGTCGTTTAAGGCAATGAGCCAGTTTATTGGTGGTCATTTATTGATCACCACTCAGCTACCTGGCACAGGTGTTAGAAACAGCGATTGCGCTTTGTCAGTTTTTGTCATAACAAGCCAGTAGTCAATGCAGCGCTAATGTCTTATTTATCGCATTAATTGACGAATCTGATGTTTGGCGGTAGCGAGGAATATTATTGTCCATGTATGCTTTGCGCACACCCGGATAGTGTAACGATCAGCGATCAAACAAAGATACCTAACAATGACAATAGCTCTAGATATTCAGTTTGGGGGCTTTTCCGCAGCAGGTGGAAAAGAAGATAACCAGGATGCATTTGCGGTATATCGACCAGATCCTGAGGTCGTTCGATTCAAGGGAATTGGAGCCTGTGTCGCCGATGGGGCCAGCAGCAGTGCCAATGCCCAACAGGCCAGCTCGACCAGTGTCACCGACTTTCTCAACGACTATTACAGCACACCGGACAGTTGGGACGTCAAGCGTTCCGCCGGCAAGGTTCTCACCTCTCTGAACAGCTGGTTGTACCATCATGGCAAGCAGGCTTCTTCCCATAACAACGGATTGGTAACAACTTTCAGTTGTGCTGTGGTGCATGGTTCTACGGCCCACTTTTTTCATGTTGGTGACAGCCGGGTATATTTGTGGAGTGCCAATAGCCTGGAACAAGTCACCCGTGATCATGTACATGAAGGTGGCGGCAATACCTATTTGTCCCGATCACTGGGTATGGACAGCCATATCGAGGTGGATTATTTCCAGCGTGATGTACAGCAGGGCGATATTTTTCTGCTGACGACCGATGGTGTTCACGCCTTTGTATCCCGCAAGAACATGGTGGATGCCATGAATGCGGTAACGTCAGAAAGCAGTCAGGCCGAGATTGAGGCGGTGTGCTCAACCCTGGTCAAGCAGGCGATAGAAGCCGGCAGTGACGGTAATGGTACGTGTGTGATCTTGCAGGTCCGGCAAGTACCGGATGAAAGCCTGCAGGAATCTGGCCCGCAAGTGTCCGAGCGTCAGGTGCCCGCGGTTTTGTCTGCTGGTGACAGCATCGATCATTACCAGATCAACCACATTATCGAGTCCAGTATTTCCAGTATTACCTATCAGGTGGTGAACAAGCGTAATGGGCGTCTTTATCTGCTGAAGGCTCCGGCGATTGGGTTACAGGAAAATCGGGATTATCTGGAATGTTTTGCCCGTGAGCAGTGGGTGGCAGAACGCATCAATCACCGTAATGTCATCAGTGCGGTGCCACAGGAAGACTCGCGTTATAACTATCATGTGTTTGAATGGATCGACGGGGTGTCGTTGCGCCAGTGGATATTCGATAATCCGGATGCCGAGGTTAACCAGGTACGCTTTATTGTTGAGCAGATTATTCATGGTTTACGAGCCTTGCAACGGGCCGGCTTGACCTACCGTAACCTGACTCCGGACAACGTGATCATTGTTCAGGGTGGGGGCGTCAAACTGGTGGATCTGGGGACTGTCATTGGACGAGACATTCCAGCGCTAAAAGAGTGGCCTGTGATTGATTCCATGGACTATCAGGCCCCGGAAGCGATACTGAAGCAGGAATATGGCGCCCAGAGTGATCTGTTTGCTCTGGGGGTGGTGATTTATGAAATGCTGGCTGGAAGTCCTCCTTTCCCGCTGGAGCGCATACAGGAACGTGGAGCGCGCTCGGACTCTGAGTGGCGTTACCAGAGCATTCGGATGTATCGCTCCGATATCCCCCTGTGGCTGGATCTGGTGCTGAAAAAGGCTACTGCTCCAAACCCTGATGACCGTTATCAGGCATTTTCAGAGCTGCGGGAAGATTTGTATAGGCCAAATGAACAGCTGGTCAGGGTGCACCGGGGACGTTCTTGGCTGGCTCGTGACCCGGTGGGCTTCTGGCGCTGGAGTGCTGTGGCCTTGGCCGCGGTGGCCATTATTGAAGCCCTGGCTTTGTTATTGAACGACTGACACTCGTTAGTGCCTGGTATTCTCCGGGCATCAATGGATCGACCCTGCAACCAGTACGCGTCGATGGCGTGTGCTGGTTGCTTGTTTGAAACCCCGGTCGTTCATGCTGGCCACCCTGTGATCAGTTTCTCTCTCCCGTTATTAACCACACTGGTCAGGCTGGCGGCTGGAATGTTGGCTGGGGCAATGGCCAGGGAATACATATCTTCCATGCCCTGTTTGTCTTTCCTTACCTCTCTTTGTCTCTGTTCTTTCTCTAATACCCGTTCAAATCACCACTCTGGTACCTACTACTCCCGTATCGGGACTGCTACCAAGGCACTAGGAAATCACGCCTCTGGTCGGATTGGATGATGCTCTGCCAAAACCAACAATGGTGTTGTATCTGGGCATGCGTGCCAGTGCATCCTGTGGCTGCTGTCCACCCTGAGCGGACACAGAGGCTCCTACACGAATAAGAAAATCCTTTTAGGGAGAGAACACAATGAAAACAACTTCTATCGGCTTGAAGGGACTGGCGTTATCGACTCTGGTAGCCGCCGTCTCTTTGGCCAGCTCTGTTCAGGCTGGTGTGACGGATAACGATATTCTCAACGACCAGGCAACGACTGGTGACGTCGTCAGCTATGGTATGGGTTTGCGTGGTCAGCGTTACAGTCCTTTATCCAAAGTGAATTCCCAATCAGTACAGGACCTGACCCCGGTGTGGGGCTTCTCGTTTGGCGGTGAAAAGCAACGGGGTCAAGAATCCCAGCCAATGATCAAAGACGGCGTTATGTACGTCACCGCCTCTTATTCACGGGTATTTGCGATTGATATCGCTACCGGTGATGAGCTGTGGCAATACGATGCCCGCTTGCCAGAAAACATCATGCCTTGCTGTGACGTGATCAACCGGGGCGTGGCACTGTTCGATAACCTGGTGATCTTCGGAACGCTGGATGCCAAGCTGGTGGCGCTGGATAAAGACACCGGCAAAACCGTCTGGAAGAAAAAAGTAGCAGACTACAAAGGCGGTTATTCCATCTCTGCGGCGCCTATCGTGGTCAAGGGCAAGGTCATTACCGGTGTCTCTGGTGGTGAGTTCGGTATCGTCGGTAAAGTGGAAGCGTACGACGCCAAGACCGGTGAAGTGGTCTGGACCCGTCCGACCGTTGAAGGTCATATGGGTTACCTGAAAGGCAAGGAAAACGGCATTACCGGTGGCAAAGCGGGTAAAACCTGGCCTGGGGATTTGTGGAAATCAGGCGGTGCTGCAACCTGGCTGGGTGGTACTTACGATCCCGATGTTGACCTGCTGTTTTTTGGTACCGGTAACCCGGCACCCTGGAACTCGCACTTGCGTCCCGGGGACAACCTGTACTCTTCCTCCCGTTTGGCTATCGACCCGGATACCGGTGAAATCAAGTGGCACTTCCAGACCACGCCACACGATGGCTGGGATTACGATGGTGTGAACGAGCTGATTTCTTTTGACTATAAGGATGGCAAGAAAACCGTCAAGGCAGCTGCAACAGCAGACCGTAACGGTTTTTTCTATGTCTTGAATCGTGAAAACGGCGACTTCATCAAAGGCTTCCCGTTTGTCGACAAGATTTCCTGGGCCAAGGGGCTGGATAAAAACGGTCGTCCGATCTTTAACGATGCTTTCCGTCCTGGTAATCCATCCGAAAGCGCCGATGGCCATAAAGGCAGTTCCGTCGTCGCCTCTCCTGCGTTCCTGGGGGGCAAAAACTGGATGCCAATGGCGTACTCCCAGGATACCGGCCTGTTTTATGTTCCCTCTAACGAGTGGGAGATGGATATCTGGAACGAGCCAACGGCCTATAAAAAAGGCGCTGCTTACCTGGGTGCAGGCTTCACCATCAAGCCGATCAACGAAGAATATATTGGTGTTCTGCGTGCCATCGATCCTAAAACCGGAAAAGAAGTCTGGCGTTATGAAAACAACGCGCCGCTCTGGGGTGGTGTGATGACAACCGCTGGTGGCCTGGTATTTACCGGCAATCCGGAAGGTTATCTGATGGCGTTTGATGCCAAAACTGGCGAGATGGTTTACAAGTTCAACACCGGTTCCGGTATTGTCGGTACTCCGGTGACCTGGGAGCAAGATGGCGAGCAGTACATCGCGGTTGTTTCCGGCTGGGGTGGTGCGGTTCCATTGTGGGGCGGTGAAGTGGCCAAACGTGTGAAAAACCTGAACCAGGGTGGTTCGGTCTGGACCTTCAAACTGCCAAAACGTCATGAAGTTGCAGCTCGCTGAAGACGACTGAACGACGGTTATAAAATCAACGGCCAATAGCCAGACTATTGGTCTGGTTTTTAAGACTGCTACCTGCTCCAGGTGGCGGTCTTTTTTATGGATAGTGCCCGATGATGATGAATTCCTCCTTCTTAAGTCGCGATCGCTTTTAGCCGTACGAGTGCTGCTCAGGTTCAATACTTTACTGGTCAGGCCAGCCGTTAAGCTACAGGTCTGTTAAATTGATCAGGAGTAGGCAGATGAACATCCTGGTAGTGGATGATCATGGCATTGTGCGTCAGGGATGTGCTGCACTGCTTTCCCAGCATTTTCGCCAGGCCGAGATTGTCGAAGTCGATAGTGGTGAAGCTGCGTGTCAGGCGTGTCGTAAACAACATTTTGATCTGGTTGTTGTTGATTATTGTCTGCCGGGGATTTCCGGTATCGAGACTTGTCGCCGCTTGCTGCAACATGATGACTCTCTGCGGATTCTGTTTTTTTCCATGTTCCGGGAAGCGGAAGTGGTGCGTCAGGCCATCAGTGTTGGCGCGTTGGGTTATGTCTGCAAAAGCAGCAGTTCCTCGTTGCTGGTGGATGCCGCTCGCTCGGTCATGCTTGGACGACCCTTTGTCGAGCACGAACTGTCGATCAACCTGGTGTTCCGTGGTACCAATCTGAACCCCTCCATCTATGATGTGATGACCCCCAGAGAATTTGAGGTGCTGGTAATGATGGCAGCTGGCAAGCGGGTGCAAGACGTTGCCGTCAGCCTGAGCCTGAGCAGCAAAACGATTTCCAATTACGTGACTGCTATCAAGTCGAAGCTGGGGGTTCGTACCGATGCCGAGCTGGTGCACAAGGCCATCGAACTGGGCGTTATCCGTATTGCCGCATCCTTGCCGGCGTAGGCTGGTATTACCAATCAAGTGGGCAGCCCTGACAGTCTTCCATATTGATATCAAGAAAATTGGCGTAATGCTTGCGCGTCTGGCTAAGGTTGGTTCTGACCATATTACTGCCAGACAGCTTGGCTTCCTGCAGATTGGCGCCGGTAAGATCGGCCTCTTCCAGATTGATCTTGGTTGCCCAACTCATTTCCAGATTGACCGCAGTCATCGTGGTACCGACAAACCGGGCCTTGCTGATACGGGAAAATTCCATATTGGCGGCGGTCATATTGGCACCGGAAAAATCAGCCGTCTGAGCAAACGTGGTGTAGAGATTGGCTCCGGTCAGGTTGGCATTGACTAACCGGGCACCACGCAAATTGGCGTGGCGCAAATCGGCGCGCAACATCATGGCATCGCTGAAGTTGGCTTTTTCCAGATTGGTATCATTGAAGCGGGTGTGATTCAGCTGTGCGCCACTGAAGTTGGCCCCTTTCAGGTTGGCGTGACTGAGGTCCTGATTGGAAAGATCCTGGCCGGAGAAATCAGCACCGGGGCATTGGGTTTCCGGTTTGATCACACAGCCGTTGATGGTCAGATAATCCAGTTCATCGCTGAAGTCGTTGCTGTTGGCGGCGGCACTGGTATTGATCAACAGGCTGCTGGCCAGTAGCCAGAGTGTCGGTTGGTTGAGAGTAAGCTTCATAACAAAATCCTTGGTGGCATCAGATATGGGGTTGCGCTGAATGCTGACAGGATGTCCTGGGCGCATGGCAGCCCAGGCATCCAGGGCTGCCAATTGGATGGCAGCCTGAGGGGCATTATTTCTTGTCAGCCCATGATGGCAGCTTGAAGGCCCAGAACGACCCACCTTGTGGTACTGGTTTGGTCAGCACCGCCATATCGCCACCCCAGAGTGGTACCGCACCGCCATAACCAGAGGTGATGCCGACGTATTGCTCGCCGTCCATTTCCCAGGTAATCGGCGGTGCAATGATTCCGGAGCCAGTCTGGAACTGCCACAGCACCTTGCCAGTGTCGGCATCAAAGGCCTTCAGGTAACCATCGCCGGTGCCGGTGAAAATCAGCCCGCCCTTGGTGGCCAGTACTCCGGCCCAGAGTGGTAATTTTTCCTTGTGTTCCCAGGCGATTTTGCCGTTTTTGGGGTCAATGGCGCGGAGAATACCGACATGGTCGTCATACATCTGCTTGATGCGGAAACCCATGCCGAGGTACGCCGAACCTTTTTTGTAGATTGGATGTTCGGCCCAGTAATCTTCTTTCCAGTGGTTGCCTGGAACGTAGAACAAACCGGTGTCCTGGCTGTAAGCCATCGGGTTCCAGTTTTTGCCACCGAGGAACGGCGGTGATACTTCTACGCTCTCACCGCGATTTTCACCTTCCTTGGGTTTGGGAGGCCGTTGGCCTTCGACCTCAATCGGGCGACCGCTTTTCGGGTCGATTCCCTTGGCCCAGGTGATGTTGTCAACAAAAGGGAAAGCACGAATGAACTTGCCGTTTTCCCGGTTAACCACGTAGAAAAAACCGTTACGGTCGGCGTGACCGGTAGCCTTGACGGTTTTGCCTTTGTCCTTGTATTCGAACAGTACCAGCTCGTTGTTGCCGGAAAAATCCCAGGCATCGTTAGGGGTGTGCTGATAGAACCATTTCACCTCACCGGTCGTTGGGTCTACGCCAACCTGGCCAGAGGTATACAGGCTGTCGTATTTTTCCGGTTTGCCATCTTTGCCGGTACGTGCCCAGCCATTCCAAGGGGCCGGGTTACCGGCACCAACGATAATGGTGTTGGTTTCGGTATCAAAGCTGGCGCTTTGCCACGGTGCACCACCGCCATGACTCCAGGCTTCCACTTTACCGGTAGGGGAGTTGGGATCGTCCGGCCAGGATGGTGCCTTGACATCACCGGTCGGCGTGCTTTTCTTGCCATTCAGACGGCCATAATGACCTTCGACAAAGGGCCGCATCCAGATTTCTTCACCGGTGTCCGGGTCACGGGCAAACAGTTTGCCGACGATACCAAATTCGTCACCGGAGGAACCATGAATCAAGAGTACCTTGCCGGTTTTCTTGTCTTTAATAAAGGTCGGTGCACCGGTCATGGTGTAGCCTGCTTCGTAGTCACCAAAACGTTTTTTCCAGGCCAGCTTGCCGGTGTCTTTGTTTAAGGCAACCACCTGGGCATCCAGGGTACCGAAATAAATCTTGTCGCCGTAGATGGCAGCACCACGGTTGACGACGTCACAGCAAGGACGAATCCCTTCTGGCAGTCGAGCGGTGTAGCTCCACTTCTTTTTGCCGGTACGGGCATCAATGGCAAATACACGGGAATACGACCCGGTAACGTAAATCGTGCCATCGTGCATCAGCGCCTGGCTTTCCTGGCCGCGCTGTTTTTCATCACCAAAAGAAAACGACCAGGCGGGTGTGAGCTTGTGGACGTTGTCTTTGTTGAGGTCTGTCAGAGGGCTGTAACGCTGCGCTTTGGGGCCAATACCATAAGCCAGTACGTCTTTTGGGGTGTTGGCATCATTGGCGATGTCTTCCCAGCTGACGTTGCTGCTGGCAACCGCAGCAGGGGTGGCCAGAATAGCCGCAGTGACCAGAGCGGAGTGGATGAGCGAACGCTTGAGGGGCCGAAAGCCGTTGGGCAAGGAGATTGATCGCTGTTTCATGTCTGCATCCTGATTGTTGTTGTAGATGGATGATCAGCAAAGGCTGAGGACACTATTCTGTCTGTTTGCCGGGTTAACGGAATACAGCGGATTTCCTGATGAATATAGGAAAACTGATGGAAGGAAACGGGAAAATTTCCTGCCGTGGGCGGGAATCGATCAGCAGGACTGACAAAGAGACTGGAGGTTAGGGGGAATGGTTATCTGCTGGTGCGATTGAGTGGTGGACGAGATGTCTGGAGAGTCTGTCCGGGGTGTCTGGAAAGAGGCAAGTGGTTACGGGGTTTACGAGTATGTCGATGACAACCCCAGCAGCAAAGCATGATGCTGTTAGGGGTTGTCGTCGCCATGGTCAGTTACTAACGCGCGGCATGCTGTTGCTGAAGCTGGGTCAGGTCGAGCAGAATATGTCCGGATTCCGTCAGCAGGGCATCATCTTCTTTCTGGTCGTGTGTGGCTGATGGTGCTTCTTCTTCGGACTCGACGGTTACTATTTCCTCGGGCTCAGGCTCATCTTCCAGCTGGGTCAGCAGTTCCATCCCCTTGGCCTTGCGGCGTTTGTTTTCCAGGTCCAGGCGTTTCTGGTCATTGGCTTTACGTTCTGCAGTACGGATTTTTTCGTTCAGGGAAATATCGTTCTGCTGGCGCATTTCCTCGATCAGCTGCTTTTGTTCGCGCAGGAAAATAAAGTCGGGATCGGTCTTGGCACGTTGCTGATGTTTTTTCCGCAACAGGGCAACGCTGTTGTGGATTTGGGAATCGGCAGCGTATTTGGCCGGGCGGATTTCATCCCATGGCAGGGCTTCATCCAGGGCGCTTTCACCAATTTTGTCGGTATCAAATAACGACGGGTACAGCACGTCGGGAATCACTCCCTGATGCTGGGTACTTTGCCCAGAGACGCGGTAAAATTTTGCCTGGGTGATTTTTAGCTGGCCATGACGCAAAGGACGTAATGACTGTACTGTGCCCTTGCCGAAGGTTTGTCCACCAACCACTACGCCACGGCCATAATCCTGGATGGCACCCGCAAAAATTTCCGAGGCTGAGGCGCTGAGGCGATTGACGAGTACAACCAGTGGGCCGTCATACAGAACGGTTGGGTCATCATCCGGCAAGACTTCGACATTACCGCGAGTACTGCGCACCTGTACAACCGGGCCTTGGGGAATAAACAGGCCGGTCAGGCTGATGGATTCTTCCAGCGAGCCGCCACCGTTATTACGCAAGTCGATGATCAGGCCTTCGATGCCTTCCTGGCGCAATTCCTTGATCAGGCGTGCCACGTCGCGGGTGGTGCTTTTGTAATCCGGGCGTTTTTCCATCCGGCCCTGGAAATCGATGTAGAAGGTCGGAATCTCAATCACCCCGATACGATGTTCCTTGTTGTCATCCCCCTTGATGGTCAGCAAGTCTTTTTGTGCGGATTGCTCTTCCAGCTTCACTTCGTCGCGGACAATGGAAATGATCTTGGTTTCGTTGCCAACACTGTTGGAAGGAATGATTTCCAGGCGCACCGTGGTGCCTTTGGGGCCCCGGATCAGATCAACCACTTCATCCAGCCGCCAGCCGATGACATCGGTGATGGCGCCTTTGGGGTCTTGGCCAACACCAACGATTTTGTCGGCAGGATGGAGATTCTTGGCTTTGTCGGCAGGGCCTGCAGGTACCAGGCGCACCACCTTGGTGTATTCGTCTTCCCCTTGGAGTACCGCACCAATGCCTTGTAATGACAGGCTCATATTGATGTTGAAGTTTTCGCTATTACGCGGGGAAAAGTATTGGGTGTGAGGGTCAAATGCCCGTGTGACAGCATTCATGACAGTTTGATAGGCGTCTTCAGGCTTGCTCTGGTGAATCCGGTTGAGTTGGTTCTGGTAACGCTTGTGGAGTAACTCGATGGCAGCCTGATGATCCTTGCCACTCATGGTCAGGCTCAGGATGGAGTTCTTCAGACGTTTGCGCCAGAGGTTGTCCAGTTCGACATTGTTGGTGGCCCACGGCGTATTGTCACGATCGATTTTCAGGCGCTCGTCGGTGTCGAAAGTATAGTCCGGGGCCCGCTCTTCCAGCTCTGCCAGCATAAAGGTCAGGCGCTCGTTGACCCGTTGTTGCAAGCGGTTGTAGATAAAAAAGGGAATGGTCAGGTCGCCACGCATCAAGGCGTCATCGAACTGTTTGCGATATCGTTCGAAAGACTGGACATCACTGGCCAACAGGTAACTTCGGGTGCTGTCGAGATCGTCGAGGTACAGGTCAAAAATCTTGCTCGACAAGCGGTCATCAAGACGCTGGAGCTCATAATGGCCACGCAGCAGGTTATTGAGAATCTGCTGGGTCGTGACAGCCTGTTCCCGAGTCGGTTCCAGCGGTGTAAAAGGCGTGCCGGGACGGATATCCTTGATGGCTGCCAGGGCTGCGGTTGAAGTGAAGATTACTGTTAGCAACAGTAATGACGAAAGCGCTTTTGATAGTCTCAAATACATAGTTACAGCCAGGCGTCTACTCGTTGAGTCAAATTTGTACAACCACGGGGCATGGGATGATGATCGCCGCCGTTTGGCCGCTACTGTGATACCAAGGCACCATAATTCAGGCCGATATGGATGCCAAGTTATCCATTATAGACTGCCTTTCGGGCCGTTTGGCGCATAAATGGTGCCAGAGACCATATTTGATAACAAAGAACAAAAATAATTCCTTGCTGCTGGTGCTTAATCAGAGGGAATAAACTTCCGACGGCCAATCACGGCCAATGATGTTATTCGCAGTACGTTTTATCCTGACATTAATAGACAAAATACAGGAGCCAATATGGCCAGAGTCACGCTTGCATTGCCATCGACGATCGATTTTTCGGTTGATCTTGATGTCCGGATTTCAGAAATCAACTATGGCAACCATCTGGGCAATGACCGGATGGTGACGCTGCTGCACGAGGCGCGGCTGCGTTATTTGCGTTCTCTGGACTTTTCGGAACTGGATATTGATGGCCTGGGGATTATGGTCGCCGACCTGGTGGTTAGTTTCCGGGCCGAAGCCTTTATTGGCGAAGTATTGACCTTTGCCGTCGGGGTGATGGATTTTAACAAATACGGTTGTGATGTGATTTACCGGGTCAGTAACCAGTCCAGCGGTAAACTGGTGGCGGAAGCCAAGACCGGCATTGTATTTTTTGATTATACGGAACGTAAACTGGCGCGGGTGCCGGAGATATTCAGACAGCGTTGCCAGGGGAAAAGTGCAGACTGAGCAACGCTTGAGCCACGAAGGATCAAGCCGCTGTCAGAGGGGAGGCGGAGCCTTGTCTTGTGGTATCAGCTGTCGTCGCTGTTAATGCCAAGGTCGTCGAAATATTCGCTGATAAAGTCGAGAAACGCCCGGCTTTTGGTGGCCAGGTAGCGATTTTGTGGGAATACCACCTTGATCGTACGAACCGGGATCTCAACGTTACTGAACAAGCGCACAAGCTCGCCATTCTGCAAGTGATGATCGGCAATATATGTCGGGATGGCCGTGATACCCATACCGGCCAGACAGGCTTCATAGACCATATCGATGTCGTTGACAGACAGCTTGCGTTCGACGCTGGACAAGGTGAAGCCGTGATCTTTTTCAAACTGGCGCAGCCAGTTAATACGGGCAAACTCGGCGTTGGTGACCATCAGAATACGGTGCTTGTCGAGGTCTTCCAGTGATGTTGGGGTGCCCCAGGTCTTGAGGTACTGAGGCGAGGCACAAATCACAATATTCTGGCGCGCTACCGGTTTGGCAATCAGTCGGGAATCTTCCAGAGTGCCAATGCGGAGCGCAAAATCGTAGCCTTCCTTGACGATGTCCAGCGGCCGATCCGAAATATGCAGGTCGAAGCTGATATCCGGGTACTTCTCGGAAAAATCATTGAACATCCGCGCAAGTTCGCGGCGGCCAAAATTGGACATGGCAGTGATGCGCAAACGTCCGCGCGGCGTCACATCAAAATCGGTGACCAGTTTTTCGGCTTCGGAAATGGACTCGAGGATGTTTTCACAGTGCTGGTAAAACATCTGCCCCGCTTCCGTCGGACTGACCGAGCGGGTCGTGCGGTTCAACAATCTCACTCCCAGACGCTCTTCCAGACCACTGATTTGTTTGCTGACCGCGGATGGCGTAACGCCTAGCGAATCAGCAGCAGAAGTGAAGTTGCGTGCGCGTACAACAGAAACAAATGTTTGCAGGGTGTCTATACGGGACATGGGTACGATTCTTGCCGAAAACAGGTTAGTGCCGGAGTATAATTAATCCTGAGGAAATAATCAGCTTACATTCGATGCCTTTTACGCCGAAATGGCGTGGATTCAATGCCCTTTGGCCCGTATTGGGCTAATTGTCAGTAAAGTCGTGATATCCGTTGGCGCATGGTCATCGGCTGTTGTCTGTCGCCGTCGTCGCGCTGGTGGCCGTGGCAGTCGTGGCGTCTGGAGTGCCACGGCTACGAGGCTGCCACAGATTAACGATACCGGCGAGAATAATCAGCACTGCTCCGGCAATGGTGGTCCAGCCCGGGATTTCATCCCAGAACCACCAACCCATCAAGGCGCCATAAATAACCGCGCTGTAAACGTAGACGCCGACCTTGCCGGTCGGTGCGGTGCGATACGCTTTGGTTAATGCCAGCTGGCCGACTGTTGCCACCAGGCCCATCGCTGCGAGCCACCACCAGGCATCATCCGGAACCGGTCGCCAGTTCATCAGGGCGGCGGGAAAAGAGACCAGGCTGGCAATCAGGCCAAAGTAAAATACAATACACTGGCTGGATTCCGTCACCGACATACGCCGGATGGTGACCTTGGCCAGAGCTGCCAGGGCAGCCCCGAGCAAACCGATCAAGGCTGCGAGGGTAAAGGTGCTATCGGTTCCGGGGCGCAGAATAATCGCGACACCTGAAAATCCGATCAGCAGGGCCAGGCCACTGAACTTGCCCGTGGGTTCTTTTAGCCACCACCAGGCCAGTAACGGCATAAAGAAAGGACTCGACAGCTTGACCAGAAAGGCTTCGGTCAGTGGCATATTGCCAAGCGCCCAGAAATAACAGTACATCGCTGCAACCCCTACCAGTCCACGCATGAGGTGCCAATGCCAGACGCTGGTTTTGAGGCTGCCAATGCCACTGTTCATGATCAGGGGGGCCAGTACGATCAGCCCAAGGATATTGCGGAAAAACACCACTTGCTCTGTCGACAGATCGTCTGACAAATGTTTGATCAGGGCGCCCATGATGGCTAATAGCGCTTCTCCCAACATCAGGTATAACGCCCCGATACGCAGTTCGCGACTCACAGTGGTGTAATTCCTCTGGTCTTTAAATTCATTGAAATGACTCAATATCAGCAGTGTTGTGTCGGCGTAGTATTGACGGTGTCGGCTGATTTGCTGGTTTGGGCATCAGTATACGGATGGATGATGAATATTGCTCAGGATCAATAAACAACTATTAGATTTTCTTGTTTTTGATGTTTTTTACTTGAAAATTATTCATCAAGTCTCCATTTACCATTAAGGCAGTCACTGTTTAGCACAACTTCAGTTTGCCCGACTTTATTTTGTACAACGCTGCGAGTACCGGCCTTCCTTGGCTGGTGTTTGCCGGTATTACCAGAGGAGAAGCTCTGTATGCGTATGGATCGTTTAACCACCAGTTTGCAAAACGCCCTGGCCGAAAGCCAAAGCCTGGCCTTGAGCCAGGATCACAATCAGATTGATACCGTCCATTTGTTATTGGCGTTGTTACAGCAGGCCAATAGTTCAGTCAAAGATGTAATTCGTCGTATTGGCAGCAATGTGCCGCAGCTGGAGCAAGCCCTGCAGAAGGTACTGCAAGATCAACCTCGGGTCAGTAACCCTGATGGGCAAATCCAGGTGTCGGCGGAGCTGGGACGGTTATTGAACCTCACCGAAAAAGCGGCCAAACAGCAGGGCGATCAATACGTTTCCAGCGAGATTTTTCTACTGGTGGCACTGGAAGACAAAGGGGCTGCAGGCCAGGCGCTAAAAGCGGCCGGTCTTGATGCCACCAAAGTGAAACAGGCGATAGAGGATATGCGTGGTGGTGAAACTGTGAGCGATGCCAATGCGGAAGACAGCCGCCAGGGGCTGGAAAAATACTGTATCGACCTGACCGAACGGGCCGAAGCGGGCAAGCTGGATCCAGTGATTGGTCGAGATGATGAAATCCGCCGCACGATTCAGGTACTGCAACGCCGAACCAAAAACAACCCGGTTCTGATTGGTGCTCCCGGGGTGGGTAAAACCGCAGTCGTAGAAGGTCTGGCCCAGCGTATCGTCAATGGTGAAGTGCCGGATACCCTCAAGGACAAACGTATTCTGTCGCTGGATATGGGCTCGCTGGTGGCCGGTGCCAAATATCGGGGTGAGTTTGAAGAACGACTGAAAGCCGTATTAAAAGACGTCGCTAAAGAAGAAGGCCGCATCGTGCTCTTTATTGATGAGCTGCACACCATGGTAGGGGCGGGTAAGGGCGAAGGCTCGATGGATGCGGGCAATATGCTGAAACCGGCATTGGCGCGTGGCGAGTTGCACTGTGTGGGGGCTACCACCCTGGACGAATACCGGGAATTTATCGAGAAAGACGCAGCGCTGGAGCGTCGTTTCCAGAAAATCATGGTGGATGAGCCGTCGGTCGAAGATACGATCGCCATTTTGCGTGGTCTGAAAGAGCGTTACGAGGTTCACCACGGCGTACAGATTACCGACAGCGCCATTATTGCGGCGGCAAAACTGTCCACGCGCTATATCGCTGATCGCCAGTTGCCGGATAAAGCAATCGACCTGATTGATGAAGCCGCTTCGGTGATTCGTATGGAAATCGATTCCAAGCCACAGGAAATGGACAAGCTGGAACGCCGCCTGATTCAGCTGAAAATTGAGCGTGAAGCGCTGAAAAAAGAAAAAGACGAAGCAGCGAAAAAACGTCTGAGTGATCTGAACGACGACATCAATAAAGCCAGCGGTGCTTATGTCGAGCTGGAAGATGTCTGGAAGCAGGAAAAAGCCCTGCTGGAAGGTGCTTCCAAATCGAAGGAGTTGCTGGAGCAGGCCCGAATCGAAATGGACGCTGCTCGTCGCAGTGGTGATTTGCAACGAATGTCGGAACTGCAATATGGCCGTATTCCTGAGTTGGAAAAACAACTGGCCAGTGCCAATGAAGCCGAGTCCAATGGCTCGCAGGAATTTACCCTGTTACGTAACAAGGTGACGGAAGATGAAATCGCTGAAGTGGTTTCTCGCTGGACCGGCGTTCCGGTGAGCCGGATGCTGGAAGGTGAGCGAGAAAAACTGCTGCGTATGGAAGATGTATTACATGAGTCCGTGGTGGGACAGGATCAGGCCATCAAGGCCGTGGCCAACGCGGTACGACGTTCCCGCGCCGGGTTGTCGGACCCGAATCGACCTCATGGTTCTTTCCTGTTCCTTGGCCCGACCGGGGTGGGTAAAACCGAGCTGTGCAAGGCGTTGGCCAACTTCCTGTTTGACAGCAAGGACGCCATGGTACGGATTGATATGTCGGAATATATGGAGAAACACTCGGTGTCCCGTTTGATCGGTGCGCCTCCAGGTTATGTGGGTTACGAAGAAGGTGGTCACCTGACCGAAGCGGTACGACGCAAGCCTTATTCCGTGATTTTGCTGGATGAGGTCGAGAAAGCCCATCCGGATGTGTTTAACATCCTGCTGCAGGTGCTGGATGATGGCCAATTGACCGATGGTCATGGTCGTCGGGTGAACTTCAAGAACACTGTGCTGGTGATGACCTCGAATCTGGGCTCTGATGTGATCCAGAACCTGTTTGCCGATCAGCCGTATGAAAACATGCGTGATGCTGTTATGGAGATTGTGGGTAATCACTTCCGGCCAGAATTTATCAACCGTATCGATGAAGCGGTGGTATTCCATCCGCTGATGAAAGACCAGATCCGGGGGATCGCTGATATTCAGTTGCAGATGTTACGTGACCGCTTGGCGGAACGTGATCTGTCATTGGAATTCAGTGACGCTGCGATTGGCAAGCTGGTGGATGTGGGTTACGACCCGGTCTTTGGCGCTCGGCCATTAAAACGGGCAATTCAGCGCTGGGTCGAAAACCCACTGGCGCAGGATATTCTCTCGGGCAAATTCATGCCGGGGGATACCATCATGGCTGATGTGGCAGAACAGGAAGAGGGTGGTTCCACTCTGGTATTCAGTTCTCGGCATCCTGTTGTGGCCATGTAATCGTAAGCATTGTGATGTTATTTGATTATTGACTTCATCAAGCGGCCCGAGAGGGCCGTTTTTTTGTGGTGGATCCGACGAGTTGCTCTGGCTGCCTGTATGATGGCTGCAGAATCTGTTGCCAAGCGCGGTATTTGAATGGTTGTTGCCGCTGTGACAACGGAATAATACGTGCAGCCCGGAATCTGGAGGATATGGTGATGGCTCGGCATATGGAGAATTCATGGCTGGTGCAAGCCAGCCAGTTGCTAACAATCAGTACGGCACTGGTGTTGACCGCCTGTGCATCGGTTGCAGGGTCCGTGGTGGATCTGGGCGATCATGCTGAAAACCAGCTTCACTGCGGCATGGATGCCGGCGTTACACTGAAAGAGGATGGTAGTCAGGTCGTTATTGCACTGGGGCCGCGTCCAACCCCCGGTTATCAGGTGGTACTGGAGCAAAGTGAAATGAGAGACAGTATGGTGTCAGTGACCTTCCATGAGCAGCTGCCACAACAAGGCAGTATAGCCGCGCAAGTCATGACATCCCCCTGTATCATGCTGGCCTTGCCAGAAACATGGCAATCGTTGCGGGTCAGTAGCAGTGATTCTGGTGCCGTCTGGCAATTCTTTAATCCGGCTAACCCCCGTTAGGAGCTGGTTTGGCAATTATTCTGGGTATTGACCCCGGCTCACGAGTGACCGGCTTTGGTGTGATTAATGCCGTCGGTCAGCGCGTGGAGTACATCACCAGCGGCTGTATCCGCTGCGGTGATGGCGACATGCCACAGCGGCTACAGACTATTTTCACCTCGGTTAATGAAGTGATCGAAACCTGGTCGCCGCAACAATTTGCGATTGAGCAGGCCTTTATGGGAAAAAATGCCGCCTCGGCGCTGAAACTCGGTCAGGCACGTGGTGTCGCTATGGTTGTCGCGGCATTACAGCAACTGCCGGTGGCGGAGTATGCTCCGCGAGCGATTAAAATGGCGGTGACGGGTACCGGCGGAGCGGAAAAAGAACAGGTTCAGCATATGGTGCAAACCTTGCTGAAATTGCCCGGCCGGCCGCAGGCAGACGCGGCGGATGCGCTGGCGATTGCGCTTTGTCATGCCTTTACTGCTGCCAGCCTGGTTGCCCGGGCCGGTGCCAAAGGCAGCCGCCGGGGACGTCCGGTTAACTTTCCTTCTTGACTCCAACTGTGCTTTGTCCGGGCAGTTGAGCCATGCTTGGCTTTGCTGGTAGGCTAAGCCGCTTTTTGTGCAGGTATCGCTATGATTGGTCGTTTACAGGGCGTTGTGCTCGAAAAATCCGCCCCGGATTTGCTGGTTGATGTCAATGGCGTTGGCTACGAGGTGCAGGCCCCGCTGACGACCTTTGCCGTCCTGGGGAATACCGGCTCCCCTGTGGTGCTGTATACCCATCTGGCGATTCGTGAAGATGCTCACCAGTTGTATGGTTTCAGTGATAAAAGCCAGCGCTCCTTGTTTCGGACCCTGATCAAGGTCAGCGGCGTCGGACCCAAACTGGCATTGGCTATCTTGTCTGGTATGGATGTTAATGCCTTTGCCATGTGTGTGCATAATGAAGACATTACCGCCTTGACCCGCTTGCCTGGCGTTGGCAAAAAAACGGCTGAGCGGCTGGTCGTGGAGATGCGTGATCGCCTGAAAGAATGGCAGACACCGGCTCCGCTGTGGCAAGCCGCGGATCATGCCGAGCAGGCGTCTGCAGATATGATTCTGTTGGAGGCCGAGTCGGCACTGGTGTCTCTGGGCTACAAGCCCGCAGAGGCAGCCCGGATGCTGAACAAGTTTGTGGATCAGGCGACCACCGCGGAAGAACTGATTCGGTTGGCCCTCAAAAACAGTCTGGGTAACGCATGATAGAAACTGATCGTTTTATCAGTCCTGTGTCGGCTCCGGGTGAAGAGCATCAAGATCGTGCTATTCGTCCCAAAACCCTTGACGACTATATTGGCCAGCCCGTGGTGCGGGAGCAGATGGAAATCTTTATTGGTGCTGCTCGTGCCCGCCAGGAGGCTCTGGACCACACGCTGGTGTTTGGTCCACCCGGACTGGGGAAAACCACGCTGGCCAATATCATTGCTGTCGAAATGGGCGCATCGATCAAGTCCACGTCTGGCCCGGTACTGGAAAAAGCCGGTGATCTGGCCGCCATGCTGACCAACCTCGAAGCGGGTGATGTACTGTTTATTGACGAAATCCATCGCCTGAATCCCGCGGTAGAAGAAGTACTGTATCCGGCGATGGAAGATTATCAGCTCGATATCATGGTGGGAGAAGGGCCAGCAGCCCGCTCCATCAAGATAGAACTGCCACCTTTCACCCTGGTGGGTGCGACCACGCGGGCGGGGTTGTTGACTTCGCCATTACGAGACCGGTTTGGCATTGTACAGCGACTGGAGTTTTATAATGAGGACGACCTCAGCACCATTGTCAGTCGCTCAGGCTCACTACTGGAGCTGGAAGTCGATCACGCCGGGGCCAGGGAAATTGCTCGACGTGCGCGCGGAACGCCGCGGATTGCCAACCGCCTGTTACGGCGGGTACGGGATTATGCCCAGGTCAAGGGGGATGGCAGCGTTGATCTGGCCTGTGCCGATGCAGCACTGAACATGTTGAATGTGGATGCCCAGGGCTTTGATCATATGGACCGTCGCCTGTTATTAACCCTGATGGAAAAATACGATGGTGGCCCCGCCGGGGTCGACAGCCTGGCAGCATCCATTGGTGAAGAACGGGATACCATCGAAGATGTACTGGAGCCTTATCTGATGCAACAGGGTTATATTACCCGCACGCCACGAGGCCGCATGGCAACCCGGTTGGCCTACCTGCATTTTGGTTTGCCATTGCCGGCACGACTGGGGCCTCAAGATGAATCTGTTTGACTGGCCGGTCCGTATTTATATTGAAGACACCGATGCCGGTGGCATCGTTTATCATGCCAATTATTTACGCTACATGGAGCGCGCCCGAACCGAGTGGTTGCGGTCCATGGATATTGGCCAGGAAATACTGCGACAGCAGGGTATTCTGCTTGTCGTAACTGCCATTGACGTCAAATACCGCAAACCGGCCCGGCTGGATGATGAACTGAATGTTTCAGTGCAGGTCGATAAGGTCGGCAAAGCCCGCTTGCACATATCGCACCTGGTCAGTCGCATCA
Source organism: Oceanobacter sp. 5_MG-2023 (assembly GCF_030548165.1). NCBI lineage: Bacteria > Pseudomonadati > Pseudomonadota > Gammaproteobacteria > Oceanospirillales > Oceanospirillaceae > Oceanobacter > Oceanobacter sp. 5_MG-2023. Next base: position 52,647 of record NZ_JAUORS010000014.1, on the reverse strand, counting down.
ATAACAGCGGTGAGCATGAACGGCTGGTGACTGCGAATGTTGTTATCGCCACCATGAACTTTGAAGGCAAGCCGATGGCTTTGCCTGCCATTATTACCACCCGTATGCAGGATCAGTTGTCCGCCGCGGGGAACTCAACGGATGTCAGGGAGTAGCAGTGAACGAGTCCATGTCCATTTTCAGCCTGGTGCTCAATGCCAGTATTGTTGTACAGCTGGTGATGCTGATGCTGTTGCTGGCGTCGGTGAGTAGCTGGGTTGTGATCTTCCAGCGCAGCCGGGTGCTATCTGCCAGCCGTGCCCAATTGCTGGATTTTGAAGATCGCTTCTGGTCCGGTGCCGACCTCAATGATCTGTATCGAGAGTGTCAGGCCAAAGAAACAACCAGCATGATCGAAAACGTCTTTATGGCGGGGCTGAAAGAATTTGGCAAGATGCGGCAGCAGAGTACGCATGACCCGGATGCCATGATCCAGGGCTGCCAGCGGGCAATGCGGATTGCGATTACCCGGGAGTCGGAAGCGCTGGATGCTCACTTGCCTATGCTGGCCACCGTCGGCTCCACCAGTCCTTATATCGGCCTGTTTGGTACGGTGTGGGGCATTATGAATTCGTTCCATGGTTTGGCTTCGGTCAAGCAGGCCACCATTGCAACCGTGGCCCCGGGCATTTCCGAAGCGCTGGTAGCGACCGCCATGGGTCTGTTGGCAGCCATTCCTGCGGTTATTTTTTATAACCGGTTTGTTTCGCGAGTGGATCACTTGACGACAGGCATGAATACGTTTGCCGATGAATTTTCTTCATTGCTGTACCGACAGGCATTACGGTTGAAACAAGGGGCCAAGCCTGCGGCAAGCGGGGAAAAATAATGGAGTCAATGCAGCCACCGGCGGCCAAACGACGGCCTGTTGCAGAAATCAACGTTGTGCCCTACATCGATGTAATGTTGGTGCTCCTGGTGATTTTTATGGTGACAGCTCCCATGCTGGTACAAAGTATCCAGGTGAACTTGCCCCGGGTTGACTCGACGCCGGTTGAAATTGAACCTGATGACCATACCCTGGTTATCTCCGTGAATCAGCAGGGTGTGTATTTTATCGAGCGTGAAGAAGGCCAGCCCGCGGCGATGACTCTGATGCAAGTACAGGATTATATGGCCAAGGTAAAAGCCGAGGTTCCGGCTACCCGGGTCATGATTCGAGGGGATGAGCAGGTTGCCTACGGCAAGGTCGTGCGCCTGATGGGAGGTTTGCAAGTGGCGGGTATATCGGATGTAGGTCTGATTACTGAAGCCCCGGATGCGGAAGCAGGCGAGTGAAACAGTGGTTTAAGCCGTCGTCTTACTCGATACCAGTGATGCTGGCCATTTTGCTGCATGGCGGTGTTGCTGGCTTATTCTTGCTGCAATGGCCTGCGGCAGAGCGCATCATCAAGCCTCCGGTGCCCAAACATATTATTGCGAATGTGGTCGCAACAGAAAATCGTGCCGTGCAGCAGCGTCAACAACAGGCACAGCAACAACATGCCCAACAACAAAAACAACAGGCCGCTGATGCGCTGAAGAAAAAACAGGCGGCTGAGAAAGCCAGAAAGCAGCGTGAAGCCGATGCTTTGGCACTAAAGAAAAAGCAGCAGGCTGAGGCCCAACAGAAAAAACAGCAAGCACAACAGCAAGCCGAAGCTGAGGCACAAGCCGCGGCGGATGCCAAGGCAAAAGCTGAAGCCGAAGAAGCGGCAGCCGCTGCCGAGCGTGAGCAGCAGTTACGCGAAGAAGAACAGCAACTGCTGGAGCAACTGGCAACCGAGCAGGCCGCTCAGGAAATGCAACAACAGCAAGAAAATGAACGGCGCGCCAAAGTCGAAGCGGAGCTGGAGGCAGACTTTGTTTCCCAGGTACGAGAAAAAGTTGAGCGCAGCTGGCTGTACCCGCCAGCAGTCAAGCCCGACCAGCAGGTAACGGTGCGTATCAACCTGGTTCCGACCGGGGAAGTCATCAGTGTTGTGGTTATCAAAGGCAGTGGCAACACGGCGCTGGATCGCTCGGTTGAACAGGCGGTGCTCAAGGCATCACCCTTGCCGGTTCCCAAAGACGTTCGGGTATTCGAGCGCAGTTTCCGTACACTCACCATGGTTTTCAGACCGGAGAATGCAACGTGGTAAAACAATGGATTAGCATACTGATGCTGTTAATGATGACTGGCATGGCTCAGGCTGAACTGGTTATCGAAGTGACTCAAGGCAAGCAATCCGCGATTCCTATCGCGGTTGTGCCATTCGAATGGCAAGGAGAAGGTCAGCTGCCTGAAGATATCAGCGGTATTATTGCCAACGATTTAGGTAGCAGTGGTTATTTCAAGGTATTGCCGGTTGCGAATATGATCAGTCAGCCAACGGCCCTTGAAGCGGTTACTTATAGTGATTGGCGCAATTTGCGCCAGGATTTTGTCGTAATTGGCCGTATTTCGATCGATGATAGCGGATATGCTATGGAATTCCATGTTCTGGATGTTCATCAGAAAGTAGAGTTACTACGGCACCGGGTTAAAGGCAAAGCCAGTCAATTACGGGATATCGCCCATTACATCAGTGATTATGTTTTTGAAAAACTGACGGGTATTCCTGGAGTATTTTCAACCCGGCTTATTTATGTGACGACCAATCGTGAACGTACGCGCTTTAATTTGAATTATGCCGATGCCGATGGCGCCAGGGAACAGCTTGTATTTACTTCCAAGGATCCGATTATTTCCCCTGCCTGGGCACCGGATGGCAAGAAAGTAGCGTATGTATCATTTGAAAGTGGCCGCAGTGCTATTTATTTTCAGGAGCTGGCGACTGGCAAGCGTGAGCTGGTGTTACAAATGGAAGGATCGACCAGTGCACCGGCATTTTCACCAGACGGTACGCGGTTGGCCTTTGTTCGGTCTTATTTGGGGAATCCGGATATTTATGTAATGGATCTTGCCAGTCGCAAAACCGAGCGGCTGACAAATCATTACGCTATTGACACTGAGCCACAGTGGATGATGGATAATCGTCATTTGGTATTTACTTCCAGCCGGGCGGGTGGGCCACAGATATATCAGTTGGATGTCAGTAGCAAAGCTGTCAAACGAATAACATATGAGGGTAGCTATAATGCCCGAGCCAGAGTCACGGATGATGGGCGCAAATTGATTTATGTGCACCGGGAAGGCAAGAACTTTCATATTGCCTCTCAGGACCTGCATTCGGGACAAGTTCATATTCTTACAACAGATACCGACCTTGATGAGTCACCGAGTGTTGCACCTAATGGAAGTATGGTAATTTATGCAGCCAGTGAAGCAGATCGCAGCATATTAGCCGCAGTCTCTGTGGATGGTGACGTCAAATTTCGATTGCCATCCAAATATGGCGATGTAAGGGAGCCAGCGTGGTCCCCGATTTTTAAAAACTAAAAACATCAAGTGGAGTGGGAAGACAGTTATGCAAATAAATGCATTGTATAAAGCCTTGGGGTTAACACTGGGAGCACTGCTGGTTGCTGCATGTTCAAGCACTGGTGAAATCAACGAAGGCGAATCTGAGACTGTAACTGAAGTTGAAGAAGTGGTTACCGAAGTTGAAGAAACGGTTGAAGACGCAAGCACGACTGCGGTTGATACCTCTGCAGTCAGTGGCGAGACTCTGGAATCCCGGATGACAGAAGCTGAAGCAGCATTGCTTGAACAGACTGTCTTCTACTTTGACTTCGATCAGAGCTCAATCAAAAGCAGCAGCCTGGCTGCCCTGAAAGCACACGCCGCTTACCTGGCTGCAAACAGCTCGGCTAGTGTTGTTCTGGAAGGTCATGCCGATGAGCGTGGTACTGTAGAGTACAACCTGGCTTTGGGTGAGCGTCGCGGTATGGCTGTCCGTCGTTTCTTGCTGGCCAATGGTGCCAGTGCCAGTCAGCTGGAAGTTGTCAGCTTTGGTGAAGAACGTCCGGTTGCCATGGGTCACAGCGAATCCAGCTGGTCCAAAAACCGTCGCGTTGAAGTGAAATACTAGAGTCGTTAATGAAATCATTGTACTTCCTTTGTTCGCTGGCATTGTCTGCCAGCCTGCAAGCGGAAGAGTGGGTTTCGGTAGGAGCTGCCCCTGTGGTAACTCCTGCGTCATCGACTGCTTCCGTTAGTCAACCTGCTGTTACTTCTCCCTCTCCCAGTACGACCCAGTCCGGTGCCTCTCCAGAGTTGGTCAACGAATTGTTGATGCAGGTTGAGCAAATGCAGCAGGAAATTGCTGAACTGCGTGGTCAGATTGAGCGGCAGAGTAACGAATTGCGGCAACTCAAGCGGGACGGTGACAATCGCTATCTGGATCTGGATCGGCGTATTGTGTATCTGACGACAGAAGCCGATAAAAAACCGGTTGCTGTGGCTGCATCAGCAGAAGCCTCTGCGCAGGACGTGTATAACCAGGCAATGATGCTGGTGAGAGACAAAAAATTTGAACAGGCCAATCAGGCATTCGGACGCTTTGTTGAGCAATATCCCGAGGATGAACTGGTGGCCAATGCCTGGTACTGGAACGGTGAAGTGTATCTGGTACGGGGTGAGTATCCGTCAGCATTGGAAAGTTTCCGCACGGTGATTGATGATTTTCCTGATCACAGCAAGGCGGCCGATGCGACTTACAAATATGCAGTGACCCTGCACAAATCCGGTGATACTGCGGCAGCTCAACACTGGTTGGAGACTATCCAGGAACGTTATGCGACGTCTTCTCCTGTAACGGTGCGTCAGGCTGAGGGTTATTTGGAAAAAATAACACCGGCACAATAAATTTTTATTAAAAAAGACTTGTCACTCCCCCAAAATTAAGTATTATATGCGCCTCCTTCGGGTCGTTAGCTCAGCTGGTAGAGCAGTTGGCTTTTAACCAATTGGTCGCTGGTTCGAATCCAGCACGACCCACCATTAAAATCTGGTGTTGGTTTGTAGTTACTCAAGTAATTACAGATCGAAATGAACAAAAATCTTTCGGAGATTTGTTCGGACGCAGATTTAAGGATGGGGTAACTTACTGAAAAGGTTGACAATTTATTCCTTATCAGTAGAATACGAAGGTATCGGGTCGTTAGCTCAGCTGGTAGAGCAGTTGGCTTTTAACCAATTGGTCGCTGGTTCGAATCCAGCACGACCCACCAATTCCTAAAAAAGGGAGAAAGCATTGCTTTCTCCCTTTTTTATTTGCGATTCGCTTAAACGCAGTGGCCATTGCCTGCTTTTCTACTGTGTTACACTTGGCCCTGTTTGCATTTCGACTGGTATCCGAGAACCCTATGTCCCAGGCCGCTGAACAAGAACAACGACATATCGTCCAGGATTTCTGGGCAACTCCTGAAGCCCCACTGGACGCTGACCAGATTACTCACTACAAGGAACAGATTCGTACGCTGCTGCAGCGCGAAGATGCCGTCCTGGTAGCGCATTATTACACCGATCCTGCTATTCAGGCGCTGGCGGAAGAAACCGGCGGCTGTGTTGCCGATTCTCTTGAAATGGCTCGCTTTGGTGCCAATCATCCAGCCAGTACCCTGGTGGTGGCCGGGGTGCGTTTTATGGGTGAGACCGCCAAGGTACTCAGCCCGGAAAAACGGGTCTTGATGCCGACGCTGGAAGCGACCTGTTCACTGGATCTTGGTTGTCCGGTGGATGAATTTACTGAGTTTTGTGATCAGCACCCGGATCGTACCGTGGTGGTGTACGCCAATACCTCGGCGGCGGTGAAAGCCCGTGCCGATTGGGTGGTGACCTCCAGTATTGCGCTGGATGTGGTGAACTATTTACACGGCAAGGGTGAAAAACTGATCTGGGCACCTGATCGTCATCTTGGGGATTATGTGTGCCGGGAGACCGGTGCGGATATGATTCTCTGGGACAGCGAATGCATCGTCCATGATGAATTCAAGGCCAAGGGCTTGCAGGATTTGCGGCTGGTATATCCGGATGCCGCGATTCTGGTGCACCCGGAATCTCCTCAGTCCGTGGTTGAGCTGGCCGATGCGGTTGGCTCGACCAGTCAGTTGATCAAGGCGGCGGTAGAGTTGCCTAACCCTGTGCTGATTGTGGCTACTGACAAAGCCATTTTTTACAAAATGCAGCAAGCGGTACCCGACAAGTTACTGGTAGAGGCACCAACCTCCGGTAATGGCGCTACTTGCCGCAGTTGTGCCCACTGTCCCTGGATGGCGATGAACGGTCTGCGCAATATTGCCAGTGTGTTGGATAATGGCGATCAGGAAATATTTGTTGCCGAACCCCTGCGGGTCGGTGCGATTCGGAGTCTGCAACGAATGTTGGACTTCAAGGCTTGATTGGCTGTTTGTTTTACCCTAATTGTTTTTGACTGGCGGCCATGCCTTTTAGCCGCTCTTTCAGCGCCTCCTGGCGCTGGAAATCTTTCTTTTTGGCCGCTTCTGCGATAGCCAGATCCATTTGCCGGCTGGCTTTGGTGTAATCTCCGTTCAAATACCAGTATTCAGCACTGGCCTGATACGTCAGTACCGTATGGCTCGCCTGGGCCGCCAGCTGGCTCAGTTGAAACCATAGCGCCGGGGTGGTTGGACGTTGCTCGGTCAGTGGCCGCAAACTGTTGACCGCTTCTTCTGCACGTCCGAGTGCGGCAAGCACATTGGCCCGGGTGCTGATCAATAAATAACTGCCGGGATGATAGGTCAGTGCCAGAGTCAGCATCTCCAACGCTTTGGGGGCCTGGTTGGTGGCGGTTAGCGTCTTGGCCAACAGTGCCAGGGCAGCCGGGGACTGTTGGTAGCTTGCATCCAATTGGTTTAATTGCTGTAGGGCGGTTGCATTGTCCTGATGTTGCAAGGCGTATTCGGCCAGAGAGTAGCGGGCGGCATTCCGGGTCAGCGATGAATTATCGGTGGCTTCGGCTTCCGGAGTAAAAGTAGCCGCTACCTGTTTGTCGCTGAGCTGATAACGGATACGGGCGCGATTTTTCAGAATGGCAAAGTCAAAACTCAGGTGGCGCGGTTGGGAGGAATAACCTTCAGCTCGTGCGGCGGCATCGGATACCCGATTCAGTGTTAACGGGTGAGTCAGCAGAAATTCCGGTGGCTTTTTACCAAGGCGCCCGGCCGCCATCATCTGGTTAAACATGGATGGCATGGCTTGTGGATCGAAGCCGGATTCTGCCAGGGTGTTAATACCAATACGGTCTGCTTCCCGTTCCCAGTCGCGGCTATAGGCCAGTTGTGACTGGATGGATGCAGCCTGGCTGGCCATTAGTCCGGCAAAACCAGCATCGGCGTTATTGGTTGCAATCAGCAGGATGGAGGCCAGCAGGGTCGCAATGGCCATGGGTTGCTGCTGTTCTGCCCGTTCGACCTGGCGGGCAAAATGCCGCTGACTCAAGTGAGCCAGTTCGTGAGCCAGTACGGCAGCAATTTCATCTTCGTCCCGGGTGTACAGTAATAGCCCCAGATTGATGCCTATTACACCGCCCGGTACTGCAAAGGCATTGAGTTCTTTTTTGTCGATAATGACAAAGTCAAAATCCTGCTGTGGCGCACCGCTGTGAGGAATCATCCGGAACACCAGGTTTTCGATAAACTCGATGGACAGCGGGTCGTCGATGGTGCGGGCATGTGCATGCAGCTGACGTAACCAGGCGCGGCCGAGTTCGTATTCCTCTTGCAGGGAAACAATCGATGAGGCTGCGTCTCCCAGTGCGGGCAAATCGTTGCTGGCGGCATGAATACTGGTGTTGAAAGCAAACAGCAAGGTAGTCGCAAGCAAGGCTTTTCGGAGTTTCAATCGGTGTGTCCCGGATCTTGATGTCAATGAAAAGTACATGGTCTGGCTGACTCACTGTTACAAGGTGCTGTGGTGCGCAAGATTATTGCTTAATGGCCCATGTGTCTGAGATCATCCAGATCTCTTTTGGTTCGCAGTGTGGCAAATGGCGGAATGTGTGTCTAACCCGAATGATTATACTCAACTACTCGATGTAACGGCATTGAGCTGTCCGCTCCCCTTGCTTAAAACCAAGCTGGCATTAAAAAGCCTGGCAGTGGGGGATGTCTTGCTGGTACGTGCCTGTGATGCCGGCTCGTGGCGTGATATACCACGCTATCTGGAATTGTCGGAACACCAACTTATGTCGGCTTCCCGGGAAGGAAATGAATATCACTACTGGATTGTCAAGGGAGTCAAACGATGATCAAGGTTTTCGGGCGCTGGATCGACCGCTATCTCTCTAATGAAGAAGCGTTATTGCTGTTGCTGCTGATCGGCACTTTTTTGCTGGTTATCGGTTTTATGGGCAATGTCCTGGCGCCATTCCTGACCGCGGTGGTGGTGGCCTATCTGTTACAGGGCAGTATGCAGTTCCTCAAACGGCGCGGGGTTGGGCATATGACGGCGACGGTGGCGGTGTTTCTTATGTTTGTCGGGGTGATGTTGACCCTGTTGCTGTTTATTCTGCCTGCCACCTGGGCGCAATTGTCACAGTTTTTTTATGAGCTGCCACGAATGGCCAGTAAAGGTCAGGCGCTGCTGATGTTGTTGCCAGAACAATACCCTGACCTGATTACCACGGTTCAGGTGCAGGAGTGGGTACATCAGGCGCGGGAAGAACTGGCGTCGATGGGGCAATGGGCGCTGAGCTTTTCCCTTTCCGGCATTACCGTGCTGATGGCGATGCTGATTTATTGCGTTTTGGTACCTATCCTGGTGTTTTTTCTGTTGAAAGACGGGGACGATATTTTGTCCTGGTGTCTGAATTTTCTGCCACGTCAGCGTGCTTTGTTGAACGAAGTCTGGGTCGAAATGGATCTGCAAATCGCCAATTACATTCGCGGCAAGGTGGTCGAGATTGTTATTGTGGGCGGGGTTACCTACGTAGCCTTTTTGCTGTTGGGAGTAAATTACGCTGCTTTGCTGGCGATTGCGGTCGGATTGTCGGTGCTGGTGCCTTACATAGGTGCAGCGGTAGTCACAATCCCGATCGCTCTGGTGGGCTATATGCAGTGGGGCTGGAATAATGACTTTTTTTACCTGATGACGGTTTACGGCATTATTCAGGCACTGGATGGTAATGTGCTGGTGCCACTGTTGTTTTCAGAGGTGGTAAACCTGCACCCGGTAGCCATTATTGTTGCGGTACTGGTATTCGGGGGAGTGTGGGGGTTCTGGGGCGTGTTTTTTGCGATTCCACTGGCGACCTTGCTCAAGGCGGTGATCCAGTCCTGGCCTGGCCATACCGGTCATGATTGAGCGGTAATTGAGCGGTAGTTGAACAATGACTGGGTGGCAGTGGCAAAATGGCAGCCCGGGCGCGGATAATCAGCGTTTGCGCGGCGCTAATCACTCGCAAGCGGCTTGACTCTCTTGTCTCGATAACGCCGCACCAGTAGTATTACGCTCTTGTTTTTTGGATCCCTGCTTTTCCATCAAGATGGCAGGGGAAGTTCGTTTTGTGGAGTACAATTTCATGATCACCGGCAGTATTGTGGCACTGGTTACGCCAATGCATCCCGACGGCTCTCTCGATTGGGAAGCTCTTGATGGCCTGGTGGAATTCCACATCAAGCAGGGAACCGATGCGATTTTGCCTGTTGGAACAACAGGAGAATCAGCAACGCTGAGCACGACAGAGCATTGCGCTGTTATTGATCGGGTCGTCAAACTGGTTAACGGACGTCGTCCGGTTATTGCCGGCACCGGTGCCAACAGCACCACCGAAGCGATTGAGTTGACCCAGGAAGCCAAAAACCTCGGTGCCGATGCCTGCTTGCTGGTCACTCCTTATTACAACAAACCACCCCAGCGTGGCCTGATCAAACACTATGAAACCATCGCGGCGGCGGTGGATGTGCCGCAGTGGCTGTATAACGTTCCTGGTCGTACTGGCTGCGATATGTTGCCGGAAACCGTGGCGGCTCTGGCGGATGTTGAGCAGATTGTGGCGATCAAGGAAGCGACCGGCGATATCGACCGGGCACGCAAGTTGATCGAATTGGTTGGTGATCGTATGGCGGTTTACTCCGGTGATGATCCAACGGCCCATGAGCTGATTCTGGCCGGAGGCAAAGGCAATATCTCAGTCACTGCCAACGTGGCGCCCAAATTGATGCACGACTTGTGCATGCTGGCTCTGGATGGCAAGGCGGAAGAAGCCCGGGCGTTGCAACAAACGCTGATGCCACTGCATGACGCCATGTTTTATGAAGCGAACCCGGTTCCGGTGAAATGGGCTCTGGCTCGCATGGGCCGTATGGAATCCGGTATCCGCTTACCGCTGGTCGAAATGGACCGTCGTTATGCACCCAAGGTTGAGTTGGCGATGACAGCTTTGGGGTTGATCTGATCTCATGAAGTATTTGCTGGTAGTGCTTGTGGTTGCTGTCAGTGGTTGCAGTACCATCTTTGGTGATCGTTTTCGCGATCGCGCTGATGATTATCTGACCACGACAGAGAATGACGAGGCAACAACCCCGGATGGACAGCCACTGGCGCGCCGGAATGCTTTACCTATTCCTGAATTGGCCGTGATTCCTGACCGGCCAAACAGTTTTGAGTTACCCGTACCACAAGCGTTGATAATCGATGACAACGACAGCTCGTCAGAGCAGGCCACGTCGTTGAATGAATATCGCTCGCTGGATCTTAATCCGCGTATCGAAAAAGACGGCTCCGGTAGTCAGATATTACGTCTGGATGGTCAGTTTGCTTACGCCTGGGCTGCGGTAACAGAAGCCATTGCTGCCTCTGATCTGAATATGACCGATCTCAATCGCAGTGTGGGTACTTATTATCTGGAAATCAGCCGCCCGCAACGGGATGACGAGCGTGGCTGGTGGGCAAGACTCTGGGGTTCCGAGCCAGAAGTGATTGCGGGCACCTATTTGTTGAAAATGAACCGGGCACGACACGGTGTGTATCTGTCCTTGTTGGAAGATGTCGATAAGCTGGCGGGAGACGATTACGCTTTACCGGTTCTGAATACGATCAAACAACAGCTGGAGAAGTGAGGTACATTTCTCTCGGCAGCGGTAGCAAGGGCAATGCAACACTGCTGGAACACCAGGGCAGAAGCCTGCTGATCGACTGTGGTTTCAGCCGCAAGACGTTGTTGCAGCGGATCGAATCGGCCCAGGCCGATGCGGGTCAGTTGGAAGCCGTACTGGTGACACACGAGCACGGCGATCATGCCAAAGGCGTGATGGCGGTGTGCGAGTTGCTGGATATTCCCTTGTACTGCTCTCAGGGAACGGCGATTCATATGGGTTGGATCGATCACCCTCGCTGGCAGCCACTCACGGGTGGAGACCTCGCTTCGGTAGCCGGTATGTCCGTTGCGGCGGTGACGGTTCCTCATGATGCCCGGGAGCCACTGCAATTTGTGGTGGAAGCAGCGGGTCTGAAAGTAGGCGTGTTGTCAGATCTTGGTAGTTTGACGCCGCATGTTGTCGCTGCTTATCAGGGATGCCATGGTTTGCAGCTGGAAGCAAATCACGATCCGGATATGCTGCGCAAAGGGCCATACCCACCAAGATTGCAGGCGCGTGTCGCCGGGCCTTACGGACACCTGAGTAATGCCCAGTGTGCGGAATTGATTCAACGTATCGACTGGCCTGGAGTGCAACACCTGACGGCAGGGCATATCAGTGAAAAAAACAATCACCCCGACTTGGTCGGGCAGGCACTGGCAGTTATACCAGGGCTAAGCGACAGGCCGGTGCGCCTGTTAGCGCAAAACCGGGTTGCTGACTGGTGTGAGTTTTAACGTCAGCAGGTTCATTCTATAGCCGTTTAATACGTTTCATATTGTGAATTAGGATGCTATCTGCCGATGAGGCGGATACTTCATTATTTATTGTTTAATGGCGGAGATTCCCATGGAAAAACGCGAACTGCTTTACTCAGGTAAAGCCAAATCAGTATACAGCACAGATGATCAGGATCTGATGATACTGGAATTCCGCAACGATACGTCTGCTTTTGACGGCAAAAAAGTCGAGCAGCTGGATCGTAAAGGTATGGTGAACAACAAGTTTAATGCGTTCATTATGGCCAAACTGGAAGAAGCCGGTATTCCTACCCATTTTGAATCCTTGTTGTCGGATACCGACTCACTGGTCAAGCGGCTGGATATGATTCCGCTGGAATGCGTTGTACGCAACGTGTCTTCTGGCAGCCTGTGTCGTCGTTTGGGAGTCGATGAAGGTATCGAACTGGATCCTGTCACCTTCGAATTGTTTCTGAAAAACGATGCGCTGGGCGATCCCATGGTGAATGAATATCACGTTCGCTCTTTTGGCTGGGCCGAAGACGCTCACCTCGATCGTATGAAAGAGCTGACCTTTGCTGTCAACAAGGTCCTCAAAACCCTGTTTGATGACGGTGGCCTGATTCTGGTCGACTACAAACTGGAGTTTGGTTTGTATAAGGGTGAGGTTGTGCTGGGGGATGAGTTCTCGCCGGATGGCTGCCGTTTGTGGGACAAGGCGACGCGGGAAAAACTTGATAAAGACCGTTTCCGCCAGGGGTTGGGTGATGTGGTTGAAGGTTATGAGGAAGTTGGACGCCGTATCGGTATTACGTTTTGATACGTGACAGCATGACTGATTGATCAGAACAGGCCGTAGGGCCTGTTTTTGTATCCGGGTCTGTGACGAGCGGATTGACCAGTTTGGATTGTCGTGACAAAAGATAGCAAGCAATAAATAAATGGTATTGCCGTTTTGTCAGATGGTCGACACATAATATTGGCATTCTGCTGGTTTATGGGCAGACTGGCGTTATCAGGTTTGTTTGCACAATTATATTTTATTGAGATTGAAACGGGATGACACCAATGAAAAAGACCGTAATGGCCGTCGCACTGGTTGCACTGGCTCCCTTGTCAGCACAGGCTGATCTTCTGTTTACTGTTGGCGCCAAGGCCAGTGTCTGGAATGCCGATCCTACTGGACAGATCGATTCTGACGTATCGGTTGAAGAAGATGGATTAAATATGGAAGAAGAAAATGGTCAACAGCTGACCGTTTTTTTTGAACATCCAGTACCTTTTATTCCCAACGTTAAAATCAAGAGCACCAGTCTGGAAGTCAGTGGCAATGGTACGGTAGATATTACCTTTGCCGATGAAACATTTGATGGCGACGTGAATAGCACGATTGATCTGACCCATACCGATCTGACCCTTTACTGGGGTTTGCCATTGCCGATCCCGTTTGTTGATATCAATTTCGGTGTTAGTGGCCGTCAGTTTGATGGTTACGCTGAAGTCAAGAGCGCCAGCAATACTGAAACCGTGGATCTGGATCTGGTATTGCCGATGGTGTATGGCGAATTGAAAATTGATACGCCGTTTGGTTTGTACGCCAGTGCCGATATCAATTATGTGGGTTATGGCGATAACAAGCTGTCGGATATCAGTTATGGCGTTGGATACCTCTTGCCAATTCCTGTGGTCGATCTTGGTCTGGAAGCCGGTTACCGTCAAATGACACTGGAAACCGATCCGGATGACATCGATATTGAAACCGATCTGGATGTGTCTGGTGTGTATTACGGACTGTCCTTGTCTATTGGTTTGTAGAATATGCATAACGGTAGCAGAGTCATTGGCTAGCCAATCGTAGCGTCTGACACACAAAAAGCGGCTTTCAAGCCGCTTTTTGTGTGTGCCGTCCATTGGCCAACCAGCACCAATAGACAGGGTAGCCCGATCATGACATCAGATAATGCCTTGATCCTGCAGTGCCGCAATCAGAGTGTCGATGTTGTCGCCATCGGCAGCAATACTGATATCAGCACCGTCCGCACCACCGGCGACCAGAGCGACCAGACCAGCATCCTTTAACACCTGAGCGGTTTCGGCAGCGCCAATAGCCGCAAGACGACCCATTTCAAACAGGCGGCGATCAAGGCCATTAACCAGGGTTTCGGCATTGACTGCATTGATGGTGACAATCGCCGGTTTCTGATTAAAACGGCGGGCTTTTTCTTCTGCCGCAACGGCTTCGAAGCTACCTGAGCCGATGGCTTCACCCACAATCATACCGGCACCAATGGTCACATTGGTCAAACGGTCGATCACGATAAAGCAGCCAGTACCATGAACCTTGGCGTAAGCATCAAAAGGAACGGCTTTGTCGAGGCTGACCTCGACCAGCGCGATTTCGTTGAGTTTTACCTCATCGGCTTCACGCTTTTCCATGGTATTGATATCGACCAGATTATGGATCTTGCTGATGGTGCCAGCGCTGGCACCGGTAGCAAATTTCAGGTCATACGGACGGCCTGGCACCATGGATTGCTCGGTCATCCAGACCAGATCAGCATTAAAGCGATTACCAACGATCGGCTGGTCATTCACCTTGACGATGACATCGCCACGGCTGATATCGATTTCGTCTTCCAGTGTCAGGGTGATGGATTGGCCGACAAAGGCTTTTTCCTGATCACCGTCCCAGGTGACAATACGGTCAACCTTGCTGGTTTTCTGCGAAGGTAATGCCATCACCGTGTCGCCCGGTTTGACCACGCCCGCAGAGATGGTGCCGCAGAAACCACGGAAATCGAGGTTCGGACGGTTGACGTATTGTACTGGCAAGCGGAAATTGTCGATGTTTTTGTCAGCGGCAATTTCAACGGTTTCCAGAATTTCCATCAGCGTCTGGCCATCGTACCAGGGGGAACGGCTGGAGCGATCAACGACGTTGTCACCATCGAGGGCAGAAATAGGCACACACTGAATGTCACTGATATTCAGGTCTTTGGCGAAGGCCAGATAGTCGGTACGAATTTGTTCAAAGCGCTCCTGGTCAAAGTCCATCAAATCCATCTTGTTGACGGCAACAATGACGTGTTTGATACCCAGCAAGGAAGCAATAAAGCTGTGACGCCGGGTTTGGGTCTGAACCCCGTAACGGGCGTCGATCAGGATAATCGCCAGATCACAGGTCGATGCCCCGGTGGCCATATTTCGTGTGTACTGCTCGTGTCCGGGAGTATCAGCAATAATGAACTTGCGCTTGGCAGTACTGAAATAGCGGTAGGCAACATCGATGGTAATGCCTTGTTCACGCTCGGCAGCCAGACCATCAACCAGCAGAGCCAGGTCGGGACGGTCGCCGGTGGTACCCACTTTGGCACTGTCTTTGGTGACGGATGCCAGCTGATCTTCGTAGATCATCTTGGAATCGTACAGCAGGCGGCCGATCAGGGTGGATTTGCCATCATCAACGTTACCGCAGGTCAGGAAACGCATCATTTCCTTGTTTTCGTGTTGCTCCAGGTATTCCAGAATGTCGGAAGCAATCAAATCGGACTGGTGAGACATTTAGAAATACCCCTCTTGTTTTTTCTTTTCCATCGATCCGGATGAATCATGGTCAATGGCCCGGCCTTGACGTTCGGATGTCGTGGTCAGCAGCATTTCCTGAATGATTTCAGGCAGCGTGGTGGCTTCAGACTCTACCGCACCGGTCAGTGGGTAGCAGCCCAGCGTACGGAAACGCACGGATTTCATTTCTGGTACCTCGCCATCCTTCAATGGCATACGGTCGTCGTCGACCATAATCAGCATACCGTCGCGCTCAACCACCGGACGCTTGGCGGCATAATACAGCGGCACAATGTCGATGTTTTCCAGATAGATGTATTGCCAGATATCCAGCTCGGTCCAGTTGGACAGAGGAAAAACCCGGATGCTTTCGCCTTTGTTGACCTTGCCGTTGTAAATATTCCACAGCTCGGGACGCTGGTTTTTGGGGTCCCAGCGGTGCTTGCTGTCGCGGAAGGAGTAAACCCGTTCCTTGGCGCGGGATTTTTCTTCATCACGGCGGGCACCACCAAAGGCAGCATCAAAGCCATACTTGTCTAACGCTTGTTTTAGACCGGCGGTTTTCATCACGTCGGTATGCTTGGATGAGCCATGGGTAAAAGGACCAATTCCCTGGTCGACGCCGTCCTGATTAATATGAACCAGCAGATCCATACCAATATCTTTGGCTACCTTGTCCCGAAATTCGATCATTTCACGAAACTTCCAGGTGGTATCGACGTGTAATAGCGGGAAGGGCGGTTTGCCCGGATAAAAGGCTTTGCGGGCGAGGTGCAGCATGACCGCAGAGTCCTTGCCGATGGAATACATCATTACCGGGTTGTCGAACTCCGCCGCAACCTCACGGATAATATGAATGCTCTCCGCCTCCAGTTGCTTGAGGTGGGTGAGATGGTAGTCACTGATCATGGGACAATTATTCTCGGAAGTAGGGATGCTGATTCAGAGGCATCACGACCGCGTTGCAATCGTGTTGTCTAGGCTCTGATTGTTACGATTTGCAGGGACTATAACAAGGCTTGTGGTATATAAAAAGGCAGTATTAAGATCGTTTGGTTCTAATAATATGGTCTTGCTTATGCCCTAAATGCCGTATCAGGCTATGGTATCCTCATGGTCATTTATAGCCTTCCTGCCAGTCCCGGGAAGCGTCAACAAAACCAGCAGGAGCAGACATGGCGCAAGAGCAAGTAGTACAGATCAAAGGGTCAGCCGGAGTACTGGACGGCCGTACGATCCAGCAAGGTAACGTGGGAATGCTGATGTGCCACCCGCATCCGTTGTTTGATGGCACCATGGATAACAAGGTTGTGACCACCACGCTAAGAACGGCGCTGGGCTTGGGGATGTCGACCTTGCGCTTCAACTTCCGGGGTGTTGGTGAGAGTGACGGCGAACACGATCACGGTCGTGGTGAACAACAGGATGTGCTGGCGGCATTGGACTATGCCCGTGATACCTTGGGCTGGGAAACCATTCTGCTGGGTGGTTTCTCATTTGGTGCCGGAATGGCTTGTCTGGCTGCGGTAGACAGGCCGGAGCAAATTGCCGCCCTGTACCTGATGGCACCGGCAGTACATCATTTTGATGCCCCCAATACCTTGCCCCATGAATTTGAAACCTTTGTCTATATGGGAGATGCCGATGAAGTGGTGCCTTTTGATGAGGTAGAACACTGGACCAATCTGGTTGTTCCTGTACCCCATTGGCAGGTTTTTGCCGGTGGTGGCCACTTCTTCCATGGTCGTTTGGGAGAGCTGAAAAAGTCCCTGATTCGGGATATGGCCGCGTTTAAACCCGATTGAGCCGGCACGGAAGCGGTCAATTGGCAAATTTTCTGTCAAACCTACCCATCTTTCCCGGATTGCAGCCATTAGTCGGTTTGATGTTTTCGGCATGGTCGGATACATTTCGCCCCCCGATTCCTACGATGGAGTACGCCCGTGTCGACCCCTTGGGAGCTTTATCAAGCTGACCTTCAGCGAGATGACTTTTCTTATGATGCCGCCCAGGAAATGGCGGTCAAACATTTACAGCGCCTGTTTGACGATCTGGTGGCTGCCGAAGCACGACGGGCCAACAAAGGTTTTGTTGGCAAGCTGGGTAGCAAGTTCAGCCGCAAAAAGCCGGAACCGGTGCAAGGGCTGTACTTCTGGGGAGGCGTTGGTCGAGGGAAAACCTATCTGGTTGATACCTTCTACGAAGCGCTGCCGTTTGAACGCAAGATGCGGACCCACTTCCACCGCTTTATGCAGCGTGTGCATCAGGATCTGACCAAGCTGGCGGGCACCAAAAACCCGTTAACCGTCGTTGCTGATCGTATCGCTGAAGAAGCCGTGGTTATTTGTTTCGACGAATTTTTTGTCTCCGATATTGGTGACGCCATGATTCTGGGCAGCCTGATGCAAGAGCTGTTCGATCGTGGTGTGACGCTGGTATCGACTTCCAATATTGTGCCGGATGGATTGTATAAAAACGGATTGCAACGCGACCGTTTTATTCCAGCCATCAAACTGCTGAACAAATACACCGATGTGGTCAACGTGGACAGCGGGGTGGATTATCGTTTGCGCACACTGGAGCAGGCCGAGCTATATCATTACCCGCTGGACGACAGCGCTGAAGCCAGCCTTCAGAAAAGTTTTGACAGTCTGGCACCGGATATGAGCCAGGTTGAATTTAACGTTGGCGTTGAGGTGCTTGGGCGGGAAATTCCGGCCAAGGCTGTCTGTAATGATGTTGGCTGGTTTGAATTTGACGCTTTGTGTGACGGCCCTCGTTCACAGAATGATTATATTGAGCTGGGCAAACAGTTCCACGCCTTGTTGATTTCCAATGTGCCGGTGATGAGCGTTAAAAATGACGACCTGGCCCGCCGTTTTATCAACCTGATTGATGAGTTTTACGATCGTGGCGTCAAGGTGATTATGTCTGCGGGTGCAGCGATTCCTGATATTTACGAAGGTGGCAAATTGGAATTTGAATTCCAGCGTACCACCTCCCGGATGCTGGAAATGCAATCCCATGAATACCTGACTCGAGAGTGCAAGATCGACTGAGCCGGTGCAACGGATACGGCGCCGGTTCGGACACGGATGGCGCCGGTTCGGACACGGATGGCGCCGGTTCCGACGGAACAGGGCAAAACCAGACCTGCCTCGGGTTATGGGTTATGGGTTATGGGTTATGGGTTATGGATTTGACTGCAACAGGGCATCAACATGCTGGCGAATCACTGCGATATCACCGTCGGCAAACCCCTGATGTACCCAGCGCACCATACCTTGCTGATCAATCAGATAGGAGGTCGGCATACCCACCAGGCCAAAGGTGTCGTAGCTGCTGCCAGAGGTATCCGAGACATTGGGGAAAGACACACCCAGTTCGTCCAGGAAGCGGCGACCCAATGCCGGGTCATCATCCAGGTTCACCCCCAATACCACAAACGCTTGGTCGCTGAGCTGCTGCTGTAAATGCGCCAGTTGCGGCAAGGACTTACGGCAGGGGCCGCACCAGGAAGCCCAGAAATCCAGATACACCACCTTGCCCCGAAAGTCACTCAGACGCTGATGAGAGCCATCCCGGGATAACGAGGGCAGGTTAAAGTCAAACCCCGGTTCCCCGGCCTGTAACGCACTGGCGGACAGTGACCAGCACAGACTCATCAGGCTGGTGAGGCATAAGGCGGTAAAACGATTCATAAAAAGGCCCGTTCGGTTGGGTAGCAAACGGCTACGATACAGGGATTGGCCGGGGTTGGGCAAAACCCGGGCGGTGTCTTGGGTCAGCAGCCTGGCTCGATACGCAAGGCCAGGGCTTCAGGCACGGGTTCTTACCGCTGCAGGGAATGACCATCTGTTGACAGGGTTGTTCTCTTGCGGAGTCGACACGGCCCAAGACGCCAGCTTCAAAATCTGGATAATACCTTCCCTTACATTGCTCTCGGCTTTGCTTGCACTGTTGCGCTTAACGCCGCCGCGTCACTCTCCAATTTTTAATCCGGTATCCCCATGGAAATCAAGGTCAACTTTCTCGATAACCTTCGCCTCGAAGGCAAGTTCGATGATTTTAACGTTATCTCGGATCAGCCCATTCGTTATAAAGGCGATGGT
Source organism: Oceanobacter sp. 5_MG-2023 (assembly GCF_030548165.1). Lineage (NCBI taxonomy): Bacteria > Pseudomonadati > Pseudomonadota > Gammaproteobacteria > Oceanospirillales > Oceanospirillaceae > Oceanobacter > Oceanobacter sp. 5_MG-2023. The sequence continues at coordinate 33,191 of NZ_JAUORS010000014.1, read as the reverse complement.
TCCGCACCGGGGCCGTTTGATTATTTTCTGGCGTCGTCGGCCATGTGTGCCGCGTATTTTGCCAAGATGTACTGTATTGCCCGGGATATACCGACCGAAAACCTGCGGCTGGTGCAAAACAATATTGTTGATCCGGAGAACCGCTATAAACAACTGCTGAAAATCCAGCTGGAATTACCGGAAGGTATTGCCGAAAAAGACCGCCAGGGAATATTGCGCTCCATGGAACGTTGCACCGTCAAACGGGCGATTCAGACCGGGATCGAGTTTGATATTGAAGTGGTCGATAACCTGGATGACGATACCCAGGCGCTGTTGCTGGCAGGCTCGGCGGCAGCGGGAGAAGACACACCGGCAGCCACCTATATTGCCGGTAAAGATCTGCCGCTGGAACAAACCATCGCCAAAATGACCGGCCTGCTGGCGGATCTAGGGATGAAAATCGAGATCGCCTCCTGGCGTAATATCGTGCCGAATGTCTGGTCGTTACATATTCGGGATGCGGCCTCACCGATGTGTTTTACCAATGGTAAAGGCGCCACCAAAGAGAGTGCCTTGGCATCGGCGCTGGGGGAATTTCTGGAGCGGCTGAACTGTAATTTTTTCTACAATGACCAGTTCTTTGGTACTGATATTGCTGACGCTGATTTTGTATTTTACCCCAATGAGCGCTGGTTCCAGCCTGGCCCTGATGATGCGCTGCCGCCTGAAATCCTGGATGAGCATTGCCTGTCAATTTATAACGCCGACGGCGAGTTATGCGCCTCGCACCTGTTCGATACCAATTCGCGGCTGGTGAACCATGGCGGCAACATTGACCGTGGTATTGTTTCCTTGCCTTTTACACGCCAGTCCGATGGTGAGACGGTGTATTTCCCTTCCAACCTGATCGAAAACCTGTTTCTCAGTAATGGCATGAGCGCCGGTAATACCCTGGCGGAAGCGCAGGTGCAGTGTTTGTCGGAAATTTTCGAACGGGCAGTCAAACGTCAGATTCTGGAGCAAGAGCTGGCGTTGCCCGATGTGCCAGATGCGGTACTGGCACGTTACCCGGGTATTGTTGCAGGGATTAAAGGGCTGGAAGAGCAGGGCTTCCCTGTGCTGGTGAAGGATGCGTCTCTGGGTGGTTTGTATCCGGTGATGTGCGTCACGCTGATGAATCCACGGACCGGTGGTGTCTTTGCCTCATTCGGAGCGCATCCCAGTTTTGAAGTTGCCCTGGAGCGGTCGCTGACCGAGTTGTTGCAAGGGCGCAGCTTCGAAGGCCTGAACGACTTGCCGCAGCCAACCTTTGAAAGCAATGCTCTGACAGAGCCCAATAACTTTGTTGAACACTTTATTGATTCGACCGGGGTAGTGAGCTGGCGCTTCTTCAGTAGCAAAGCGGATGTGGAATTCAGCGAATGGGATTTCCGCGCCCCCTTGTCAGCCAACCCCAGCCCGGAAGAACGCCAGCAGGCCAGTCAGGCAGAAGCCGACAGCCTGTTTGCCATTCTCGCAGATATGGGGCTGGAGGTTTATTGTGCTGAATACAACGACCTGGGAGTACCGGCTTGCCGAATCCTGGTGCCGGGATATTCCGAAGTGTACCCGGTGGATGATCTGATCTGGGACAACACTAACAAGGCACTGTTTTTCCGCGAAGATATACTCAACCTGCACCGTCTCAGTGAGCAACAGCTGGAGGCGCTGCTGGACGGACTGGAAGACAGCGAGCTGGATGACTACACCGATATCACCACTCTGATTGGCATTGAGTTTGACGATAATACCGTTTGGGGCCAGCTCACCATTCTGGAGCTGAAGTTCATGATTTGTCTGGCGCTTCAGCGTCTGGATGACGCCAAGGAGCAGGTTGAAACCCTGCTGCAATTTAACGACAACACGGTGGAACGTGGCTTGTTCTTTCAAGTCGTCAATGCCGTGCTGGAAGTTACCCTGGACGATGATATGGAACTGGACGATTACCGGCTTAATTTTGGTCGTATGTTTGGAACTGAACGACTGGCCGCCGCCATCGGTATGGTGGATGGTTCCGTGCGCTTTTATGGCCTGACCCCGACCAGCCTGCAGCTGGACGGTCTTGACAAGCATTTACGCCTGATTGACAGCTATAAAAAATTGCATAAGGCCCGGGCAGCCAAGGCAGCCTTGTCTTGATACCGGGTGTTAGTGGGCCGGTTTGGTGGGCCGGATCGTTGAGAGTTGAGCTGTCTGCTCCAGAGATGGATCCGATGGCCTGACAGGTCTGGTCTGTAAAACGACGATGATCGGGGCAAGCAATAAAAAACCGGGCGCTGCCCGGTTTTTTATTGTCAGTAATCAGGCGCACTCGCGAAGTTAGCGGCGCAGATACTGGTTAAAATCGACATTACTGGCAGCCAATACCGCCTGAATACGATTGTGTACACTGAGTTTACGCAAAATCGCCGAGACGTGCGCTTTGACGGTGGTTTCAGCAATCGACAGATTGTAGGCAATCTGCTTGTTGGATTCGCCACTGGCCATACGTTCCAATACCAGCAATTGGCGACGAGTCAGGCTGTTAAGCATTTCTGGAGGAATCAGGTTTTCATCCTGGATACGGCGCTGACGGGAACGGCCATCATCCGTGGCACGGATGACATCGGATGGCAGATACACCTGTCCAGCTAACACCTGTTCAAGTGCCTGGGTCATTTTTTCCCGTGGCAGTGACTTGATAATAAAGCCCACAGCACCATAGGTCATGGCTTGCAGCACCACGCTTTTTTCTTCCTCGGCAGAGATGATAACCACCGGGATTGTCGGGGACTCGTTGCGTAACTGAATCAGGCCGTTCAAGCCGTTCATGCCAGGCATGTTCAGATCGAGCAGAATCAGGTCGAGGTCATCCTGGGTACCGGCCATCGCCGCGGCAGACTCAAGATTTTCTGCCTCGAGAATATCGGAATTGGGGTAGCGGTTACGAATGACATCGGCAATGGCTTCCCGGAACAGCGGGTGATCATCCGCAATCAGCAGCTTGTAAACAGGCGTGTCGTTTTCCGTCAGCGGGCTGGTCGGCAATTCTACCGTAGTGATTGTATCAGTCATATCTGGCTGTGCGCTCTGGCTGGGGGAGTCATCACTGGCGCTTGAGGATGCGCTGTGGCCGGTCTGGAGTGTCAACATGATAGCTACACCTGTTTATTTATTTTTGTAATCTCTGCATTACACCCCGTGTTGCTACTGTCAGGTATCCTACCTTGGCGTTTTGTATGGGGGTCTAAAGTAGTAAAGTTAGTCGAAATCGCCTTCTTTGGCACCGTATTTTTGCTTTCTTTAGCATGGTTCTTGGTAAAAATTGTATATTTTATGAATCCAGGGCATTAATCGGGAAGATTTCCCTATCCTGTTTACCTAGTGCCAAAGCAGACGCGATCAGCAACGGCAGAGGCAGAGTCAGCAGACCGGCGGTCGTCCAGAATAGCTGCATCTAATAATAACGATAAGGCAGATGTGGATGGCATTTCTAAATTCTCCCTCTAACAGTGGTTCGACATGGACTGTCTTTGGCAGTCTGGCGGGGTGTCTGGTACCCCTGGCCGCCTGGGCAGAGGCTAGTCCGGTTACGGACGAAATCGTTGTCATAGCGCCAACTCCTGTAATGGGTACCGGTGTGCGGGAAAACCAACTGGTCAGCCCGGTACAAAGTCTGGGCAGTGATGACCTGGAGCGTATTCAGGCACAAAATATTGCTGAACATCTGCGCTATCAGCTGGGTTCGGTAAGCATTAACGAAGCGGTCAGCAACCCCTATCAACCGGATGTTCAATATCGTGGTTTTACGGCATCGCCGTTGCTGGGATTACCGCAAGGCGTATCCGTGTATATGAACGGCGTGCGTTTTAACGAACCTTTTGGGGACACGGTAAACTGGGATCTGTTACCAACGGATGCCGTCAGTAATATGACGCTGTATTCTGGCTCCAATCCGCTGTTTGGCCAGAATACCCAGGGCGGCGCCATTGCGATGACCACCAAAAACGGCTTCAACACCGAATACAATGAGTTGGAGCTGGGGGCGGGTCAGTTTGGTTTTCGTCAAGCGCAGTTCCAGAGCGGTGGCAATGGCCAGTTGGGTAATCAAGACGTTGGCTATTACGTATTACTCAACCGTGAAGAAGAAGATGGCTGGCGTGATGCCTCTGGCAGCGATATTCGCCAGGCCATGTCGGTACTGAGCTGGCGCTCGCTGAACAGCTCGTTGAATCTGACAGTCTTGCTGGACGACAACGAAATGATCGGTAATGGTGCCGTGCCCCAGGCATTGATGGATATCGAAGGCCGCAGCGCTATTTATACCAACCCGGATATCACTCGCAACCGACTGAATTATTTTGCCCTGGATGGTGATCACTGGTTCTCGGATACCTTGCAGCTGGCCGGTAATATTTATCTGCGCCGTAACCTCACCACCACAGTAAATGGCGACGACTCGGATTACGAAGAATGCTTGCTTAATGGTGCTGAAACCCTGTGTGAAGAAGACGAAGACGGTGGCGATGAAGAGCCAGTCACCTTTGTGGGTTACGATGACGATGACACACTGGAAGCCATTGCTGCCGAGCTGGGGCTGGATATTGATGCCGACGACGTTGACGGTACTCTGAATACCTCCCGCACCGAACAAAACAGTCAGGGCTTCAGTCTGCAGTTGGCGTCTTCGGCACCAGTTGCCGGTCGGGACAATCTGTTTACCGCTGGTGTGACACTGGATCAGGCTGATATTCACTTTCGCTCACGTACCGGCTTTGCCATTCTCAATAACGATGAGCCAGGGGATGCCCGAGATGTCACAGCCATTGGCCTCTACGACAGTGAGTCTGAAGTCAGCCTGCAAACCGATACCCAGACCATGGGGGTGTTTTTTAGCAACACGCTGGCCGTGGATGACCAGCTCAGTGTGACCGTTGGTGCCCGATACAATCACGTCCATATCAAGATGCAGGATCAATTGGAATCCGGGCCGGGATCGCTGGATGGCGACCACACCTTTACCCGGGTCAATCCAATGCTGGGAGCAGCCTATGTCATGGATAATGGCTTGAACGTATACGCCAGCTACAGCGAATCATCACGAGCGCCAAGCCCGGCCGAGCTCAGCTGTGCGGATGAAAATGATCCATGCAAACTGCCCAATGGTTTTGTGTCAGATCCACCGCTGGAGCAAGTGGTTACGCGTTCTGTGGAAGCGGGTCTGAAAGGCACTGCCAGCCGCAATATCCGCTGGACCGCCGGTGTTTTCCGCTCTACCAGCCACGATGATATTCTGTTTCAGCAGGCGGGTGGTTTGCCGTCTGAAGGGTATTTTGCCAATGTCGGGAAAACCCGCCGACTGGGAACCGAGCTGGGGATGACAGGCCACTGGAGCGATGTTCAGGTAGCCGTTTCTTATACCTGGATGCGAGCCACCTTTGAAACGCCGTTTGTATCGTTCAGCCCCAATAATCCGCAAGGTTCTGATCGACAGGTTGAAGCGGGCGACCAGATTCCCGGGCTGCCACAGCACAATCTGAAAATGGCGGCCGACTGGAACCTGTTGCCACAAGTGTCAGTGGGTGGCGATATTCAGTATCGCAGCAGCCAGTACTTCCGTGGTGATGAGGCCAATGAAAATGAGCAACTGGCTGGTTATACCCTGGTGAATGTCCGGGCCAGCTACGCGCCAACCGATGCCATTGAAATCTATGGTCGTGTCGTTAATGTATTCGATCGCGAATACGAAACCTTTGGTGTTTATGGTGAATCGGATGAAGTGCTGGATGAAGCCTATCCCGGATTTGAAGAAGACAGCTTTGTTGGCCCAGGTGCACCGCGAACCGTCAAGGCAGGTATCAAAATCGGCTTCTGATCAGCTGATGCAATGGCCATTACGGCCATTGCCCCGAGGCACAACCGGGGCACGTGTATGAACGTCATGACCCGTATCCTGCTGATGGTCAACAGCGCCTTTGCACTGGCGCTGCTGGTCAGCCTGGCCACGTTGCTGGTGCAAGGGCGGGACGATGTGCTGCGCGAGCAGCAGGCGATGAAACCGGTAGTGGAAGCATTGATCCGTTCCGGTCAGCCGCAACAGATACTGGCGCTGGTTGGCAGCAGTTTGCGGCATGTACGGGTTGCCGGTACCTATACCGAACGCCCGGACGAACACTCGGTGCCAGCCTGGTTTGAGGCCTTGTTCGATCACCCCGGACGCGGTTATCAGCTGGCACTGACCGACAGTCATGGCCAAAAAGTGATCCTGATGTCGGATGATCGTGATGAAATCGAAGAAGTCTGGCATTCCTCCAGCTGGCTGTTCTGGTTGTTTTGTGGTTGTGCTCTGGTTTCCAACCTCGCTATTTATCTGGGGGTACGGGCCGGACTGCGGCCTTTGGCGGATGTGCTGGCCGCTTTTGACCAGGTGCAGCAAGGGCACCTGAACGCCCGTCTCGGGCATTACAGTTTACGCGAAGCCAATAACCTGGCCTGGCATTTCAACGCCATGACAGAATCACTGGAAAGCGCCCGTAACGAAAACCGCTACCTGACCCGCACCCTGATGGAAATTCAGGAGCAAGAGCGCTCGGCGTTAGCCCGGGAATTACACGATGACCTTGGTCAGCAGCTAACGGGTGTTCGGGTGCATTCCTGCGTATTACCTTTCCAGTTGGACAAGCCAGCCCAGTTACTGGAAACCAGTGAGTGTATCCAGGCAGGCTGCGATGCCATCAATCTGGGTTTTCGTCGTATCATCAACAACCTGTATCCCGTGGTGCTGGAGCGGCTGGGTTTGCAGTCCGCCGTCGATGAGTTGTTACGCACGACCGGGCAAACGACGGGGCTGGATTGTGTGTTGTCGGGCGATACCTGGCCAGGCTGGAACGAAGAGGATGCCGCGCAGATCTATCGGCTGGTACAGGAAGCGGTTAACAATGCCGTGCGGCATGCGGCAGCGGATGAGATCCGGGTATCGTTAACCCTGGACAGCCAGAAAACCGTGACGCTGCAGATCCAGGATAACGGTAATGGTGCAACGGAGGCAGTGGCCGGGTTTGGTATGCGCTCCATGGCTGAGCGTGCCCGATTGCTGGGTGGTACCCTGACGGTCGACTTTGCCGCTGAGGGAACGAAGGTCAGCGCGCATCTGCCTTATCCACAAGATGCCGAGGATAAAGACCCTTGCCCGCAGGATATTTAACAAAGGAAGTGGCTGGATGGCTCTGACAATTTTACTGGCAGATGATCACGCTGTGGTACGGCAAGGTTATGGCTCCCTGTTGGCGGCCATGATTGATGAGGTGCAGTTTATCGAGGCGGGTTCGGGGACGGATGCCGCCTTGCTGTTTTTTCAGCATGCCCCCGATATTCTGATTCTGGATGTGAATATGGCAGATATGTCGGGCATCGAAGTGTGTCGCCAGTTGATAGGCGCCAAGCCGGATGCCCGTATTCTTATCTTCAGTATGTATGAAGAAGCAACGGTGATTCGGGAAGCATTAAACGCGGGTGCACTGGGGTACTTATCCAAGTCGAGCCCACCGGCAGTGATGTTGCAGGCGGTTACTCAGGTGGCTGCTGGACAGTCCTTTATGGAACCGAGATTTGAATCATTGTTGGCAGTGGGCTGTCGCTCTACCGAGCGCAAGCGTATGGCCGACCCGACTAACTGTGGTGCTGCAGTGATTGACCCGCTGGCGTCGCTGGCAACCCGGGAACGTGAAATTGCCGAGCGACTCTTGGAAGGCAAAAACAATCAGGTTATTGCCACCGAGCTTGGCATCAGTGCCAAAACCGTTGCCAATCGCGCTACGGTGATCCGGCAGAAGTTTGGCGTTGGCAGCACCGCCGAGCTGATGCGCAAGATTCTGGGCTGACGGATCATTGCTGGATGACGACAGATTGCCCCGCGTTAGCAAGAAAAGTCATCAGCCAGCAGGGCACAAGGTAACAGGACGTGAGGTATCAGCCTTGATACAGCATGGCAGCAGCGACATCGTCGCGCACCAGCTTGCCACACAATAACTCCACCAGAGTCAGTGCCAGGGGCAGGGCGGTTGCTGGCCCGCGGCTGGTGATCAGATTGCCATCCACGACCACGTCATCATCATGATTGATGCAGGCTCCTGCCTGGGTCAGCAGCGGATCAAAGCTGGGATAACCGGTCATAACCCGGCCTGCAGTAATACCGGCAGCACCCAATACCACCGCCGGTGCGGCACAAATCGCGGCGATCCACTTTCCGGCCCGGTTTTGTTGCTGCAAACGGTGTAACAACCCCAGCGACGTAGCCAGATTGGCAGCTCCCGGCATACCGCCCGGTATGGCAATCAGATCAAATGGGTGATCAATCGCCAGCTTGCCCAGTACGCAATCGGCTTCAATCACGGTGGCGCGAGCGCAACGTACGCTGCGTTCCGGGCCAGTCGACGCCAGTGTGACGGTGATTCCAGCTCGGCGCAGTACGTTTACCAGGGTAATGACTTCCAGTTCTTCGCTACCATTGGCAATAGCAATCAGGGCGTTCATGGCAGAGTCCTCATATTGAAATAGCAAGAGATACGATCAAGACAAACAAGTAACGGGCGCAGTGTGAGAGTTACGGGGGCAAATGTCATGGTTTGTCGGTGTTATCCGCTGGTTTTTTCTGACACGGGTTATTTTGCCACTTTGCGATAACGTCCCCGGTGCTTCTGCTTAGCATGGCTGTATTCACTGAATCACGAGGAATACATCATGAGCGAGACCTGTTGCGCATCCAAGGCATCTACCACGATACCAACCCCGGTTCATCCACTGGACCCCTTGACCCAGGACGAACTGGCACAGGCCGCGGCGATTCTGAAACAAACGCAGCAGCTTGGCGATAGCTGCCGGTTTCCGTATTTACAACTGGAAGAGCCGCCCAAAGCCGAAGTGCTGGCATTTGAAGCAGGAAAGGCCTTTTCCCGTCGTGTCTTTGCCACCGTGCTGGATAAAAGCAACGGTGCGATGTTTGAAGCCATGGTGGATCTGGTTGCAGAAACCGTCACCGACTGGCAGCAACTGGACCATGAAGTGACCGGGCAAGCCCCGATCATGATCGAAGAATTCTTTACCTGTGTGGATATCGTCCAGAACGATGCTGACTGGCGCGCTGCGGTCAAACGTCGTGGTCTGACCGATGCCGATATTGAAAACATCCAGATTGATCCCTGGTCGTTCGGGTATTTTGGGGATGACCCCAAATACAAAGGTAAGCGCCTGATGCGTGGCGTGGCGTTTTATCGTGACCAGTTTACCGATAACGGCTATGCCCATCCGATTGAAGGTCTGGTAGCCATTATTGATTTGAACGAAGGCAAGGTTATCGAGCTGCTTGACGATGGCCGTGATACCCCGATTCCAAAAACCAAGCGTAACTACGACACACCATCGTTGGGGGAGCCACGTAGCGATGTCAAACCGCTGCATATTGTGCAACCGGAAGGCGTGAGCTTTGAAGTGGATGGCTGGAAAGTTAACTGGCAAAACTGGGAATTCCGGGTCGGCTTTACGCCACGGGAAGGCCTGGTATTGCATCAATTGGGTTATAACGACAAGGGCGAAACCCGTCCCATCATCTACCGCGCCAGTGTCACGGACATGGCGGTACCTTATTCCGACACGGCGTTGAACCATTACTGGAAATGCGCCTTCGACGGCGGCGAGTATGGCCTGGGGCGGCTGGCCAACCAGCTGGAGCTGGGCTGTGATTGCCTGGGTGCGATCCATTATTTTGATATTCCGGCGGTCGATGACAAGGGCGAACCCTTCACCATGAAGAACGCCGTATGTATGCATGAAGAAGATTACGGCACCTTGTGGAAGCATTACGAATTCCGTACCGATGTATTTGAAGTCCGCCGTTCACGTCGTCTGGTGATCAGCTTTTTCTGTACCGTTGGCAACTATGATTATGGTTTTTACTGGTATCTGTACCAGGATGGCACCATTGAAATGGAAACCAAACTGACCGGTATTATCCAGACGGCCGGTATGGTTCCTGGCACCAAACCGGCATGTGGTGGTGGCCTGGTGACACCGGAAATTTATGGCCCTTCACACCAGCATTTCTTTAATGCCCGTTTGCATATGATGCTGGATGGGGAACAAAACTCGGTTCTGGAAACCAATTTCAGCGCCAAGCCTGCGGGGGAAGACAACCCTTGGGGGAATGCTTTCAATACCGATGTCACTACCTTGACCACCGAACAGCAAGCTGCCCGGGAAGCCAATGGCCAGAGCGGTCGCTTCTGGAAGGTGATCAATCCCAACAAAACCAATGCCGTGGGCAATCATCCTGGTTACAAACTGATGGCGGAGCATAACCCCGTCATGCTGGCCCAGGCCGACAGTTATATTGGTCAGCGTGCCGGTTTTGCCGCCAAACACGTATGGGTAACCCCTTACGAGCCATCGGAGCGTTACGGCACCGGCAACTACCCGAACCAGAACAAGGGGGATGGCTTGCCGGTGTATACCCAACAAGACCGGAATGTCGAAAATACCGATATTGTGTTGTGGCACACCTACGGCCATACCCATATCTGCAAGCCGGAAGATTTCCCGGTGATGCCGGTGGAATACGTTGGCTTCAAGCTCAAGCCCAACAATTTCTTTGACGCCAACCCGGCCATGGACCTGCCAGCCGGCAAGGATCATCGCAGTGTCGGCGTCGCCGATGACGACAGTGATGGTGGAGATGGTGGAGATGGTGGTGATTGCTGTGCCAGCTAGGACATGAGCATCGAAACGATCAATACATGATTGAGACGATGTCCTGACCGAAGGCCAGCCAACCGGGAAAGCGGCGGGTTGGCCTTTGCGCCAAATATGATGGAGAGCGCCATGTTTGCACTGAATAATCAGTTCTGGCTGGAGTGTGGGTTTATTTTGCTGGTTGTGGTCTGGATCGCCCGGCAATCCGGTGGCTGGAAGCAGCCCTTGTTCTGGTTCGCCGTGGCACTGTTTGTGGTGGCCATGAACCCTTGGCTGGACACCCTGGCACGTCATTCCATTTGGTTGCACAGCTGGCAAAGTGTGGTTGTCCACCATCTGGTTCCCATGCTTTGGCTGGCGGTTTTTGCCGAGGCTGGTCTCTCAGCCAAGCGTGCTGAGGAAGCGGACAGCAAAGGTGATTGCCAGCAGCATAAAGAAACATCACTGCCATTCTGGCTCGGATTGACTCTGGCGGGGCTGCTATCCTGGATCGGCATGTTGCCAGCCTGGCATCAACCCTTGATGGACAGTCCGGTGCTGTATGCCCTGGGAAAATGGGCCATGGCGCTGGGGGGGGTATGGCTGTGTCTGAATCCTCAGCGCCTGCAACAGCATGCCTTGCCGGTTGCCCTGGTGATGTTGCTACCCTTGGTGGGACTGGGTCTGGCGATGGTGCTTAACCCGTTGATGTATCGTATGACGACGGCAATCACGGCCTATCCCGAGGCTGCTCCGTTGCTGGCATGGCTACCCCTGGCACTGCCTGGCATTGTCGACCAATGGCTGGGAGGGGCCGTGTTACTGAGCGGCGCATTCAGTTATTGGTTAATGAGTCGGGTCGTGCATGGTCCTTTGTCAGATCCTTCGGGGTCTGGCTCAGAGCCAGTGAGCAGTGGAATCATGCCGCCGAAGACTACGGGCGTCCTGTGCGGGTAGCGCTGGGCGTTTCACCAAAGAGACGTCGATATTCCTGCCCAAAATAGCCGCCATGGTAAAACCCGTAATTGGCGGCAACCGAACCAATCGGTAACTCACTGGATAATAATTCCCGCCGTGCCGCATTCAGTTTGACGGCGCGCAGATACTGCGCCGGAGAACAACCTGCCACCCGTTCAAAACTGTAATTCAGCGTCCGCCGAGGTACGTTCAGCGTCTTGCAGATATCCAGAATACTGTCGTCGGCACCTTGTTCCGAGAGTACATGCTGATGGCAGCTGCGCACCAGATAATGATGCTGGTTGCCCAAGGGGCGCATCGGCCGGTTATGGTCAGTCGACGGTATAAACAGATCCAGCGTCATACTGATCAGCTGGTGCTGGATGGCGCGCTCGAGTGCTGCCCGGCGCGTGGCCTTGCGTTCCTCCTGATGCGAGAGTTCGGCCTCGTCCGGAAAGACAACCGTGTGCTCGTCGTCTTCGGATTGCAGCGCCAGCAGCTGGTTCAGCAAAGAGATTGCCTGGCTTTGCAGTCTGGCCAGATGGCGCGTATTCACGGGTACTTCGTAACTGCGTTGGGCCGACAGCAGCTGGTTCATATCCTCTTCTGTCAATAATGCGGTCAGTTCCTGTTGATCCAGTGAAATCACGATGTAGTCGGTATTGGCCGGGCCAACAAAAAAGAACTCATTCTGATAGGGCAGCAGGGTGACGCCGTCACTGGCGATATTACGCGCCTGATCCGAGGTTTTGGCATTATGGAACGAGATCGGAATCAGGACACTGATCTTGCCTGTTGGAGTGTGGGTGTGCTGGGCCACCGACAGATTCATGGTTTCCCGGAACAGCCGGACCGATGGCAGTTCGACATCCTGCAAGCGGCCATGGAAATGCCCTGGCACTACCTGGTCGTATTGCTGCGGCCAGGAAGAAAGTGAATGGGCGAAGGAATTGACTTCGTTACAAACCGTGTTTTCGATACGAGGCTGAACACTTGTCATGCCGCAACTGCCAATAAAAGAGTATCTGCTTCAAACAGCAAGAGCCACGCCACAAATACCGGCTGGTCTTGATCACCTTGATGGCTGCCAGAGGTGACAGGAGAGCAAGAATAAGGTCGGAGTGGCTAGCATAATCCGGCCTTCTCATCATTTGATTGGGATGCGGCGAATTGTCACTGCTTGTCTGCCTGCAAAAGCGATGACAGTGGTTCGATTTTTAGTGTTGATACCCTTCGATGGCAGATGAAAGACAGTTCAGAGACTATTCAAAGACAGATATATGACTTTTCACTGGTTATTGTCGCTGCACTGTAATGTTACGGATACAGGATAATGCCCCGTCTGAGGGCGTGAGGGCCGCTGTCCGGTTTACAGCCCGCCAGTGTGGCGTTAGAGTACCCCGCCTGAATTTTGTGATCGCACGTGGCCTGTCGTAGGGGCCACCACTGACCAAGGAAATACTATGCCTGTTATTACCCTTCCCGATGGTTCTCAACGTACGTTCGAGCAACCGGTAACTCTGATGCAAGTGGCCGAAGATATTGGCCCGGGTCTGGCGAAGGCCACCGTTTGCGGTCGTATCAACGGCACGCTGGTGGATGCTTGTGAACTGATTACCGATGATGCGGATGTCACGCTGATTACCGGCCGGGATATGGAAGGTCTGGAAGTGATTCGTCACTCCTTTGCTCACCTGGTTGGCCATGCGGTCAAGCAACTGTACCCAACCGCCAAAATGGCGATTGGTCCAGTGATCGAGAACGGCTTCTATTACGACATCGATTATGAGCGTCCATTTACACCGGAAGACGTGGCAGCGATCGAAAAGCGTATCAAGGAGCTGGTCAAAAAAGACTATCCCGTGATCAAGGAAATGACACCTATCGAGCAGGCTCGGCAGGTGTTTGTTGAACGTGGCGAAGAGTACAAGGTTGAACTGGTTGATGGCCTGATTGAAAAAGGTGAAACCAGCGTCGGCCTCTACCACCACGAAGAATACATTGATATGTGTGTTGGCCCTCACGTGCCGAATACCCGAGTCATGCGCATCTTCAAGTTGCAGCGTGTGTCCGGTGCCTACTGGCGTGGCGATTCCAACAACAAACAGTTGCAGCGTATTTACGGTACCGCCTGGAACGACAAGAAGGCGATGAAAGAATATCTCGTGCGCCTGGAAGAAGCGGAAAAACGGGATCACCGTAAACTGGCCAAACAACTGGACTTGTTCCACCTGCAGGAAGAAGCACCGGGTATGGTGTTCTGGCATCCGAATGGCTGGACCATTTATCAGGTGCTGGAACAGTACATGCGCAAAGTGCAGAACGATGCCGGTTATCTGGAAATTAAAACCCCGCAAGTTGTTGACCGCACGCTGTGGGAAAAATCCGGGCACTGGGAACACTACGCCGACGCGATGTTTACCACTGAATCGGAAAAACGCACTTACGCGGTCAAGCCGATGAACTGCCCGTGTCATATCCAGGTCTTTAACCAGGGGCTGAAAAGCTATCGTGACCTGCCGCTGCGTCTGGCCGAATTTGGTTCCTGTCACCGCAACGAACCATCCGGTGCCTTGCACGGCATTATGCGTGTACGTGGTTTTACCCAGGATGACGCCCATATCTTTGTTACCGAAAGCCAGATTCGTCAGGAAGCGGCCGACTTTATCCGTCTGACGCTGGATGTTTACAAAGATTTCGGCTTTGACGTGGTTGAGATGAAGCTGTCGACCCGACCTGAAGGCCGTATCGGTGATGATACATTGTGGGATCAGGCAGAATCGGCATTGGAAGATGCCTTGAATGATGCCGGCCTGGACTGGGAACTGCAGCCTGGCGAAGGAGCCTTCTACGGACCGAAAATCGAATTCTCATTGCGGGATTGTATTGGTCGGGTTTGGCAGTGTGGTACCGTCCAGCTCGACTTTATGCTGCCAGAACGACTGGGCGCGCAATATGTCGATGAAGACAACGAACGCAAAACACCAGTGATGTTGCACCGGGCGATTCTTGGCTCGTTTGAGCGCTTTGTTGGTATTCTGATCGAGCATTATGCCGGTGCCATGCCACCCTGGTTGGCTCCGCAGCAGGTTGCCGTTCTGAATATTACCGATAATCAGGGTGAATATTGCCAGAATTTGGCAAAAACACTCAAATCAAGAGGCTATCGGGCGAATGCGGACTTGAGAAACGAGAAGATCGGCTTTAAAATTCGTGAGCACACTTTGCACAAGGTACCCTATCTGCTTGTGGTAGGGGATAAAGAAGTTGAAGCAAACACCGTAGCTGTGCGCACTCGTAAGGGAGATGATCTAGGCGTAATGACTATTGACGCATTCCAAGCCCTCCTCGATAGTGCTATAGAACAGCGCGGACGGTTTGGAATGGAGAACTGAATATCAGACGCGACAATAGAAGAGGCAGCCGCAACGACGATCGGGCTGCTATTAACGATCAGATACGTGCAACCGAAGTCCGACTGATCGGCGCCGATGGCAATCAGGTCGGGGTAGTTAGCATCCAGGAAGCTCTGCAAATAGCGGAAGAATCCGAGCTGGATCTTGTTCAGATCTCAGACGGTGACCCGATTGTTTGTAAAGTCATGGACTTTGGCAAGAAGCTTTACGAAGAGAAAAAGCAGAAAGCCGAAGCCAAGAAAAAACAGCACCAGGTTCAGATCAAGGAAATGAAATTCCGCCCTGGTACTGAAGAAGGGGATTACCAGATCAAGCTGCGTAACCTCACTCGATTCCTGGAAGGCGGCGACAAGGCGAAAGTCTCCCTGCGTTTCCGTGGCCGAGAAATGGCCCACCAGAATATCGGTATGGAGCTGATGAGACGCATCGAAGCTGATCTTGCTGAGATGGGTGTTGTTGAGCAACATCCCAAAATGGAAGGTCGCCAGATGGTTATGGTGATCGCACCAGGTAAGAAGAAGTAGTCCGGTTCTGCAAACGACATCCAGAAACCCCTGCGTTAGCCGGGGTTTCTGTTTTTCTACCGACTACTGAACAGATCCCGTCCGTGCCCAAGGGCCAGAGCGGGTGTAACGGCAGGTGTAGTACAGGGTCTTAGTTTCTGTGCGCGCCATTACTATTGGAGTACCAAAATGCCTAAAATCAAAACTAAGCGCGCGGCAGCCAAGCGTTTTAAAAAGACTGCAAACGGCTTCAAACACCGTAATGCATTCCGCAGCCACATCCTGACCAAAAAGAGCACCAAGCGTAAGCGTCATCTGCGCGGCATGAATCAAGTCAATGCCTCAGATAAAAAGCTTGTTATCCGCATGTTGCCTAACCTTTAAGTCCAGGAGATAGAATATGGCTCGCGTAAAACGTGGTGTAGTCGCTCGTCGTCGTCACAAAAAAATTCTGAAACTGGCCAAAGGTTATTACGGTGCACGTTCACGTGTATTCCGTGTTGCCAAACAAGCCGTGATCAAAGCTGGTCAGTATGCTTACCGTGACCGTCGTCAAAGGAAGCGTCAGTTCCGTCAACTGTGGATTGCTCGTATCAATGCGGGTGCTCGTCAGAACGGACTGTCTTACAGCAAATTCATCAACGGCCTGAAAAAAGCCTCTGTTGAAATTGACCGTAAAGTACTGGCCGACCTGGCAGTAAACGAGAAAGCAGCATTTGCAGCTCTGGTTGAGAAAGCCAAAGTTAGCCTGTAATTTCTCTGGGTTGCCTTGCCTGATGGATATAATCCAGACAGCAAGGTAATGCCAAATTCAGCTTCTGGCGATAACTTCTGTTATGGTTGGAAGCAACGAAAATAGGGGAATAGCCAAGGCGATTCCCCTATTTTTTTGTCCAAATTCAAGACAACGATGGAATCAGCGATGGAAAACCTTGAGGCCCTGACTCAGCAAGCCCTGGCCGCTGTATCCGATGCGCAGGATGTGGCCGCGCTGGATCAGGTTCGAGTTCAGTTTCTGGGTAAAAAAGGGGAAATTACTTCCCTGATGAAAAACCTGGGCAAAGTGTCTGCGGAAGATCGCCCCAAAATCGGTGCGGTGATCAATGAAGCCAAAAGCCAGGTTCAGGACGCGATCAACAGCCGCAAGCAAGCGCTGGAATCCGCAGCTCTGGAAGCCCGGCTGGCGGCAGAAAAAATCGACGTTACCCTGCCAGGTCGAGCGCAGCAGGAAGGCAGTCTGCATCCTGTGACCCGCACCCTGGAGCGTATCGAAACCTTCTTCCGTAATGCCGGATACCAGGTTGAAGAAGGGCCAGAAATTGAAGACGATTTCCATAATTTTGAAGCCTTGAACATTCCATCGCATCATCCGGCCCGTGCGATGCACGATACCTTCTACTTCGATGCGAACACCCTGTTGCGGACTCATACTTCACCGGTACAGATTCGCACCATGGAAGCCCGTCAGCCACCGGTACGGATTATTTGCCCTGGCCGGGTATACCGTTGTGACTACGATCAGACCCACTCACCGATGTTCCACCAGGTGGAAGGGTTGCTGGTCGACAAGGGCGTCAGCTTTGCTGACCTGAAGGGTACGATCCAGCAGTTTTTGAGCGTGTTTTTCGAAAAAGAACTGGTAGTTCGCCTGCGGCCTTCCTATTTTCCGTTTACTGAGCCATCTGCCGAAATCGACATCGAATGGGTTATCGAAACACCGGAAGGCACCAAGCGTCGCTGGCTCGAAGTGGGTGGCTGCGGCATGGTTCACCCGAACGTGTTCAAACACGTAGGGATTGACCCGGATGAGTACACCGGTTTTGCCTTTGGCATGGGGGTAGAGCGTCTGGCGATGTTGCGTTATGGCGTCAACGACCTGCGCTTGTTCTTCGAGAACGATCTGCGCTTCCTGCAGCAATTCCGTTAATTCAGGCTCATCGAAAAAGGTAAACACATGAAATTCAGCGAACAGTGGTTGCGCGAATGGGTGCAGCCTGAAGCAGACACCCAGCAACTGGTTGATCAGATCACGATGGCGGGTCTGGAAGTGGATGGCACTGAAGCCGTCGCCGGTGATTTCTCTGGCGTTGTGGTTGGCCAGGTTGTCACACGAGAACAACACCCGGATGCCGACAAGCTCAGCTTGTGCCAGGTGACCGACGGCAACGAGACTTTCCAGATTGTCTGTGGTGCTCCCAATGTACGCGAAGGGTTAAAAATCCCGTTCGCCAAGATTGGTGCCGTTTTGCCCGGCAACTTCAAAATCAAGAAAGCCAAATTACGCGGCGTCGAATCGTTCGGCATGTTGTGTGCCGAAGCCGAACTGGGCCTGTCAGAAAGTTCTGATGGCCTGATGGAGCTGCCAGCATCGGCTCCTGTCGGTGAAGATTTCCGCGTCTACATGAATCTGGACGACGTCGTTATTGATGTGGACCTGACTCCCAACCGGGGTGATTGTCTGAGCATTGCCGGCCTGGCACGTGAAACCGGCCTGCTGTTCAAGGCCGCAGTGCAGGGACCAGCGATCGAGCCGGTTGCCGCCGTGATTGACGATGTACCTGTTATCGACGTGGTTGCGCCAGAAGCATGCCCTCGTTATGTGAGTCGCATCATCAAAGGGGTCGATGTCAAAGCCGAAACTCCATTGTGGATGGTCGAGAAATTACGTCGTAGCGGTGTCCGCTCAATCGATCCAGTGGTCGACATTACCAACTTTATTCTGTTGGAACTGGGCCAGCCCATGCACGCCTTTGACTACTCCCGTATCGACGGTGGTATCCGTGTCCGCATGGCCGAACAAGGCGAAAAACTGACCCTGCTCGACGGCCAGGAAATAGAACCCGGTTCCGATACCCTGATGATTGCCGACCATAACAAACCGCTGGCCATGGCCGGTGTGATGGGCGGTGAGCATTCCGGCGTCAGTAACACAACGGTTGACCTGTTACTGGAAGCGGCATTTTTTAATCCGATCATTATCGCCGGTAAAGCCCGTGCCCATGGATTACACACAGACTCTTCCCATCGCTTTGAGCGTGGGGTGGACTACGACCTGGCTGTACAAGCCATGGAACGTGCAACCCGGTTGATTCTGGATATCTGTGGCGGCCAGCCTGGCCCGGTCGTTGACATTGCAGCAGCAGAGCACCTGCCCAAAGCCGCTGAAATTCATCTGCGTAAAGCCCGCATCGAGCTGATTCTGGGCCTGACGTTTGAGGATGCAGAAGTAGAAGATATCCTTGCGCGCCTGGGCATGAGCGTGACACGCACTGATGACGGCTGGAAAGCCGTCGCCCCCAGCTACCGTTTTGATATGGCCATTGAACCTGACCTGATCGAAGAGCTGGCCCGGATCTACGGTTACAACCGCTTGCCTGTGCGCACACCGGAAGCCGCGATGCCTCTGGCTATCGTGCCAGAAAACCGCTACACCATCAGCGACGTTCGCCGCATGATGGTGGCACGGGGTTATCACGAAGCCATCACCTACAGCTTTGTTGATCCGGCGATGCAACAGGCGCTGGACCCTGATCTTGCCGGTCTGGCATTGTTGAACCCGATTTCTTCGGAAATGTCTGTCATGCGCACCAATCTGTGGGCCGGACTGGTACCGGCCGCAGGTTACAACCTCAAGCGCCAACAGCCACGAGTGCGTCTGTTTGAAACCGGCTTGCGGTTTGTGCCATCGGAAGATGGCCTGAAGCAGCTGCCAACACTGGCCATGCTGGCGACGGGCAATCGGTTGCAACAAAACTGGTCTGCCACAGAAACTCCCGTCGACTTCTTTGATGTCAAAGGGGACGTCGAAGCCCTGCTGGCAAGAACCGGCAGTCTGGATGAATTCCGCTTTGTGGCCGACAAGCACTCAGCCTTGCATCCGGGACAAACTGCCCGAATCGACAAGCTGATTGATGGTGAGTGGACGGAACTGGGCTGGATGGGGGCATTACACCCGGAAACCCAGAAACAGGTGGATATCAAGCAAACCCTGTTTGTGGTTCAGCTGGATATGAGCCTGTTGCTGCAAACCACCATTCCGGCTTTTGAAGAGTTATCCAAATACCCGGAAATGCGTCGGGACCTCGCCTTGGTGGTCGACAAGCATCTTGCCGTTGACGACGTACTGGAGCAGATTCGCAGCCAGGCCGGAGAGTACCTCGCCAAGCTTAATCTGTTTGATGTATACGAAGGTAAAGGCATTGATCCAGATAGAAAAAGCCTGGCTCTGGGCTTGACCTGGCAACATCCATCGCGCACTCTTACTGACCAAGAAGTGAACGATTCAGTGGATGCTGTTTTGTCACACTTGGAGCAAACACTTGGAGCAACGTTGCGGGGTTAGCATGACAGCCTTGACCAAAGCGGAACTGGCAGAAAAACTGTTCGAGGAACTTGGTCTCAACAAACGTGAGGCCAAGGACATGGTCGATCTCTTTTTTGATGAGATCCGCGATAGTCTGCGCCGAAACGAACAGGTCAAATTATCCGGTTTCGGTAATTTTGACCTGCGCGACAAAAGCCAAAGGCCAGGGCGTAACCCAAAAACCGGCGAGGAGATTCCGATCTCCGCTCGCCGCGTTGTTACCTTCAAACCCGGCCAGAAACTGAAGGTTCGAGTAGAAGCTTATGCTGGAACCCAGCCACAATAACGAATTGCCAGCCATTCCGGCAAAACGATACTTTGCCATCGGTGAAGTCAGCGATCTCTGCGACGTCAAACCACATGTGCTGCGCTACTGGGAGCAGGAATTCCCACAGCTTAGCCCGGTCAAGCGTCGCGGCAATCGTCGTTATTACCAGCGTCAGGATGTGATCCTGGTACGTGAAATTCGTGAACTGCTGTATGGCGAAGGCTACACCATTCAGGGGGCACGTCAGCGCCTGGAATACGGAGCAAGCGAGAATACCGCCGCCATGGATCAGGCATTGATAAAGTCCATGATTATCGAGTTGAAGGAAATCGAGACTCTGCTCTCGGAATGGTAAAAAAACTTCCATCTATCAACTACTTGAGTATAATACGTGCTTCTGGAACAGCCTCTGTTTCAGAGTGTCGGGGCGTAGCGCAGCCTGGTAGCGCACTTGCATGGGGTGCAAGGGGTCGAGTGTTCGAATCACTCCGTCCCGACCAATTTTTCCTTTAAAAATCAGTGGATTATCTTTTCGCTATTTCCCCAAACTAGCTGCTTCCTAATATACAGTTGTAGATCCATACAGATTTTCCTTGGTATGGATGCTGCACAATCACAATATAGACTCCGATTTACCGTGTTTATTGGTGGATTAAAGGCGCGCGGGATCTGCCCTGTCAATGATATGGTTTTCAAAGAGGTACTGTGATCACCCACTGCAGTTCAAGGAACCTGGTAGAGTCTGTCGACACGGGGCTTTGTCAACGAGTCCGATCATTTCTTTTTCCTGTCAGCGTTCAAGTGTTATGGTTATTATCTGAATTCAGGATGTAAAAGGTACCAGGGAAGCTCACCTCATGCTTGCTGTAAAAATGAAACGTACTGTTAAGTCGATTGGTGCCATTATCGCAATCCTGATTACCTTCGGGGTTGCCGGATCTATATGGATTCCTTTTTGGGTTTTTTTGTTTCTTTCAAATCTGTTGGTCTGGGGTCTCTCCGATCTCGAGCCAAAGGTCTCCCTGGAGGATTATGAAGAAATTATTTCAACCAAGGTGAAATACTCATCCAGTTATTTATTCCTTCCAAGCGTGATTGATACTGAAGCAGAAGCCACGGCATTTTTTCATATTCCAGGTATCCTGCAGGGTAATGATGTACTCGGTTTGCGACAGCGTTTACCCAAAGAGAAAATTTCCCGGTTATTGAATGATCTGGAGCAAAGCGGTCGAATGGAAGTCAGTGATTTTGGCGATATTTCTGTATCAAATTGTTATCCGGATTATAGGATTGAAAAATCTTCAGAAGAAAATAGTCTGGGGAAGCTCAGCGAATTACCCGAAGGTTTCAGAATTTTTCTCTTTGATTCCGACCTCGAGGACATCCAGGAGAATTGGAATCATAATCTGATAGCATATACCGCTGTCTCATTGAGTAAGCGAGAAGTACTCTACTGTGTTGAACAATGGTAATAAAATAGAAAAATATTAATGCTTTTTTTGTCATGAGTTTAATTATAATAATATACTGATAAAAATGACCATATTGATCTAATGATATTATTAATATGCGCTGGCGTTAAATCATTCTTCGGTTGACGGGCCATTGTCTGAATGTACTACCATATATAAATACACCCCATTATATAAATACTTGTGTATGATATTTATACTATACGCACAGTTTTAACACTCCCTTTAAATACCCAACTCCACCCCAGAACCCAACTCAAAACCCAACTCAAAACCTTGGCATTTATGCTGATCTTCTTCAGTCTTCGATACCCTTTATCTCATTATATTATTAACAAGAAGAATAAAAATTTTAACCTGAGTGAAATATAAATCACACGAACCTTTCATCTTGCACCTTCACAGTGCACGTCCCGGTCAAGTTATGAAGGTTTGTGTGGCGCTTTGTCATGCAAGGTCAAACTATTCGTCTGTTGGCGACCGGTGAGCAGTAGGCGCAGTGGGATGGTTATGGTGTTGAGCAAGGTGTGGGGCAGAGGACAGCAGCAACAATTGCAGCAGCTGATATGCATGGTGATCGCCGGTGGGCCGTTGCTGGCGTCTGCCGAGACCATGCACAACCACGAAGCGGTGATTCCACCGCAGTGCTATACCCAAACAGAAGGCAAGTTCAACCCTTGTTATGTTTGCCACCAAAGCCATCCGCAAGGCACGCGCATTAACTATATGGATGATGGTGATATCCAGGGTGATTACAGCTTTTCTGAACTGGGAGAGACCAATCACTGGAGCAATCTGTTCAAACCCCGGCTGGCAGAAATCGCCAATGTGTCGGATGAATATATTCTTGATTATGTCCGCCAGGATAACTACAGCGCGCTGATGGCGACTCCAAATGCAGGGTATACGCCGGACTTAACGCATCTGGCTGATCCTCGGCTGGCATTTGATGGACAGGGGTTTGCCCGCGATGGCTCTGGCTGGGTAGCCTTTAATTACAAGCCGTTGCCGAGTACGTTTTGGCCGACCAATGGCAGTTTTGATGATGTGATGATCCGCTTGCCGCCAGTGTTCCGGCAGGATACCGGTGGTAATGACAGTCGATCGCTGTATTTACTGAATTTGTCCTTGCTGGAAATGACAATCAAGGATCTCGATAACATCTCGATCCCGGTAACGGATGAATCCCTGCTGGGGCTGGATCTGGATGGCGACAATACCCTGGGCTTGGCGGTACGCATGCAGCGGCGCGAGCAATATCTGGGTGCTGCAGCCACGATCGATCTGGTACGTCAGCAATATCCGGTTGGCACCGAATTTATTCACACGGTTCGTTATCTGGATATCAGTCGCCATGGTGATATTGAGCCGTCGCGGCGCCTGAAAGAACTCCGTTACAGCCGCAAGTATCGCCAGCTGTCTGAAGTGGCGCTACGTTATGCGTTTAATCAGGAGCATCGGGAAAAAGCAGAAGAAAAACTGCCGCATTACTCCTGGGCGCAACCTGCGCCACAAGCAGGGATGAACAACAAATTGGGCTGGCAGATTCAGGGTTGGATTGAAAATGAATCTGGCGATCTGCGTCTGCAGAACTACGAAGAAAACGCATTTTGTATGGGCTGCCATACCACAACAGGCACCCATATTGACAGCACACTGGCATTTCCACGCAAAGTGACCGGTGCTGCTGGCTGGGGTTATATCAACCTCAAAGGTATGAATGACGTTGCGAACTACGGTGATTCTCTCGGTGAGATAGCGAGCTATTTTGAGCGGGTCGGTGGTGGCGATGAGTTTCGTCAAAACGGTGAGATGATCGAGCGCTGGTTTAACGGCGATGGTTCGGTGAATAAAGCCGCCGTTGCAACGGCCGATGTGTATACCTTGTTAATCCCTTCTACTGAACGTGCGCTGGCGCTTAACAAAGCCTATCAGCGCACCGTGTTGGAACAATCCTTTTATCTGGGCAGAGATGCCGTGTTGGGCGATCCCGTCAATGTGTTTGCGACGGTCGATCAGGACCATGTTCCGGTATTGCCAGCCAGTCGTCAGTATCACTACGACCTCCGGCTGCAATGGCCCGATCTCAGTCCGGCCATGGTGGCCGCAGATATTTCATCCCCCGACTCCCACCGTAATGAAAGCGCTGCAGATGCCAGCCAGGCCAGGCATGACGCTGGTGCTGCTCATGGTGGTGCATGGTCTTTTGCTGCCCTGGGGGTGTTGCTGACTTTGGTGGCGATGCTGCGGCGTCGTATCCGCCAGGTTGCCTGCGGCTGAGCCGCAGGTCAGGACGTTCAAACCCAACACACGTTAAAGAAACGAGGAAATCCCGATGACTCAAGCAACCGATGACGGTTTGCTGCTGTCCGGAACGCCTGCACTGACCAAACGGCTATTGCCGATGTCTGTGCTGGTTGCTTCTCTGGCACTGGCAAGTTGTGGCTCTGATGACGACAACAACAATAACGATAATGATAATGACGTCAGTGTGAATACGGCCCCCGAGCTGGTTCTGACGGCAGGTGATACGCTGGTCGAAGACAGTGTCTCGGCAGGTGCCGTGTTGGCAACCATCACCGCCACGGATGCCGATGGCGATACACTCAGCTACAGCCTCAGCGACAACACCTACGCCACCATTTCTGGTGATACTGTCCAGCTGAACAGCCAAGGGGTTAACGCTGTTAATGATGACAGCCTCAACCTTTCATCATTGTCTGTGACCGTGACTGTCTCGGATGGTGAGCTGTCGGCGACCGACTCCGCCACCGTGGCGATTACACGTATTGACGATACCGTGGCCGATAACACCGCCCCTGAATTGAGCGCCACGACCAATAGCCTGACCGAAGACAGCGTCAGCAGCACCACGGTTGTAGCGACATTTGATGCCACCGATGCCGAAGGTGACGAGCTGTTCTATCGTCTGGACGATAACAGCGATGGTTACTTCATGATTTCCGGTTCGACGGTTGTGTTGACCAGCGCCGGTGTGACGGCCATCAATGACGACAGCCTGAGCCTGACGGCATTGAGTGTCACGCTGGTGGTCAGCGACAACCAGTTGTCTGCCCAGCAAACGCTGACGATCAATGTGACGCGTGTTAACGATGCGCCAGTCCTGAGCGTTGACGCGGTTAGCAGCCTGACTGAAGACGATGTCACTACTGATACCCAAGTGGCAACCGTGGAAGCGTCAGACCCTGAGCAGGATACGTTGAGTGTTCATATCGAGGGTGTGAACATCAGCTATTTCACCCTGACAGGCAATCAGATCACCTTGTCTGAAGCAGGTGTTGAGGCGATTAACGATGATGATCTCAACCTGACGGAGCTGAGCGCCACGGTCACTGTCTCCGATGGTGTTAACAGCCTGGAAAAAACCTTCACGCTGGCGATTAACCGCGTTGATGATGCTGGCGAAACGGAAGAGCCGCGCGAAATCAAACTGTTTGAAGATGACTTCGAATCCGCTTCCACCGCCAAATGGACTGTGATCAACAGTATTGCTGGCAGCAACTCATGGCTCACCGAGAGCTATGCCGGAGACCTGTTTGCCGTCGCCAACTGCTACGGCAGCGCCGGTGAGTGTGATGCCTGGATGATGACACCGGCACTGGATGTGACCAACTTTGAAGATCTGCAAATGACCTTCAACAGTGCCTGGAACTATGGTACCGGTACTGATCAGATGTCGTTGATGGTTTCTACCGACTACGATGGGGATGTCAGCACCGCCACCTGGACGGATATTTCTGATCGGGCGACCTGGTCCCCGGGCAGCTTTGAGTTTGTCGAATCCGGTACGGTTGATCTGTCGGACTTTGTTGGCCAGCCAGTGTATGTGGCGTTCCACTATGCCCATCCGGTCAGCGATGCCAGCAAATGGGAAATTGATGATGTGTTGATCAAGGGTAATGGCACCGGAGACTTCCCGCTCGCGGCAGAAATCAGTGTCGCTGGCGATGAGTTCTACACCGAACGCAGTATCAAGTTTACGGGTGCTGCCGTGAACGGTGCCGGTGAACCGTACACCTATGCCTGGAACTTTGGTGATGGTGCCAGTGCAACCGATGCGGTCGCCAATCACACCTTTACCGAAGCGGGTCGCTACGAAGTGACATTGACCGTAAGCGATAACGACGGTGATACCGAGACCAGCAGCCTGTTTATCGATGTAGCGACCGGTTCTGTGTATACCGTACCGGAGAAAAGCGGTGACTTCCGTATTGCGACTTTTAATGCCGGCTTTGATCTGCAATCCGCTGTCGGCGAGCAGAACACGGCTTTCAGCGGCGGCGAGTACCGCAAAGCCCAGAAAGTGGCCGAAATCATCCAGCGAGCCAACCCGGATGTTCTGTTGCTGAACGAAATCGACGGTAACGACGATGGGGCCACAGTAAACACATTCAATGAGGAATACCTGCAAGTCGCGCAAGCAGATGACGTGGATGCGGCGGTATACCCTTATGTGTATTACGGCGACAACGGCAACACCAACTACTGCAACACCGGTGCGCCGATTGAAGAAGGCATCGAAATCGACTTCAACAAGGACGGCGACAGCCTGGATCCGGAAGATCGTTACGGTTTTGGTAACTACAATGGCCAGTACTGCATGGCGATTTTCTCCAAGTACCCCATTGATGAAGCCAATATCCGCACCTTCCAGGAATTCAAATGGGCCGATATGCCAGACTATCTGGTGCCTTCCGCCGTGGACAGCGACGGTAATATAACCGATGGCAACTGGTACACCGACGAAGAAATGACGGTATTCCGTCTGTCTTCCAAAACTCATATCGACCTGCCGGTCACCATTGATGGCACCACCGTTCACGTGCTGGCCTCGCATCCGACGCCTCCTACGTTTGATGGCAACGAAGACCGCAACGGCATGCGTAACTTCGATGAAATCCGGATGTGGGCTGATTACATCGACCCAGCCAGCAGCTACCTGTACGACGATGATGGCGTTAGCGTCACGCTGGCAGAAAACACCCGATTTGTGATTCTGGGTGATGAGAACGCCTCCGCCAAAGAAGGCGACGCTTACACCAAGGACGGTGTCCGGGCGATTGAACAACTGACCTTGTCAGAGTTGGTTAACCCCAACCTGCACGAAGACAGCACCACCTTCCAGGCACCGACGTCCGTTGCCGGTACCGAAAATACCCCGGATAGCATTTACTCATCCACGCATACAGCCAGCTGGGCGATGCGGGCGGACTATGTACTGCCATCGGCCTTTGGTCTGGAAGTCGCGCAGGGAGGTGTCTTCTGGCCATCCAGCGCCGATAACCTGAACTACCTGATAGAAGCTATCGACAGCACCGATATTGCCAGCTCCGACCACCGCATGGTATGGATGGATCTGACCCTTACCGACGGCACAACAGCCATTGGTGGTGGTGATACAGGTACTGGCAGCAATGGTGTAGAGCTGGTCGCTGACCATTTTGACAGCCTGGATGGCTTCATCGTGTTGGATCAGGGTGCCGACAGCAATAACTGGTACGCCAGCAGCTACGGCGATCTGCAATACGCCAAAATCTCTTGTTACAACGGTGCAGAAAACTGTAACGACTGGCTGATCAAAAGCGTTGACCTGACCACTGCCAATACGCCAGTACTGACGTTTGACAGCCTGCGCAACAGCTATGGCCCGTCGGATGCTTCTGAAATCGCTTTGATGATCTCAACCGACTTTGATGGCACCGATACCACCACGGCAACCTGGGATGACCTGAGTGGCCAGGTAAACTGGGCAACACAACCGTCGTCGGGTTATACCGATGCCATCAGCTCCGGTGATATCGACCTGTCAGCGTATGAAGGACAGACGGTATATATCGCCATTGTATACAGCAGTGATCCGGCCAATTCCGCGACCTGGGAAATTGCCAATTTCAAAGTGACTGGGCAGCTTGCCCCTTATGCCGAAGATGATTTCGCCAGCCTTGATGACGCGACCGTAATTAATGGTGGTGCCGACGGTAACGACTGGTACGCCAGCAGCTACGGTGATTTGCAATACGCCAAAATCTCTTGTTACAACGGTGCAGAAAACTGCAACGACTGGCTGATCAAAAGCGCTGATCTGACCAGTGCCAATGTGCCTGTACTGACGTTTGACAGCCTGCGCAACAGCTATGGCCCGTCGGATGCTTCTGAAATTGCTTTGATGGTCTCAACCGACTTTGATGGTTCCGATACCGCCACAGCGACCTGGGATGACCTGAGTCATCTGGTGAACTGGGCAACACAACCATCGTCGGGTTATACCGATGCCATCAGCTCCGGTGAGATCGATCTGTCTGCGTATATTGGTCAGACGATTTATGTCGCGTTTGTTTACACCAGTGACCCGGCCAATTCCGCGACCTGGGAAATTGCCAATTTCCTGATTCAAGAAAAAACCAGCACGGTAGTTGATACCGACAGCAGCAACACAACGGGCACCACCGAGATCGCAGAGACTGCCCCGTCCTATACGGCCCTGAACGCAGTGAACCAGCGGAGCGAAGGCAGCTTGTCGTTTGAGGCTGTTGCAGCGCCGGTAGAAGGTTCTGCCGACTCGTACATTGCCATTGGCTCTACCGGCTTGAGTGTGAATGGCGCAGCGGTTGCCAACTCGGGCTACAAAACCCTGGTGAAGTCTGGCCAGCTGGTGGATGGCAACGTCTACGCCCAGGTACGGGACAGTGCTGGCTCCGACCTGTTTGTCTCCAACTACAACGAGTTTATGTCGATTCTGCCGATTGGCGACCGCATCTTTGCCGTCAGCCAGTTTGAGAATATTCCCGGTGGCATGAACCTGCTGGAACTGAGCCAGGACAGCATCACGGGCGAACTGACGCCGATGACCACCGAAGTGCTGGACTTCTCTGCCATTCATGGCGGCTACAACCACTGTGCTGCTGTTGTGACACCATGGAACACCCACCTGGCGTCAGAAGAGTATGAACCCAATGCCCGTGCCCGCTCGGCCGCAACCGGCTCGATCGACAGCTACTACGACTCCATTGCCGATTACCACACCGACCTGAGCCTGTTACAGGTCAACCCGTACTGGTACGGCTACCCGGTGGAAGTGGTGGTAAACGCTGAAGGAACCGATGTGCGGACCGACATCGTCAAACACTACTCCGTGGCCCGTGTGTCACTGGAAGTGCCTTATGTCATGCCGGATCGCAAAACCATGTATCTGACCGACGACCAGTCAACCGGTGGCGGTTTGTTTATGTACATTGCCGACGAAGCAGAAGACCTGAGTGCGGGTACCCTGTACGCCATGAAATGGAACCAGACCGATTCCGGTAGCGACGATAACGCCTTTATGGGCGCGGCGGACATCGAGTGGATCAGTCTCGGCCATGCCACCAACGCTGATATCTCAGAGCTGGTAAATGGTGACAACCCACTGTCGTTTGCCGATATCTTTGATGCCGTGGAACCGACCGGTGGTGCGTGTGCCCTGGGTTACAAAAGCATCAACTTCCTGGGTAGCCAGGAATGCCTGAGCCTGAAACCCGGAATGGAACAAGCGGCCTCACGACTGGAAACCCGTCGTTATGCTGCTTATCTTGATGCCACGGTTGAGTTTGCCAAAGAAGAAGGTTTTACCTACAACCCGCATAACCATAAAGCCTATATCGCCATTGCCAACGTCAGCAAAGGCATGCTGAATGGTTCCAGCGAGACCGGTGGACCCAACCACATGCAAGTGACTGCCAACCAGTGTGGTGGTATCTACGAACTGTCGATGGGCAGCAATGCCGAGATTGGTTCTGACTTTGTGATTGGCGCTGCCAAGGGAGAAGTCGCAGGCACAGCGGACGGTTATGCCTGTTCTGTTGACGGCTTGTCCGGCCCGGACAACGTCGCCTACGTCGGTTATAACACCCTGATTATCACCGAAGACACAGGCTTGCACGCCAACAACTTCGTCTGGTCTTACAATCTGGAAAGCAAGCAAGTGACCCGTATTTTCTCTGCTCCCAATGGCGCTGAAAACACCGGCCCTTACATGTTCAACCAGATTAACGGTTTTGCCTACATCACCAATGTTGTGCAGCATCCAGGTGATATCTCGGTTGACCCTAGCGCTGGTAATGAAGCTGAAATTGGCTACTTCGGGCCGATCCCCGTGGCCGTGGACGAATAATCCAGCGGCGACGTTATGCCATGGTGAGCGTATCGCTGTGGCGATCATGACCGGTTAATGCCAGTGGTGGTTGCACCTTGGCATGACATTAAAAGCCGTGACCCTTGGGTCGCGGTTTTTTTATTTCACCATGACTCCGGCACCGTGTAGTCGTTCAATGATTCCGGACACCAACGTAGGTGGTAATATCGCCACCATCAAACTGGATGAACGGGTTCCACACGATCACCCTTTACGATCCATCAAAACCCTGTTCGATCAGGCACTCATCCACATCGATTGGAAACTCAGCCTGATCTATTCCGAGCGTGGGCGGGAATCCATTCCTCCGGAGCGTTTATTGAGAGCCTTGCTGCTGCAAATCCTCTTCAGTATTCGCAGCGAACGGCAGCTGGTCGAGCAAATTCAGTACAACATGCTCTATCGCTGGTTTGTCGGCCTGAGTATTGATGAAACCCCATCTCTTTGGGATGTCTCCGCTTTTGGTAACGAATAAAGAACCGAATCCAGTAAACACAGGTTTTCTCGGTTCGCAGGCTGTAGCCGCGGGTGCGCATAAAGCGGCGAATGTCATTGAGAAAGGGGCTGGAAGTCATTGATCACTCCTTGATCTGGAAGCCTTGCGCGCTTTCCCGGACGTTGTTATCGTCAAGGCATTGATACACGGAAAGTTGTTGTGCAGGTTTACAGGTTAATACGCAAGGCACAAAGGAGTTAATGCGCATGCTCGCTTTCACACAATGGACTGATCTGGAAATGGATTTTACTTCCTATCATTCAAGTAGTTACGGTGATTTCCCAGGAACCGGCTTGCCCAGAAACCGCGCATGCGCACTAATAAACTGTTAGCTTCCTCTGGCAGTCTGGAGATATATAAGAAAGATGACAGGATATAAAAGGACATGTGAAGACGAGCTGGATTGGGCAAGTGTCGATCAGCTTCACGAAGCGACTCTTCAAATAAGTAAGAGTTGTTTCGAATTCAAGAAAATCTGCGTGGGGCTTATTGGTGCAGCTTTGGCTATCTTGGTCAAGTTGACTGACAATCACCTTGATCATTCGTTCTTCGTTATACCGCTTCTAATTTGTTTTGGTTTTTGGGTGGCAGATTTTTCTGCATACTATTTCCAAAGAAAAACAAGAAGTGCCATGAATCAAAAATTGCATGCGATTGCACAGAGAAATTCCATTAGTAATTACCCTAATAACGATCTGGGTGTAACTTGGCCTGGTGCGGCGTTTAATCATTCTATGGCACTCTATTTTGCATTGGCTGCTTTCGGAAGTATCGGCTGGGTAGCATATGCCATGGATTGGATTGGATCATAATGTCTATATTTGTCAGCTATACCACCAGAGATAGCTATGTTGATCGTAATACATTGGAGATGGTATCAAATGTGTTGTCGAATTATGGGCCGCACTATATTGACCTTCTACACAACGATGCTTCTGAAAAACAACGTCATGTTGAGAAGATGTTATCTCATGCTCAACTTATGATTCTAATAAATTCACGCTCTATTCAAAAATCCGAATGGGTTCAGTGGGAATTGAACGAAGCTAAAAAAATAGGAATTCCTATAATTACAGTCCAAGCATCTATGAACCCCAAAGAAACCATCAATAATTTAAAGTATACAGTAGCTTCGGAGTTCAAGAAGCTAACAAGGCGCTCAAGCAAGGACGCGCTAACGCGCGCCGCTTAGCTTGGCATTACATTTCAAAAGGTACTGATGGACACTGAGACGTTAGTAAAACGAACATTGGAAGAGCACTTTAATCTCCAAGTCAAGAAAATACCTGAGTCGGATAAAAGAACCCCCGATTTTCTTGTGCGCGATGGAATAAACGAATATTTGGTAGAGGTTAAAGAGAAAGAAGCAAACCCAGTACTTGGTGAAGCAAGAGAAGAAGCATTTTCCAAAGGCGAAATTTTCGAAGTTTCTGAATCGCTTTCAACGAAAAGTGTACTTCAAAACGTAGTGCGAGATGGACGCAGACAAATTAAAGCACACGTCACTGACGAATCAACGTTAAGAATAGTGTGGGTCCACTGTACAGGGTTAGCTTATGACGCAACACTGGAGCAGATAATTGCAGGGCTTTACGGTAGTGAAACTGTTGTAGATTTTAGCTCCGACGAGGCTTTTGCCGGAACCTGCTATTACTTCGGCTTTAGTCAGTTCTTTAAGTATCGAGATTCAATAGATGCCGTAATGGTCACTGGCCGTAAAGGTGAGGCTACTCTCTGCATAAATAACCACTCCCCTCGATATGACCAATTAAAAGAATCTGTGTTAGTCCAATCTATGCCAGTTGGTGTTAGAGATCCGATACATGAAGAAGAGGAAGGCTGTGCCTTTTTGGTTGATGGCGAAGTGGATCGTAGCAAGCCGAATGAAGTATTGAGTTACCTCCAGAAAAAGTACAAAACAGAGAAACTTAACGTAATGCACATACGCCATATGGAGGTACATATGGCCGTCCCACATGAAAAAATGTAACAAGCGCAGGCACTGGGACAAAATTTACGCTGCGCTTCAATTTTGCCCGTTGCAGCTGAGGAAAACTTTAAAATACTGTCCGGGATTAGTTGACCACTACAGTACGCTAGAAGAAAAAATTTGTTCGAATTGGGATAAAACCATCGAGTTAATGAAACGAGGTGAGTTTTCCACTGTTATTATTCGAGCTGCAACGACTGTAGAGCTTGCTGCAAATTTGTTAGTGAAGTATGAATTTCAGCACAATCGAAAACTCCCTGAGCACTTCGTCGATAACCTGATGATGTGGGCAAATGGGTTAATGGGTAAAGTAGATCGGTTATTGTTACCTATATACAAAAACACCGATTCTGAAAATGCATTAAAAGAAGTAAAGAAACGCTCCAAAGATATTAACGATGAAAGAAATAATGTTGTTCATCGAGGGCAATTCAAAGCGAAGAAAACAGCCGAAAAAGTATTAAAAGAGGCTGAGTTCATCGTAAATAAATTTGCTAAGCTTTCTGGCAGTCAGTTAACAGTCTCTTCGGTTATTACTGATGAGAAAAAGGATATCTAACAAGAAAATAAACAAGGACACGTAACAGCTGGCTACGTTTCGCTTCGAGGGTGTTCATAGTTCTGTGTCACCCATTACTTACAGATCCAGAGGGTGTTCATAGTTCTGTGTCACCCATTACTTACAGATCCACGTAGCCGTCGATCCGTCCTTCGAAGTGGATGCTCAGCTGCGACAGAGGGTGTTCATAGTTCTGTGTCACACATTACTTACAGATCCACGTAGCCGTCGATCCGTCCTTCGAAGTGGATGCT
>NZ_JAUORS010000013.1:0-103209 GCF_030548165.1 Oceanobacter sp. 5_MG-2023 | reverse complement strand
GTTTTACCATGGTCAACGTGACCAATAGTACCTACGTTTACGTGGGGTTTGGAACGTTCAAACGTTGCCTTAGCCATGACCTTCTCTCTCTTACGTGGTAGTAGATTTCAGACCGTCAGATACACAAAAAGGCAGGCATTAGCCTACCTTTCTGCAATTTAATCAATGGTGCTGATACCCAGAATCGAACTGGGGACCTCATCCTTACCAAGGATGCGCTCTACCGCCTGAGCTATATCAGCAAATTTTGTAACCTGGAGCGGGTAGCGGGAATCGAACCCGCATCATCAGCTTGGAAGGCTGAGGTTCTACCATTGTACCATACCCGCGAACCTTCAGGCCGAAGCCGGGACTGTAGGCCTCGCTCCTGTCAAATCATCGACATAGCGCTGATTCTGAATTTGGTGGTGGGGGCTGGATTCGAACCAGCGAAGCTTTCGCGTCAGATTTACAGTCTGATCCCTTTGGCCGCTCGGGAACCCCACCGAAGTGGCGCGTAATATATGACTGGAACCGATAGTTGTCAACACTTTTTGTTATTTATATCCATTTTTTTGTCTTCTCCGGTTATGACACCCGGATGGACGTCCCTACTGGCACTGGCTCATTTGCCAGCTGACCGCTTTATCGTCTGCCATGATACGTTGTCGTAACCGCTCGCCCATCTCATCACTGACAGGGATTTCCAACCAGAACTCTTCTACAACATCCAACACTTCACGCAGGGCAACCGGAATATTGTATTGCTTGACCCGTTCCACCAGCCTTTCTGCAGACTCCCGTTGCCGGAACAATCCCAATGACACCCCTTCAGACAACTCACCCTTGGTAATGATGTAGCTGTCGATACCACGCCGCTGTAACTCTTTCAGGATCCGCATCGCCGCATCCCGGCTTGCCCGGGGCGGTACGTGCACCCAAAACTCACGAGGTTCCCCGCCCGGCAACTCGGTTCTGCTGGTCCGTCCATTCATGCCGAGCGCAGCCGCACGGGCTTTTGCATGGCGCGCACTCAACTCATCCTTATAAGGGCCAAGAACAAAGCAGTGCCTGTTGCTCCTGGTCTCCTGACTACGGATGTCTTTCGCCTTCGGCAGAGTCACCGCGGCTTCAGAAATCAATGTCAGCCGCTGTCCCGATGCTATTTCAAGACCAGTGGTTGTCTTAACCGGCACCGACTCCTGCTGCCAGAACACAGCCAGAGCTAGCAAGTTACCTGTCACCAGGCAGAAAAATATCCAGCGCATAGGGTATCCAGTCCGTCAAAGATAAGCTCAGGCCAGTAAGGAACGTCGAGTGCGACGGCCAGCCATTCTCCATCACCACCGGTAAAAAAGGGGATATACCCCTCATAGTCTTCCAGCACATTACGCACAAAAGCAACCTGCTGACGCCGCACCCCGGCGGTGACGCATTGCACCGTATCACGACCGGGTTGCAGTTGTTCGCTGGCCATTTCGTCCAGGTACGGGCGTACCCGTTCGGTATTCTGCCAGAGCATCTGTTGCGCCAATGTGAGCCCCGGCACAATAAACCCGCCTTCATGCTGATTGTCTGACAACAGAAAATCAACCGTCATCGCAGTCCCGGCATCAACGACCAGTACATCAGCATCGCTGTGCTTGCGAGCACCCAGCATCGCCAGCCAACGATCAACGCCCAGGCGCTCAGGGTTGGGGTAACAATGCTGGAAATCCGTATAGTCCAGTAGTGGATGAGACAACCACACCAGTCGATCGGCAAATTGCTGCTGCAGCTGCTGATGCAGTCCGGGGTTATCATGCACACTGGCCACCAGCGCACGTCCAACCGCAGGCCATTGCTGGGCAGCCACGTCCGCATGGGCGCAACCACCACGATGAACAACACCACCGTCGCCCTGATAACGCCACTTTATACGGGTATTCCCCGCATCAATTAACAGGACGGACACTCAATTCTCCTGCAATAACCACTTCAATACCGCGGGTGGTTTGCAACAGCAATTCCCCTTTGCGATTCACACCTTTTACGACACCATAACGTGGCTCGGCCAATCCGCTCAAAACAACCTCCTTGCGGTAAAAGACATCCCGTTCAGCCCAATACGCCATCCAGGGACCAAAGCCATCGCGCTGGAATTCATCCACCGCCCAGTTCAGTTGTTGTAACAGCACCGCGGCAACCGTATTGCGTGACAGACCTGGTTGATAATGTCGCAAGGCGGTCCAGGGCTGTTCGATACGCTCCGCATCCTGCGGGTTCAGCGCCAGATTAAGACCAATACCAATAACAATCTGACAAAAACCAGGCTGTGTCTGACAACCTTCCAACAGAATACCAGCTACTTTTTTATCCTCGATATACACGTCGTTCGGCCATTTCAGCCCAGCCCCTTCAATACCCAGCGCCAGCAGTGCTTTCTCGAGGGCAATGGCCACCATCAGGCTCAAGCCTTCCTGTTCAGCCAAGGTACCTGGCAGCGTCACCAGAAAAGACAGGTAGATATTTTTTCCAAACGGGCTGACCCAGTGGCGACCGCGTCGACCGCGTCCCTGATGCTGCTTCTCTGCCAGAACCGCATAACGCTTGCCCAAATGATCCGGCGCCCGCTGATACAACCAGCTGTTGGTGGAATCCACATCCAGCAAGATATCCAGCCGATCCAGCCGATCTGACATCTGCTGCTCGATACTGGCCTGATCGAGCAGCTCGATGGCATCCTGCAGCCGATAACCTTTACCTTTAACAGAAGAATAGGGAATATCCAGCTCATCCAGCTTTTTCATCTGCTTCCATATGGCGGCCCGACTGACCCCCAATATCTGCCCCAAGTCGTCCCCGGAATGAAAACGACCATCGGACAGTAACGCCAGTAACTGACTGAGCATTGGCACAACTCCCGCTAAATAACCGGGCGACTATAGCAGAAGGTTCGCGGTGCCAGAACGTCAAGCCTCATCGGGAAACAAGACAGTCAGCCGGAAACAGAAAGACAGCCGGGCACCGGTGAGACAACAGCAATCGCATCCCCCCGTTACCACACACATTCAGAACAGGATAAACGGCCCTGACAACGCACTGTGGGAACCACGGAAAAGCTATTCGATATCAGCCAGGCCCTGATTAAAATGGATTTCGATTGCGTGCTGGATATCGCTCACGGTAGGAGGTTTTTCCGTGTGAACCAGGACGATAATCGACTGCGCCTGGACGTGTTCATCTCCATCCGGGTGGGTAAATACCTCCCCTTCCTTTGAGACAAACGCCAACGGGGTACCGAGATTATTTTGTACCACCGCATTCACCACATCAGCCCAACGTTCTCCCTCCAGCCAAACGGGATAACGCACGGCATGATCATCCTCATGGGTGAACATATCTTCAATAATCCGCTCAACGCCGGGGGCCACCATCGCCCGGACAATAATTTCCGGATATGAACGAATGGGTCGTAACAATGCCTTGATCTTCAAGTCCCGCAAACGCGCCCGATTGGCGTCGTCCACAACTTCGGCAATCACCCGCGGCCCCAGATGGCGCTCATACAGACGATAGCAGACATCAAAAGAATAGCTGTCGCTATCCGGAGAATATTCATCCCGCGACAGCACCACAATATGCCGTGCCCGCTCAACACCGGCCCGGGCCAAATCTTCCGGACGACTGGCCAACCCGGTCACATGCACCACCCCCAGCCGTCGTAAACTGTCAGGCAGACCATTGGCAAAGTCCTGATTCAACAGCATGATCGGCGTATCCGTATACTCGCCACTTTCCCGTATCTGGCTGACCATCCTCAAGAAATAGGCTTCATAATTGTACTTCGGTGAATTGATGATCAAAATGTGGTCAGCCATATTCCAGTCCCAGTGTCCGGTGCGGATACGTTCCCGCCGCGCCATTCGAAAATCGACATAATCACTGATCAGGAAAGTCATCAGTGTGATGCCGCAGCCATACATCAGCACAATCGTCATCAGCTGCCCCAGCGGGGTTTGTGCCGACACACCCCCATAACCCACCGTCGCCAGCGTGGTCAGCGTCAACCACACCGCCTGCCAGGGGGTCATGGACTCCAGCCACATCATCGCTAACGCATGAACACCCACAAACAACAGCAAGGTTGATGCGGTACGCGTCATTGAACGAAAAATATTCGACTCAGTCTGATACACCGCATGACGAACACGCTGATGCTGACGGATAAAGCGGGAAACAGGATTCATCGCCGTATCATAAACGCAAACCTCAACCGACGGCATCAATAAACCGACGGTCGAACACCGGGTCAGCCACACCAGAACCAACAGCGGCAGAGAGCCGCGGCCCATCGTCCGTTGTCGCTGTCATTTGTTACACTGCGGCCTCTTTGACATAACACGAGATACACAATGGGATACCACATTTACGGCATCGGTAACGCACTGGTCGATAAGGAATTTGAGGTGGATGACGCCTTTTTTGCCAAAGCGGGCATAGAAAAAGGCCTGATGACCCTGATTGACGAAACGCAACTGACCGGGCTGCTCGGGCAACTGACCGACACCTATGGTCTGAAAAAACGCGCCTGTGGAGGGAGTGCTGCCAACACTATTATAGGAGCCAGCTATTTTGGTGCCAAAACCTACTACACCTGTAATGTCGCCAACGACGAATCAGGGGATTTTTATGTCACCGACCTCAAGGCAGCTGGCGTAGACACCAATCTGGGCGACGATCGTGAAACCGGCACTACCGGCAAATGCCTGGTTATGGTTACCCCGGATGCCGAACGCACCATGAATACCTTCCTCGGTATTACCTCAGACCTGCACGCCCGACATATCAACGAAACCGCCATCGCCAGTTCCGAGTACGTATATATAGAAGGCTACCTGGTGACAGGAGATACCTCGCGGGCAGCCGCCGTTCAGGTACGCGAACTGGCGCGCCAACATGACGTCAAGGTCGCCATGACCTGCTCTGACCCAGCCATGGTGCAATACTTTCGTGACGGTATTCTGGAAATCATGGGCGACGGTGTTGATCTGCTGTTCTGCAATGAGCAGGAAGCCCAACTGCTAACAGAAACCAGCCATCTGGATGACGCCATTACGGCTTTAAAAACCAAGGCCCACACCTTTGCGGTTACCTGTGGCAAAGACGGTGCCCTGGCCTGGGATGGCGAACAACTGCACCGCATTGCACCACACAGCGTCACCGCCGTCGACACCAACGGTGCCGGAGATATGTTTGCCGGAGCTTTCCTCTATGCATTGACCCATGGCCATGACTTTGCGGCTGCCGGCCGCTTGGCATCCGCGGCATCAGCACAGGTTGTCAGCCAGTTTGGACCGCGCCTTGAAGCGGCACAGCACGAACCCTTAAAAGCATCACTGACTCAATAATCCGCCAAAGACCCAGGCTCCGGGGATCATTATGTTGTTTGCCTGGCAATCCTGTTGCCCTGCACGCTCCCCGGATCCCACCTGCACGGCAGCACGACGCCCCACCAGCTGGTTGTTTTTTGTACAATCTGACAGTGCCCGCCCACTCATCATGCCTGAACGTATTTTTCTTCAACTTACACCCAAAGTTATCCACAAAATCTGTGGATAATCTGTCATGTTATTTTCATTTTTACCGGAGCCTATAAGCGATATCAGTAATAATCACTCAGATTATATGATAACCAACTGATTCTCTTGCTGCTAAAAGCTATTCAAAAGCCAATAAAAAAATAAATAACACCTTGTTTTTAAAGAAAAAAATAAAAAACCAACAAATTAAAAGACAACACGGTTAATCCATATCATCGTCCCTCATTAGCTGACAAAAAGCATGCCATATCAAAAATTTTATACACAAGATCTGTGGATAAACATTGATTAAGTTGAGGATCAAAGCCTTATAACTCTGTATATATAACAGAGGATATCTATTTAATCCGGTGCTCACTCTTGGCCACCGGATGGTTTCGAATCACGAAGCCGACTTGCAGGCCTGACGGGTCAAGTCAAACGTCGGCGACACCGAGTCGAGATCATCCGGCAGCCCCGAAGGTCGCGGGTTGCCGCCGTGCAGGAGTAAATAGATGTCCCCGACAGTCAGAGACGGCTTGAGCAGTCAATAGCAGGGTTTGTTGGAAAAGCTACAAAGCAGCAAAGATCTACCGATTACGCTTGTCTGGTTTCCGACACATACCGACACAAAATAAAAAAAACCAGAAAATTCATAACGTTACAGCTCCGACAAACTGGCACAACGCCTGCAAAACCCCGGTATGAGCAACAGCCGTTAATGATATCGAAAATGATCAACGGCAAGTGCCTATTTACCGTCCCAAAAGGAGAACACGCATGGCCAAAATAGGGCTGTTTTTCGGCAGCAACACAGGCAAGACCCGTAAGGTTGCCAAAATGATCAAAAAGAAATTCGACGACGACATCATGGACGCACCGCTCAACGTCAACAGAACCGAGCCTGATGCCTTTGCCAGCTACGAATATCTGCTGATCGGCACTCCGACTCTGGGCGACGGCGAATTGCCAGGCCTGTCATCAGACTGCGATGCAGAAAGCTGGGAAGAATTTTTACCCAAAATCGAAGATATGGATTTCAGCGGCAAAACCATAGCCATCTATGGCCTGGGTGATCAGGTAGGTTACCCGGATGAGTTTCTGGACGCCATGGGAGAGCTGTACGAGTTTTTCACCGAGCGTGGTGCCAAATTCGTTGGCAGCTGGCCAACCGATGGCTATGAATTTGAACAGTCCGCCGCCTTGTTGGACGATAAATTTGTTGGTCTGGCGCTCGACCTCGACAACCAGACCGGACTGACCGAAGAACGCCTGAATACCTGGTTAGGCCAGATTGCCCCTGAATTTGGTTTGCCGCTGTAAATTTGCTTTTCCTTCCTCAAAGCCTTGCATGGCCAGTAATCCCCACTGGCCGTGCCTTTTTTTAGTCCTGATCAAACCTTTCAAGCCTTGTTTCTGACCCTTGCGGCCAACAAGCGGTAACTGGTTATCCCCAAACCATAAAAAAAGGCCGCCAGAGGCGACCCAAAAAACAAAACAGCAGCTCCCGTCAAATCATCAAACGCTTTGGGATGCTGCGGGTAGAGCTTCAGATTTATCTGCAACGTCAACGGTTGCCGTCGGTGTCGGTAAAGGCTCCTGCACCACTTCACCATCACCATATTCTTCCCGCACGCTGAGTTGCGCCGACTCCTCTTCTCCCGACACCTGAACGGTGCACGAAGCCAGATTAGTACGGGATGGCAAGTCAAACATGGTCGACAGCAGCATGGATTCCATCATTCCTCGCAATCCCCTGGCTCCCGTCCCCCGCTTCACGGCTTCCTTGGCAATAAAGGTCAGCGACTCTTCGGTAAAGTCCAATCCGACATTCTGGAAGGCAAACAGCTGGCGGTACTGCTTGGTCAGGGCATTTCTGGGTTCGGTCAAAATCCGTTTCAGGCTGTCGACATCCAGATCCTGCAAAAAGGTAATCACCGGGAAACGGCCGATAAATTCAGGAATCAGGCCAAATTGCAGCAAGTCATCCGGTTGCAAAGCCACCAATAACTGCTCATTACTGATTGCTGAGGCGGTATTGATCGGGGCACTGAAACCAATCCCGGACTTGGGTGGCTGCAACCGTTTGCTGATCAGCTCTGTCAGTCCAGGGAAAGCCCCACCAACAATAAACAGAATATTCTGCGTATTCAGCACCACTTCCTCTCCCCCTTCCCGACGGCCGGATTTGGAAATGCGAACTTCACTGCCTTCAACCATTTTCAGTAATGCTTGTTGCACACCCTCCCCGGATACGTCCCGGGCACTGGCACCACCACTGCCGCGGCTGGCAATCTTGTCGATTTCATCGATATAGACAATGCCCCATTGGGCTTGCTGGACATCCCCTTCGGCAGCTTCCAGCAGGCGCTTGAGCAGGCTGTCAACATCTTCACCGACATAACCGGCCTGGGTCAGAGTAGTGGCGTCACCGATCACAAAAGGCACACCAATAATCCGTGCCAGGGTTTTGACCAGCAAGGTTTTACCAGTACCAGATGGCCCGGCCAGCAGGATATTGGATTTTTCCAGCTCGACCATATCGCTGCCACCGTTAACCGGTATTCTGGCTTCGGCCTGGCTGTCCTGGAACTTCAAACGCAGATAGTGGTTATAGACGGCGACCGATAGCGTTTTTTTCGCTTCATCCTGACCGATAATGTATTCGTCCAGAAAATCCTTGATCGCCAGTGGCGTTTTTAATTCCGGCTCGGACGGATTCTGGGTACGACGCCCCCAACTGCTAACAACCTGATAGGCCAGCTTGACGCATTGCTCACAAATATGACCGTCGTTACCGGCTATCAGGGGAACTTGAGGGGATTTTTCGATCCCGCAAAATGAACATGTAGGCTGTGCGGAGCTTGGGCTGTCTGCCATGGTGACCTCCTGGATCAGTGCGCCACGCCGACAGTCTCCGGCGCGGCAGGTAATCGACTCAGACGCTGGCGGCGCGCTGTTTCAGCCAGAGCTTCTGGGTACGCTTGTTCTGACGCTGTTGCAATTCCTCTTGCAGGCGAGGCAATACCTCATCCAGAGGCATCAGGGTGGCCGGGTGGATTTTTTCACACCACAATAAATGCCAACCCAATTCGCTTTCAATCGGACCTCGCAGCTCGTCTTCCGACATCGAAAACAAGGCCTTGTCCAGCTCAGGGAACAGGGTGCCGGCACGAACCTCCCCCAACAAACCGCCATTCAGGCTGGTCGGACACTCGGAGTGTTTCAGTGCCTGCTCAGCAAAACGCTTGGGCGAACGCTTCACCCGACGCGTGATCTCCTCCAGACGCTGAAAAGCCGCGTTGCGTTCGTTCTCGGCAAAGCCTTCGTTCACGGTAATCAGAATATGTCGGGCGGTACGGATTTCGGGCTTGGCAAAACGTTCTGGATGCAAGTAATAAAACAAGGTCGCTTCGGTCGCATCAACATGCACTCCCCGGCTACCCACCAACTCCATCACCGCTTCGACCGTTAACTCCCGCAACAGACCGTCACGCAAGTCATCAGTCTCCAGCCCGTTATGCTCCAATGCTTCTTCAAATTGCGCATCGGACTCATACCGTTGGCGAATCTGATCCAGAGCCGCGTCCAGTTGTGAGGTCGGAACACTCACCTGTGCCGCTTCCGGGCTGGACAGTATCAACTGTTCCAACGCCAGCTCATTACTGGCGATACGTTGTAATTTGCGCGCCTGCTCAGGCGTGAGCTCATGAGGTGAACAACCGAATTGCTCGCCAGCAATCCGCAGCTCACGGTAACCATTCAGTGGTCTGTCCTCATGCTCGACAGATCGGGCCAGTGCACTCATGCTGCTCCCCCTGCTATTTGTGAATCCTCATGCTCCACCGGCGGACGATCATCATCCGGAGCTTCAAGTGCCGCTTCTGGAACCTGAAAGGTACGACCGTGAAAACGAGCGTGATAAAACAACTTGCCGTCTTCACGGATCACCCGGGATATTTCTCCCAGATCCCCTGGCTGAACCACCGCCTCACCCTGACTCGACATCGACACAGTCGCCACCACCGCATCCCGGAATTCAAAACGGTTGCTGATCCAGTATGCATCCGCCGGGATCAACTCTTCCTCGCGGCAGCCAACCGTGCAGCCGGTATCCAGAAAGTGCACCCGATAGATCAGCTGGTCTTGCAAGTAGGTGCCGACGTCGTAAACACAACCAATGGCACCTCGCTGAATCAGCAGCTCCCCGACGTCCTTGCCGGGGTAAGTACCATCGTTACGGACGTTGCGAATCAGCCTTACTTCATCGCCATACTCATAGGCAGGTTTCACAGGCTCCTCCTTTTGCTTGAATTACAGCAGGCTATCCAATGGTACAAAGCCGGTTTGTGGCTCGTGCATACGGAACACTTTGAATACCTTTTCGGTCAGGGCATCAGATTCCACAAAATCGGAATAAGCACGTTCAAGCAGTGCCCGATAGACAGAGCGCAAGGCTTCGTCATTACCCAGATGTGTTGCCATGGAGTCTTCACTCTGACTCAGGTAGTCGTGATAACGCTGCATGATATGCAGCCGGTTCACATGAACCACAGCCGGATCAAAAGGTACGCCGAAATACTCCAGAAAGTCCTCCGCCGACACCAATTCATCCAATGCGTCTTCCAGGCTCAATTCGTCTTGCAGTTCCATAGCGTTACCCCTCTGTTAGGTCGCTGTTAGATAGCTCTCGTCATCAATCACGTTATTCATCACGTCTTGTCAGCTCATCGTCGGGTCGTCGTCGCACAATGGCCGGACACCCGCCGATGGTCGCAGCAAGTCAGTCGCTTGCTGTCCATTCTTCTCTATTCTTATGATACTGCCGGGGTGGCTGGCTGGTTATTGACCACCACGGCCGGGCCAATCGATTGCAGTAACGATCGGGCACCCAACCGGTCGCTGGTATCAAACTCCACCACCTTGTTCAGCATCCGTATCCCTTCGGCCATATCACCCAGCCGCAATGTCAGATAGGCGGCTCCTTTCAAGGCCAGCAGGTAAAAGCGCACCCGGGTAAAAGATTCCAGCACACCCCGTTTCAAATCGTCGGAGGTGAGCTTTTCCCAATGGTCCGGAAAGCCGATTCCAGGGGCAATCTCAGCCATCACCTCATGGGCGACGGCAATCGCTTCAGGCAAACGATGCTGGTAGTAATAAAACCGGTACAGGCCAACCAGAACCGTCATATGAGCAGGAGCCCGGGCATAGGCTTTTAACAAGTAGCCTTCTGCATCCCCATCGCCGTATGCATATGCTGCCCGGTTCATGAGCTCTTCAACTTCCGCGGTCAGCGGCTCGTCGAAATACATCATCTGGCCTTTGAAATCCTGCAAGTCCATGCTGCTTACCTCACCGTCCCCAATGACTGCCGGGCCTTGATCACCTGGCCACCAGGGCAGTCCTGTTCACAAATCTGATTATCTGTCTCGCAATGGCTGTAGCGCTCTTCGGCATCCCGGCTATCAAGGCGGGATTCCAACAGGTCAATCCGGCTTAACAAACAGCTGATCGCTTTACCAACAGGGTCTGGTATCAAATGATGGTCCAGATCGATGCCATAAGGGTTGAGCAAGCCCGCTTCGCGCAGTTTGACTACCTTGCCTGGAATCCCTACCACGGTGCATTGTTCAGGAACGTCCTCGACCACAACGGAATTGGCCCCAACCCGACTGCCGCTACCGACGGTAATATTGCCGAGAATCTTGGCTCCGGCTCCTACCATCACGCCATCTCCCAAGGTTGGATGACGCTTGCCCTTGTTCCAGCTGGTGCCTCCCAGCGTCACGCCGTGATAAAGCGTGACATCGTCACCAACGACGGCGGTTTCGCCGATCACCACACAAGCGCCGTGGTCGATAAAAAAACGGGCGCCGATTGTCGCTCCAGGATGAATATCCACATTACTGAGCAAGCGGGCAAAACAGGACAGCCAGCGGGCAGCGTAACACCAGCCCCGCAGCCATAACCGGTGCGAGATACGGTGAAAAATCAGCGCGTGTACACCAGGATATGTGGTCAACACTTCGAAGGTCGTGCGGGCTGCCGGATCTCGTTCAAACACGCTGGCAATGTCTTCACGCCATTGCGACC
Source organism: Oceanobacter sp. 5_MG-2023 (assembly GCF_030548165.1). Classification (NCBI taxonomy): domain Bacteria; kingdom Pseudomonadati; phylum Pseudomonadota; class Gammaproteobacteria; order Oceanospirillales; family Oceanospirillaceae; genus Oceanobacter; species Oceanobacter sp. 5_MG-2023. The sequence continues at coordinate 91,576 of NZ_JAUORS010000013.1, read as the reverse complement.
ACAACGATTGGCGAGCCGTTAGCTGGCGACTGGATGTAGCTGACATACGTTCATCTCCTCTGTCGGGCCATTGGCGCTATGGCCATGGCCCATGACTGGCTCCAACGCAAGATACAAGTCCACCAACTGGCTGGCCGATGGCACCTGCTTGGAACGAGTGACCCAAATGCGAAGCTGTTGCAGTAACACCGGAACCTGCCAGCTCAGCAGCTCGATACCAATGTCCTGGTAGGCCCGGATCAGCCCGTGTTTACCGGAATGCTTGCCCAGTACCATCTGGTGCTGGCGGCCCAGTTCCAGAGGATCAAGGCCCTGATAATTCAGTGGATCCTTGATCAGGCCATCAACATGAATACCGGCTTCATGAGTGAAGACGCCTGCCCCCACAATGCTTTTGTTCCAGCTGACGCTACGTCCTGAAGCCTGTTCAACCAGGGCCGACAAGCCGGGCATCAACAGGGTATTCACGCCGGTTTCAAGCTGGTGCAAGTGCTTCAACGCCAGGACACATTCTTCCAGCGGCGCATTCCCTGCCCGTTCACCCAGACCATTCACCGTTGTATTGATATGAGTGGCTCCACCCATCACCGCCGCCAGAGTGTTGGCGGTGGCCAGGCCGTAGTCGTCGTGGGCGTGCATCTCCAGTTCCAGATCAGTACGACGACGCAGAGTGCGCATGCTGTCGAGTACCGAGAATGGCTGCATGATGCCAACCGTATCGGCAAACCGCAGACGCCGGGCACCGGCATTGGCGGCGATATCGGCCAGACGGGCAACAAAGTCGGCATCGGCTCTGGAGGCATCTTCGCACCCCAGACAGACTTCGAAACCGGCATCACCGGCGGTGGCTACCAGACGCTCGACCTGGCCTTCGACCCAGCGCCGGTCGCGACCCAGCTTGTGGGTAATCTGTTGATCCGATACCGGAATCGACAAATCCACCATATCCACATCCAGACCCCGTACCGCATCCAGATCCTGATCAAACAAACGGCACCAGGCCAACAGGCGCGACGACAGCCCCAGCTCGGCAATGGCTTGCATCACCTCTCGTTCTTCATCTCCCATCGCCGGAATGCCGATTTCCAGCTCCGGCACACCCATCGCCGACAGATGACTGGCAATGGCCAGTTTTTCATCTGCGGTAAAGGCAACGCCGGCGCTTTGCTCGCCATCACGCAACGTGGTGTCATCAATAACAATGGCAGGAAGTTCTGTGGTCATGGTCGCGCTCCTGTGCTCAGTCAAACTCAGGCGTAAACAGGCGCAAAGGCTTGTTCAGGGTTTTCCACCGGACCGTTTTCATCCCAATAAGGTGACAGCTTGCGCAACTTGGCGACAATCGGTGGCACAGCTTCGATCACCCGTTCGATTTCTTCCGGAGTGTTATAACGGCTGAGAGAGAAACGCACCGTGCCATGAGCTGCGGTATAAGGAATGCCCATCGCCTTCATCACATGGGATGGTTCCAACGAACCAGAGGTACAGGCAGAACCAGACGACGCCGCAATACCAGCCTTGTTCATCAGCAACAGGATGGCTTCGCCTTCGATGTATTCAAAAGCAATATTCAGCGTATTTGGCAGACGGTTGGAGGGATCTCCGGTCACAAAGGAATGCGGTACAGCGGCAAGGATGCCGGCCTGCAAACGGTCACGCAGCTTGGCCACTTCGGTATTTTCATACTCCATGTGCTCCATCGCCAGGTCACAGGCTTTGCCCAGCCCAACGATTCCCACTGTATTTTCGGTGCCGGCACGACGACCACGCTCCTGATGGCCACCCCGCAGCAGTGGACGAAAACGTACACCACGGCGCAGATACAACACGCCTACGCCTTTGGGCGCGTGCAACTTGTGCCCGGACAACGACAGCATATGGATGCAGGTATCCTGCAGGTTCATGGGGATCTTGCCCACGGCCTGCACCGCATCGGTATGGAACAACACACCGGCGGCATCAGCCAGCTCGGCCATTTCCAGTACCGGGAAAATGGTACCGGTTTCGTTATTGGCCCACATCACGGAGACAATGGCGACCTGGTCTGTCAGCAGCTTTTTGTACTCTTCCAGATCCAGTCGGCCCTTGTCATCGACGGCCAGCTTGTGGACGGTGTAACCCTCGGTGGCGAGGTAATCGCACAGGTTCAGTACCGCAGGATGTTCCACCACTGTGGTGATGATTTCCTTGCGTTCCGGCTGGGCTTTCAGTGCCGACAGGATAGCGGTGGAGTCCGATTCAGAGCCACAGGAAGTGAAGATGATTTCCGAATCGTGCTCTGCCCCCAGAATGTTCTGTACACTTTTGCGGGCAGCCTTGAGGGCAAATCCAACCTTGTTGCCAAAACTGTGCATGGAGGACGGATTACCAAACTGCTCACTGAAATACGGCATCACCGCATCAACCACTTCGGGATCGCACATGGTAGTGGCGTTATTGTCGAGGTAAATATCAGCCATGATCAGACTCCTGCAATTTCAACGGGACGTTCGGTGTGAGGGATAACCTTGATAAATTCACCCAGTTCTTCGATCAGCTTCTGCTGCACGCCACCCAGTGTCATGGCGGCCATCTGGCACCCGGAACAGGCTCCGACCAGCTTGACGTAAACGTTTTTGCCTTCCACATCCAGCAGCTCGACATCACCACCATCGGCCTGCAAGGCCGGGCGTAATCCTTCCAGGACTTGCTGGATTTTCAGGATACGTTGCACCGTGCTTAACTTGGCGGGCGGCGTTGGCTCGGCCTTTGTTTCTGCCAGATTCACAAAGCCTTCTTTTTTACCGATTGCACTTGGCGCAAAGGTTTCACCACGAGCAGCCAACTCTTCGGAGAGAATATTCTCGATGCCTTCGTGACAAGAGGAGCAACCACCACCGGCTTTGGTGTAGTTTGTGACTTCTTCCACGGTGCTGAGGTTATTGGCCTTGATGGTGTCACGGATCATCACGTCATCAATCGCAAAGCATTTGCAGATCAATGCACCTTCTTCATGATCATCGGTCCAGACTTCGCCACGATAATTGGCCACTGCCGCTTGCAAGGCTTCACGCCCCATCACGGAACAGTGCATTTTTTCCGGAGGCAGGCCGTCAAGGAAATCCGCGATATCCTGATTGCTGATTTCCAGCGCCTGATCCAGGGTCTTGCCTTTCACCATTTCGGTCAGGGCAGAAGAAGAGGCGATGGCGGAGCCACAACCGAAGGTCTGGAACCCGGCGTCCAGAATAATCTCGGTATCGGGTTCAACTTTCAGTGTCAGGCGCAGGGCGTCACCACAGCTGATGGAACCGACGTCACCAACCGCATTGGCCTCAGTGACCGACCCGGCGTTTTTAGGGTTGTAGAAGTGTTCTTTAACGGTTTCAGAGTAATCCCACATAATTCTGCTCCTGGTATCGATGCCGGATTGCGGCGAGTCTGGATCGGATATAAATCAGCGATTGCATTCAGGCGCTGAATGATTTGCCACAACCACAACTGTTGGATGCATTCGGGTTTTCAAACTTGAAGCCACTGCCTTCAAAGCCGTCGACAAAATCCACCGTCACGCCCTCCAGCAGCGCTGCACTGTTTTCATCAACCAGTACGGTAAGGCCGGAAAAATCCAGTACCTCATCCCCTTGGGTAACGTTCTCTTCCAGCTTCATGCCATATTGAAAGCCGGAACAGCCGCCACCTTCGACCTTGATGCGCAGACCCGCCATCGGGGCCTCGCTGGACTGCATAAAACGGCGAACTGCGGAAATTGCACTATCGGTCATTGTGATCATGATGTTGCCTCCTGTGGCTACGGCCGCTCCCGGCAAATGACTGGAGCCGGCTGGAAAGGGTTGCCTGAAGAGAAGGTGCAATCGATATGCCACGCCAAATACGTATAAAAAAATGTTTATAATTCAGTCAGTTAAAGACAATGTCGGGAATGAAACGATGTAGCGAACACAACGCAGGCAAGGCTTTGTCGTAGTTACTACAAGCGCTTGTGTTGGGTTTATACGACAAGCGAAAGCGAACCTTTGCCAGACCTCGCGCTTGGCAACTGGCGTATATCCCGGCACAAGATAGCCACCAGGAAGTTGCGCAATCGGGCAAGAGGAATGATGAATAACCAAAAATGGCAGGGATGTATCAGGAAGGGAGAATGGAAGCAGGGAACAAGGGCCAGTGAGTGCTTTCCTGGCCACTTGTTTTATAACGTTCTGAGCATTGCTCAGGGCACCGGGATCAGTCGTAATTCAGTCTTGAGCGTGCTCGCTTGCCCCCAGGCCGTCACCGCTTCGACAAACCAGGCCGGTTTGTCTGGATGAACACACAACACATCGTATTCTGCGAACAATTGATCATCTGGCAGTAACTGCACCGTTCCCTGATTCATCCCCAAGGGGGTTTTCCAGTAACATTGCAGCGACTCACTCTGATCAAACGGATCGATGCGGATCTCGGCAGCATCAAACGCCGCCGTAATACCCGGACAATGCTCAGCCAGGCCGATCTTGCCCAGTTCCGCCAGTAACGCCTGCTGAACGGCGTTGATGCGAGCCTTTTCCTCGACCAGGCGCTCGGCCGCTGTCCCGGAGACAGCGTCGTGCTGTAACGAGCTGGCCAGCAGGCTCACTGCCATACCTCATCCGGGGCAACCTTGTCGAGCCATGGCTCGCCACCGATCAAGTGCTGGTCGATGATCTGGTCAATATCCTCCGGGGCAACCTGTATATAAAGTGTACCGCCCGGGTACACCAATACATTGGCTCCAGCCCGGCATGGTCCCAGGCAGCCTGTCGCGACCAGCGACACTTTGCTGAACAAGCCTTTGGCAATCAGGCGTTCAGAAAAAGCCTGCATCAAGGGCGCAGCGCCTTTTTCTCCACAACTGGAACGGGGATGCCCCGCTGGGCGCTGCTGACCACAAACAAAGACATGATATTCTGGTTTTGGCATGACGATTACCCCGCTAGTGCTTCATGTGTGTGACAGCTTTTTGGACAAACACGAGCGCAGGAGACACAGCCAATACAGTCATCTGCATTGGCAATAGTCATTACCTTCATCTCGTCATCATCATCGTAAAAGTCGTCGTCATCCTCTTCGGCATCGACCACATCCGCACGATCAACAAGATCAAATACATCTCGTGGGCATACCTTGTAACAACGGCCACAGCCGATGCAGGTCATCGGGTCCAGTGCCGTGACAAATTCAGGCGTCCACTCTTCTCCGCCTCGTGTGCGGCCAACGATAGTGTCAGTCATGGCCGATCTCCTCTCTCTGGTTATAAGTGCTAATCACGGTTGCTTTGTTGTGCCGGGTTCCCCCAACACCATGACGACTCCTGACATGACAACAAGACGAGACGAGCTCTTGCTGGCCCATTACTCGACTGATGGATCCGGGACGGTTAGCCCGACAGCCAGGAAAGTCCGGTTATTCCAGCGCTATTCTTCAGGCCGTTTCGGCCGCTTTGGTTTTTGTTTCATATTCCGCCTGAGCTGCTTTCCAGGCCTCACAGGCCGCGATCGCTTCCTCGGCCAGGGCTGGCAAGGTCTGGTACTCAGTCCAGAAAGTGTCTTCAACCACGTCGTGTATTTTTGACGCTATTTCAGTCGCCATACGTTTTTTGGCGCTCACGTTCTTTTTCAGTGCCTTGATCTCTTCGGGAGTCATAAACCGGCCTCCATTTATCCAATACGTTCATCGGGCCACGCTCGGCCGTGACCCGGCCTCGTTACATTTCGGCAACATCCCGATGATTGTTAATCATTGAGACGGCCTTGCCGCTGACCTTTTCGATCTCGGCAATCATTTTTTCAAGCGAATCAAAACCGAAGCGGTGCACATCACGCAGGGTTTTATCCAGTACCACCAGCTTGCCCACAATGATCATGGCGCGACCAAAACCTTCGTGAGTAATATTGATAACAGGGACAGCCATTAATCCGGCTTCCTGTTCAATGGTTGTCGCCAGGGCGTTGTAATACGCCTTGATGCGTGACACGGTGGTTTCGTCCGGATCACCCACTACCGGGATTTCGCGGCGGCGTTCCTTGGTCAGGATCATGGGGTCCAGCACTTTGTCGTCACTCCAGGTGTCGTAAGTGCCGTAGCTGTCCATGGCGCGCAATTGCACTACAACCTGACGCACCAGCGGGTTGGCCAGCTGCTCGTGATCAGCATCAATGACTGTGTCGTTCATGGTGTTTCTCCTGAGGATGAAATAGTAGCGGGCGAATTATTCGCTCCAGCCTTCCGATTCCATGGTGTCAAAACGGTTGGGGTTAAGGTGTTGCTGACTACGAATCGCTTTGGCCAGCCAGGCTGATGGCCCTTCTCGCAGCTCCTGCTGCAAGTTGATCAGCATCTCGCTGATTTCGGTGCCGTCGCTGACCTTGACCGGTTGAATCCCCAGCACCAGTAGCTGCCGCACCGCCGATGCGCCACACGCCCGGCAATACACCGCAACACACCCCCGGAGCATCTCCAGTTTTTCAGCCAGCTTGTCTTCGTTGCCATCCTGTTTCAGGTCGCCAAACTCACTGACCTCGAGCAAATAGGCATTCTCGGGATTCACGCCATAAATCGAAAAGGCATGCGCTGAGCCAAAATGCTGATCAACCGTTATCTGGTCTGATGTTGCAAAGGCAACTTTCAACAGCGTGCCGTCTTCGTTGTCATCCACCACTGCCAGTTTGCGAGTAATACTCATGCATCTGTCCTCTTTACTGATCAGCGACTCAATGAGACGAGACATCACCAGGGTATGACCCGGCTGGCACAGCATCGTGTTTTTGCGAATAACGGGAATGATATGGCTCCAGCTCGTGATGCTGACTCAAGACAAGATTAGCCAGATCAAACAGCGCCTGGCTGGTACCGCGATAACCAAACCAGCAGCGCTGAAAGCCTCCCACCACGTCGTATTGGGGAAAGCCAATCCGGAACAGCGGGATACCCAGTCGCTCGGCACTCTCGGCACCATGACTGTTGGTAAGCAGAAGCTGTGCCCCGGACGCGGCAGCAGCCATTTCCAGGTCTTCCAGATCACCAACTTGCACCGGTACATCGTGCAAGGTTTTCAAGGCCGGCCCCTGAGTCGGTACTACGGCGGTCACTACCTCAGCTCCCATGCCTTGTAGCAGACGCGTGAAACCGGTCAGCATGTCCGGGTCGGAGGCTATCGCCACCCGTGACAGTCCCAGCATAAAATGGGTATCCAGCATGGCATCCTGCAGCTGTTTGCGCTGACGCACCCAGCGTTCAGGTACTGGCCGGCCGCTGAGTTGCGACAAGGTGTGGAACCACTGATCGACGCTTTCCAGCCCCATCAAATGACCAAAACAATGTGTCGGTACTGCCGTGTGTTTTTCCAGCCATTGGGCACAGCTGTGCAAGCTTTCGCCAACAGCCAGTGTGGCCAGGCTTTCACCAGCCGTAGCGATATCAGCAACAGTGACCCCACCGGTAGTGACCGGGCTGAAAGGCTCGTCGGCCAGATGGCCATCCAGAGAGCCGGACAAATCCGGAATCAACAGCGGCCGTAATCCAAAGCTTTCGATACTCTCGGCGACAAATTCCAGGTCGGTTGGTGACAAATTGGCACCACAAAGGACATTGATCTGTTTGTGACGCAAACCGGCACACGGTGCCTCGGGGTCGACTTCAGGCACCAGGGTTTGCAGTATCCCTTTAACGGTAAGCGCAAAACCACTTTCAAAAGAACCACTGAAGTCGGGGGTATTCACCGCGGTCACGGCCGTGCCAACAAACTGGGGGTACTGTTTCCGGAATTCTCCGACGGCGCGCTTGATATCAGCTCCCTGGGTTTCTGCCAGGCCGGTTGTCACCAGGCCAATCAATGCGGGGGCACTTTTTTCGCAGATCACTTTTAGCGCTTCGACAATATTGTCGTCGGCCCCCATTACCGAGCTGACCTGATCCATGGCGGTAGTTTGTAGTGGCACCGGCTCGCGAAAGTGGCGCACAAAAAATACTTTGGCAAATGCGGTACAGCCTTGAGAGCCGTGCATCAGCGGCACCGCGCGTGCAACACCCAATACCGCCAGTGCCCCACCAACCGTCTGACTGGTTTTCAGTGGGCTGACCGACAGCGCTTTTTTACGCTTTTTAATCACGCCGGACTGGCCTGGTGCCATCTTGACAATATTATTCATAATCCTGCCCCCGCTTCCTGTACCGATAACAGATCACCCTGGCTGGCAGTAGCTTCCCACGGTGCTGGCCGACGAACCGATTGCCACACCGGGCTTTCTATCGTTAGCGCCAACTGCCGTACCAGCTCCAGCATGCCGTCATAGCCGGCATAGCCAAATTCACGCTCCTGGTTGATATCCAGAAACGGGATACGGGCTTTCAGGGCGGTATACATATTGCGACCACCGGCAATCAGAATATCGGCCTGATAATCCCGCACAGTGGTCAACAGGGCTTTGGGGTTGCCCTCATCCAGCATTTTGACGTCATCCCCCATCAACTCACGGATGCGGGCCTTATCTTCTTCAGTGGATTTTTTGGTACCGGTAGCGACCACTTTCATACCCAGATCCTGCAGTGCTGAAATAACAGACCAGGATTTCACTCCGCCGGTGTAGAGCAGCACACGCTTGCCGTCCAGCCGTTGACGCCAAGGTTCCAGCGCTTTACGGATGCGCTGCTCTTCCCGTTCGATCAGGGCTTCTGTGCGTTGGCTCAAGTAGTCATCACCGATACACCGTGCAAAATCACGCAGGGCCTGTGAGGTATCGGTAATGCCGTAAAAGCTACCTTCAAACCAGGGGGTACCAAAACGTTCCTGAAGCTTGCGCGCCACGTTCAGCATCGCCTTTGAACACACCATCATGTTGACTTCGGCACGATGCATGGTCTGCACTTCATGGAAACGGGCATCACCGGACAAGGTACACAGCACTCGGATACCCAGCTCGTCCAGCAACGGCAAGACGTACCAGAACTCACCGGCAATGTTGTATTCGCCAATCAGATTAACGTCGTGCACCTTGATACCGGGACGCTGTACCGACTCCGGTAATGGTTCAGGCTCACGATGCCCGATCACATATTTGACCATGGCATCACCAGCGATGCGGTTACCCAGATTCTTGGTGCCGTAAAAACCAGCGGCATCAACAGGAATCACCGGTACTCCCCAACGGGCCTCGGCTGTTTTGCAAACGGCATCGACATCATCACCAATCAGAGCCGGTACACAGGTGTTGTACACAAATACGGCAGGTGGGTTGTAATCTTCGACAGCCTGTTTGATGGAGTGAAACAGACGTTTTTCACCACGTCCCATGATCACGTCCTGCTCGGTCAGATCAGTGGTCATGCCGATGCGATACAGGGTGGGGCCACTGGAACGGGTACCCCGGTTATCCCAGGAGCTACCGGCACACGCGATTGGGCCATGCACCACATGAGCGACATCGGCAATTGGCAGCAGGGCAATCTGGGCACCATCAAATGCACAACCGCCGTCTGTAGCACCGGGCTTGGGCTTGGCACATCCAGACTTTTCCTTCTTGTTGTGTTCACAAGCTGGCTCGTCCATCAACTCGGCAATGTCTTTGGCTTTCATGCTTTGCCCTCATCTGCGCATCGGTGTCTTTAGCGTTCCAAAAAACCAGCTGCAAACCAGAGGCCACCACCTAACCTATTGATTTAAATGGATTAATTAGCAAGCCACGATGTAGCAAACACAACAAGACAAAACGATTGGAGGGGATATGACAATGACAGACAGGCAACCGTAAGCGTGTCACCGGCGGTAGTCGTTCACCTATCAAGGACACCGGAGCGCCAAAGTAACGTTCTGGGACATGTGCACAGAGGCAATGTTTCAGGGCCATGTGATACAAGGTATGGAATTACCATCGTCATCAAACATGGAATCAGGAAGGGATATTACGGTGGGTAATAAAAACAATGGGCAGCGAATATATCCGCTGCCCACTTATATCAAGATTCTTTCCAGGATTTTACAGTATCAATACCGTACTCTGCGATCCATTGATCCAACAGACGAGGATTACGTTTGATTTTGTCAACGCTCTCATCAGTGTTTGGATTACGATAAGTACCAACTTCCAGTTTTGGCTTCGCTTGAACCACTTTCTTTTCTCGTTTGCTACCACGCGCTGCAGCACGCTCAAAATGTTTGAGCAGGCTATTGTAGATAGCTAATGGTGATTCCTCACGAGACATTTCCAGAATCCATTTCTCAATTTGTTCTGAACGGGCAATATATAGCTCAGACTCAGACAAATCATTTTGCTCGCACAAACGCTTGATCTCGACATCGAATGCCTCCAGACCCTTGAGTTTCTTCTCGTGCTCTTTTTTCATCTGCTCAAGTTCAACAATTTTTTGTTGATGCAGCTGAATTTTCTTATCGATATCGTTATCCAGAATGCTCACATTCACCTCGGCTATGGTATGGCAACACATAGAAAATCGCCCGGAATGACCCTGAAAATCATAATCTGGCATGTGCATTGGTACATTCTATGTGTTTTGGTTAGTGTTAACGCCAGTATAGACCCGCCACTGTCAGAACTCTACACCGAATATGTAATAAAATATCCTATTTAATCCAGACGACCAGCCTATTTATTTTATTATTAGTTCCCGCTTAGAAAATATCGAATGAGTTTATTGACGCCAGAAAAGTTCCATCCATATTGGCAGATAATACGAGCCGCTGAATTGATCCAACAACAGCAAACCATGCAAACAGCACTTGCCCATCAAAATGATACACATTATCATTTTTCTCCTTGAGCTTCGTTCGGACGGAAAATTCTATGACCATGACACTGGATCAGGTAGGTATGGGTGAACATGTACGAGTAACCGGATTCGCCGCGACAGAAGCCCAGTTCCGCCGCAAACTACTGGCACTGGGTGTTGTTCCTGGCGCCGAGATTGAAGTCCGCCGTGTCGCCCCTCTTGGTGACCCCGTTCAGATCCTGCTTCGTGGCACATCGGTAAGCCTGCGTAAACAAGAGGCGAGCATTCTTTTGGTGGAGAGTATTACGTGAAACCTGCTGTAATCGGCCTGATTGGCAACCCTAACTGCGGTAAAACGACCCTGTTCAACCAGCTGACCGGGGCGCGTCAAAAAGTAGGCAACTGGCCAGGGGTCACGGTTGAACGCAAGGAAGGTATCGTACTGATTCGCGAGCAGTATCAAACGCTGGTTGACCTGCCTGGTACTTACGCACTCGACTGCCAGGATGACGACCTGTCCCTTGATGAACAAATCGCCCGTGATTTTGTCATCGGCGGCGAATCCGATCTGGTTATCAATATTCTTGATGGCTCGAATCTGGAACGTAATCTTTACCTGACGTCCCAATTACTTGATATGGGTGTCCCCATTGTCTGCGCCGTCAATATGCTCGACGTCGCCGAACGGGAAGGCATACATGTCGATACCCAGCAACTCTCGACATTATTGGGCGTACCGGTGGTGCCGATTATTGCATCTACCGGCGATGGTATTGAAGAATTACGCCGTGTAATCGGCCATGCACTCCAGCATGCGGCCGTGCCAACCCCCATGTGGAAAGTCTCTGGTGAGATCCAGACGGCTCTGGATGAGCTGATCGAAGTGTCCGGACAAACCCTGTCAAACCCCCGCTGGATGGCTGCCCAGGCGCTGGAAAGTGATTTTCACGCCAGCGCCAATATCGGAGAAGCCTATCGGGATGCCTTTGTGCAACGGGCGACCGACTGGCGTCAGCGTATTGAAAAGCAACAGGGCCAGCCCATTGATGTCCTGATCGCCAATTCCCGTTTTGAATCTATCCGGCGTTTAACCCACCAGGTCATCAGCCTGCATCACACCGGACAATCATTAACGGAGCGTATCGACAACTGGGTAGTAAACCGTTTTCTTGGTATCCCTTTCTTTCTCGGCGTCATGTATTTGATGTTTACTTTCGCCATTAATTTTGGCGGTGCCTTTATTGACTTTTTTGACATGGCATCCTCTGCCATTTTTGTTGAAGGCAGTCGCTATCTGCTGCATGCCATATCGGCTCCGGAATGGCTTATCACCCTGATCTCCGACGGCCTTGGTGGCGGCATCCAGCTGGTTGCCACCTTTATTCCGATTATCGGCGGCTTATACCTGTTTTTATCCATTATTGAAGACTCAGGCTATATGGCGCGGGCCGCCTTTGTTATGGATCGTCTGATGCGTGCGGTTGGGCTGCCCGGAAAATCGTTTGTACCGCTTATCGTTGGCTTCGGCTGTAACGTGCCATCCGTAATGGCAGCCCGAACAATGGATACCCATAAAGATCGTTTATTGACCATTGCCATGGCTCCCTTTATGTCATGTGGTGCCCGGCTGTCGGTATTCGCCCTGTTCGCCGCGGCCTTTTTTGCTGACAACGGTGCCACGATGGTGTTTTCGCTTTATATATTAGGTATCGCCATGGCCCTGATTACCGGTCTGGCCTTGAAGAACACTCTGTTCAAACCGGAATTAACCCCGTTTGTTATGGAACTGCCGGCCTACCATATCCCGACAGCCAAAGGTGTATTGATTAAAACCTGGGAGCGCCTGAAGTCTTTTTCAATGCGAGCCGGTAAAACCATTATTATTGTTGTTACTGTACTGAGCTTTCTCAACTCCATCGGTACGGACGGTTCCTTCGGCAATCAGAATAACGAAAAATCGGTATTGTCTGGCATTGCCCGAGTAGCTACTCCGGTATTGGCGCCCATGGGAGTTCAGCAGGATAACTGGCCTGCAACCGTTGGTATCATTACCGGTATTTTTGCCAAGGAAGCCGTCGTTGGTACGCTGGACGCCCTGTATACCCCGGACATCGAGGAAGATGATCGTCCGTACTATTTACCAGGGTTATTACTGGAATCCCTGCAAACCATTCCTGCAAACCTGGCTGACGTTGCCAACAACCTGCTCGACCCCCTGGGACTGAATCTGATCGGGGCCGACCAGGCTGAAGAACAAGGTGTACACTCCGGCACCTTCAGCGCGATGGAAGTGCTGTTTGGTAGCCAGCTGGCTGCTTTCTCTTATCTGGTCTTTGTCTTGCTGTACACACCTTGTGTTGCCACTCTGGGCGCCATGGTGCGGGAGGCCGGTATCAAGTGGATGCTGTTTGTTGCAGGCTGGAGTACCGGCCTGGCGTACACTGCCGCTGTTCTGGTGTACCAGATTGGTAGCAGCCCCAGCCACCCTCTCAGCTCCGCTCTCTGGTCACTCGGCTGTTTGGGCTTTATTGCCGGTTGTCTAATGCTGATGCGGCGGCACGGCAAACGCCGCGACGCGCTGTTGATTCCCATTGTCCAAATCAACTGAGCCTGGTTATCTGAATGCTCAGCCGGGTCTCACCCGGCTGAGCAGCTCGCCCAATCCGGCATAGTCCTTGCCGCCCAGACGGCTTAATGGATCCAGGGCTTCAGCATTGATTTGCTGCCTCTGTTTGACGGTCTCCAGCACCGCCTCATCGGCGTAAAGCTGATCTACTTGCAAAAACACCAGATGCTGTGGTCCCGGCCCCAGATCAACTTGTTGCTGGTAATGACAGGCGAAAGCCAGGGGAACATCGGCCAGCCTCGGCAAACCGCCAGCAACAAATCCAGTCACCGCCAACCCCAACTGATCGACCTCACTGTCTCCCAGAGCCAATGTTGCGGAACTGGCATTCACGGCATCCAGATCAGCAACACGGGGAATATGCACCACGCACTCTCCTGTTCTGCGCAGATTTTCATAGCTGTCTTTTTCCACCCCTGTCGGCTTTTGTCCCATCGAAACCACCAGGGTTGGCGGGTTCGAGCAAACCGGCGCAAAAAAAGAATACGGTGCCAGGTTCAGGCTACCGGAAGGATTGCGGGTCATTACCCAAGCGATAGGACGCGGCAGTATCGCCTGGGTCATTAAAAAATAGCGTTGTGATGCTTCTATCCCGGCAAAATCAATAATCATGTCAGATCCACTCTGGTCGCAGCGATAAGGTAAATACAACAGAACAATGAGCCATAAGCCCGGCAGCAGACCGCTGCCGGACGGGTTTACACCGGCAGAATGGCACCTTGCAACACGTCTGTCACCAAGACCCATACCAGGATTCCTGATATGGTCGCGACTTCTGAATCAGCGTTACTCAGGTACACAGCATGCTGTCATTACAAAGTGTCTTTCCTCTCCTTGCTATCGCCGTCAGCTGGCTGGCCTGGAGCGACCCACAACCATTACTGGGCTGGAGCGGCGCAGTGATTCCCTTACTGATGTTTATTATGTTTTGTATGGGACTAACGCTGAGAGTGCAGGATTTCCGCCGTATCTTGCGCAAGCCGGAACCCGTTGCCATGGGGGTCACCCTGCAGTATTTACTGATGCCGCTACTGGGCTGGTTACTGGTGCATCTATTGGCCCTGCCAGCAGAGATTGCACTGGGAGTGATTCTGGTAGGAGTCTGCGCTGGCGGCACCGCCTCCAATGTCATGACGTATCTGGCCGGTGGTGACGTTGCCCTGTCGGTCAGCATGACACTGCTGTCGACCCTATGGGGAGTAGTGCTCACACCCTGGTTGCTGGTTTTCTATGCCGCAGAGAGTGTCAGCATCGATATTCTGGCGATTCTGCTCACCATGGCCAAAATCGTTATTTTACCCATTGTCGCCGGGATTGCTGTCAGCCATTACCTGCCGGAACTCCGTCAGGCCGTCAATAAACACCTGGCCAATGCTGCGACCATTGCCATCCTCGCGATTATTGCCATTGTGGTTGCCCTTAATGCCGATGAAATCGCCACCGTAGGCGTCATGACCTTACTGGCGGTGATGCTACACAACCTGCTGGGCACAGCGCTGGGTTATGGACTGGCGCGCTGGCGCGGGTTTACCGAAGTCGAATGCCGCACCATAGCAATCGAGGTCGGCATGCAAAATTCCGGGCTGGGGGCGGCACTGGCACTGCAGTTCTTTACCCCACTGGCTGCCTTGCCCGCCGCTCTGTTCAGCGTTTGGCATAACATCAGTGGTGCCTTGCTGGCGTCGTTCTGGAGCTGGCAGACCCGTCGCCGGATTCGCCAGCTACAATCGGGCAAACGCTGTCACTCCGACTGATAACGTAAGACCTTGAGCCCTGCCGTTTCATCCACCTCAATAAAGGCGGACGGATTCGGCAAGCGCTCGATATAGCGCCACTCCGGGCATTCATCAGCCACTTGCTGACGCAAGAACGCTTCCCCCAGTTCCGGGGCATTCAGACACAGCAGCAACTCGGCAGAAGGGGCGAGCATTTCCCGCAAACGGCGTAATAATCTGGGATAGTCCTTGCGAATATCGACACTGCCTTTCTGGAAGGTCGGAGGATCGGCGATGACCAGATCGTATGGGCCATGTTTTTTCAGGCGTCCGAATGAGCGAAAAATATCCACGCCTTCGAATACCACTCCCCCAAGATCATGACCGTTGAGGCGATGATTCTCTCGGCCAATCGCCAACGCCCGGCGGCTCATATCAACATTCACCACCCGCTGCGCCCCTCCGGCGACGGCAGCCACTGAAAAACCGCAGGTATAGGCAAACAGATTCAATACCCGTTTGCCCGCGCTGTGCTCCATGACCCAACGACGGCCATTGGCCATATCCAGAAACAGGCCGGTATTCTGGAACTGGCCAAAACTGAGTTCATAACGCAAGCCATGCTCAGTCACTTCCAGACGGGAAGGCAATTCACCCACCACCGCCTCCATCGGTGCCATAGGACGACAGCGGTACTGTATCCCGATGACTTCGGCCTGGGGCAGAGTGGCGATCAGCCAACGTGACAACTGCTCGATCCAGCCGTCTGCCGGCTCCCGATAAACAGTCAGCAGCAGCAGAGGGGCATACCAATCGATATTGATGTGTTCGAAACCGGGTTCACTATGACCCCGGCCATGAAACAAGCGCTGGGCTTCTTTTGATACTGGCAAACGAAAATCAGGAATCATAAAGGCTGTTTTATCCGGATCGATCCATTTAAGCGGTCACGGCAACAAGGCCAAAAGCCTGTCGTGTAACCCCAGAGAGGCAGCGACCAAGGCATGATAAACAAGACATTTCTGCTGCAATTCTGGCAATTATCTTGCTAAAAAGACAATAATCCAAGGCAATTTGAGCCAATCAGATTCCTCTGATAGACAATCTCTCAATTCAGGCTCAATTCATGGCCAACTATTTTGCATCAGTCCTTGGTCAGCAGAACTTACTGAGCTACTATGACGGTGAGCTTGTCGTTTCAAGCTCTATTGGCGAGTGCTCCAAATTCACCCAATGTGTGCAGGATACTGGTCGATATCGGCATTGATTGCTCACCGGATGAACGGCCAGTAGCGCAGTGCCAGCAAAATCGCATTAAATTGGCTTTGGCCAACATCAATTTCAGGAAATACAAATGGCAGATCAAGTTCAGGGCACTGTTAAGTGGTTCAACGATGAGAAAGGATTCGGCTTTATTGAGCAAGAATCTGGTAAAGATGTTTTTGTTCACTACAGTGCTATCAACGGTGCAGGCCGTAAGTCACTGCAGGAAGGCCAAAAAGTGACCATGGAAGTAACCATGGGTCAAAAAGGTCCTCAGGCTGAAAACGTCAACCCTCTGTAACATCCTGGGCCGTTCTACGGCCATGGCCCTGTTATCTGTTTGGTCACCCTTTGTGTTTTCACCAGGCGTGTCACCCTTCAAGATTCGCTGGCCAAAAGTCCGCTGAAGCCTCTGGCTTCAGCAGACCCCTCTTTTCTATCTCGCATACCACGATCTCCAGCCATTCTCAGTGACGCATTGTCCCCATGATTGACCAAGGCGAACTGTTCGACATTCCCAATCCGTGCCGCGGCATCTGTACGGTGAATAACAAGGGATACTGCAAGGGTTGCTTACGCAGCCGGCAGGAACGTTTCCACTGGAATGACTTCACCCATTTTCAAAAACAGCTGATTATCAATCTATGCGAACGCCGCCGTCTGAAATTAACAGCCGGACGAGCACGACCGGTCGATGCAACGCAGCCAGAAGAGACTCCGCAAAAGGATCTGTTTGCCAGCGCCAGCAGCGCGACAAATTTGTATCAGGATGATACACACACAATACCGACTCCCGCCGTAGAGGCTGAGACTCCACCACTGGAGCGCGCCTCCAGAACCACACCGCAGCAAGCCAGTCAGATTGGGCTGTTTGATGGCCAGAAGCCATCTGCTACGGAATAAACAGCACCGGCGCCTTATCTGACCCGGATTCAGCCTGGCAAGCGCAGGGCTTCAAATCGAGCCATCCAGTCCAGAGTCGTCGAGGTTGCCCGACTGGGTCGATACTCCGCCCCAACCCAGCCGTCATAATGACTGTTCTCGATCGCAGCAAATACCTCATCAAATTTGACACGCCCGGTACCAGGCTCCTGCCTGCCAGGCATATCGGCAAACTGAATATGACCAATCTTGTGGCCATGACGACGGATAAAGCCAGCCACATCCACCCCCATACGCGACATATGGTAAATATCGAACTGGGCCTTGATGTTGGGGTGCTTCAGTTCCACCATAATGGCCAGCATTTCCCGCCCGGTGCAGACCAGAAAATCGGGCATATCAAAACGGTTAATCGCTTCAAATGTCGTGGTAATACCAAATGGAGCAAAGCTGTCGGCGGTTACCTGCATATTGCGGAGAAAGGTCGCCATATATTCATCGCGACGCTCAGGATGGCGACAGCGCCCTGGCAACACATTCACGGTAGGAATTTTCAAGGCTCGGGCATACGACAGGCATTCAACAACCGCTGCTGCGTATTCTGCTGTTTTGCCCGGCACACAGGCCAGGCCTTCGCCGCCCTTCAACAGATCGCCAGCCGACACATTGATCAGTACACATTCAAGGTCGTTGTCACTTAACTGGCGCTTGAGATCAGCGATCGGATAGTCATACGGAAACTGGATTTCAACCGCTCGGAAGCCATCCCGACGAGCCGCGGTAAACCGTTTCATAAAGGGTAATTCTGTATATAAAGTGGATAAATTAGCGCTTGTCTTCACCTGACAATATCTCCATATACAAGTGAATCAATGTAGCAGGATCTTGCTCTCCAAACCCTCTACCTGCGTGTTGGCGTAATAATTCAACGCCCAGCCCTGCCATCGGCACGGCGCTACCCAACGACTGCGCCAGATCACTGGCCATATTCATATCCTTGAGTAAAGTGTTGACCCGCCATTTGATATTGTCAAAATCGCGGACTGCCATTTTCGGGCCCGTCAGCTGCAGTGGTGTCGTATCCGCAAAGCCCCCCTGTAAAGCCTGCGGCAATAACGATGTTTGTACGCCGGCCTGCTCTGCCAGGGCAAAAACTTCCGCCATCACCAGCACATTGCAGCTGACCAGCATCTGGTTGCAAATCTTGGCAACCTGCCCGGTACCGGTTGCTCCCATATGGGTCAGTTGCCGCGACAGCACAGCCAGGACAGGCCGCAGTTGATCTATAACGGCTCCATCACCACCGGCCATCATTGCCAATGTGCCCTGCTCGGCACCAACAACACCACCGGATACCGGAGCATCAACCCAATTAATACCACAGCAAGAGCTGAGTTCTGTGGCCATTTCCCGGGTTGCTTGTGGTGCAATACTGGAAAAATCCACCAACACCTGACCTTGACGTCCGGTGGCAGTCACCCCCTGGGGGCCAAAAACAATATCACGAACGGCACTGGTATTGGTGACACAGACCATTAACACATCACATTGTTGTGTCAGTTCTGCTACCGATGTCGCTTGCTGGGCACCTGCTGCTACCACTGTCGCCATTTTTTCAGGCGTTCGGTTCCAGACCCGCACGGAATAGCCAGCCTGTAGCAGCCGTAACACCATAGGGGTACCCATGAGACCCAGCCCGACAAATCCGATCTTCACTGCCTCATCCTCGAAAAATAACCATCAATACTATCAAAGACTTATCGAGTTTAAACCCGCTTCCAACGGATTATTATCAGCAGACTTGATCTGAAAACAGTGTCGGTCAAAGGACCCTTTTCAACATTCTTGACAGCCGTCGGATCGACCCGCACTCAACAATCACAAGCCGGAACAATCAACCTCTTTGTTCACCTGGCATACTCACGCTACCGCCTGATCCACAGGCCATTCAGCCGTGTGTCATGTGCTTGTACCTGCTGCATGTTACAGTCTATCGGTGCCTGATTCGAAGTGATCTTCCATACCGCAGGCGGCGCCTGGATGACCAGCACCGAACCACTGCTGACAGAGCGCCACCCGCTCTTCTGCCGGGCGCTGCAAATCTGCAGCAGCTAGTGCATCAATAACTTTCAAGCGAGGCAATAGCCCGGCACCATTCGCCAGCTGTATCGCCAGCCCCGGACGCGCGTTTAGCTCCAGTAATAACGGGCCATGCTGGCGATCGATAACAATATCGGCACCGAGATAACCCAACCCGGTCATGTCATAACAACGGGCGGCCAGTACCAGCAGATCTTGCCATTGGGGAATAAACAGCTCTGACAGCTTCTCCTGGGTATCCGGATGTTGCATCATAGGCAGGCCATTCTGTACTCCATGTAACGCCTGTCCATTTGCCAGCCCAAGACCGACACCGACGGCACCCTGGTGCAGGTTGGCCTTGCCATCCGAGGCTCGGGTCGCCAATCGGGTCATCGCCATCACCGGATAACCACGACAGACAATCACCCGGACATCCGGTACCCCTTCATAGGAAAACCGTTGCAAGGAGTCATCAAACTGGATGCAACGCTCAATAATGGCGACATCCGGTGATCCGCCCAGACTGTGGAGGCCGGCAAGAATGTTGGAGGCATGGCGCTTGAGCTCACTCAGCATAATCGGACTGCCATTGGCCCGCACCCAATAATCCCCCTCACAGCTCTGAACCACCACAATTCCTTTACCGCCAGAGCCTTTGGCCGGTTTGATCACAAAAGCCGGGATTCCGGATAACTGCTGCCCCAATGTCTCGACTTCATGTTGTGACTGAATGGTGCCAATCAACTCTGGTACCGCAATGCCCGCCTGCTCTGCCAGGCGCTTGGTTTTTAATTTGTTATCCACCAGTGGGTACAACGTACGTGGATTATAACGGCTGATATACAAACGATTACGGGCATTCATGCCCAGAACCCCTGCCTGATGCAATTGCAACGGCAGCATCAAGCGGCGCCGCAGTGCCTGCCAAAGCGGCCGAAACGCCAGCTTACTCATGGCGCAGTGCCACAAAACGACGTAACTCCAACAGGCGATAGCCAGTGTAGGTGCCCAGCATCAATACCAGTGCCAGAATCACCAACTGCACACCAATATAGTTAAACGTCAGGTGGCGTATCAGCGGGTCACTCATTGCCCAATAGGCAACAACCGCGGTCAGCAAGCTGCCTCCGCCTTGACGCATCACTTCTCTGCCGCCTTCTTCTTCCCACAGAATCGACATCCGCTCAATCGTCCACGACAGAATAATCATCGGGAAGAAAGTGATTTTTAAACCTTCGGTCAGACCCAACTTGTAAGATGCCACACTGAACAAGCCGATAATGGCAATCACCGTAATAATCACCGCCGATATACGCGCCACCAGTAGCAGGTTAAGGCGCGACAGGTAACTGCGAATCACCAGTCCGGTAGCCACCACCAGCAGGAATCCCACCAGCCCGGTAACCAATGAGGTCTGAATAAAGGCCACCGCAATCAGTACCGGCATAAAAGTACCCGAAGTACGGATGCCCACCAGAATGCGCAACAGACACACCACCAACGCCCCTATCGGCAACAGCAGAATGGTCTTGAACATGGCCTGCTCTTCTACCGGCAGACTGTGTATGGAAAAATTCAGTAACTCGTGCTGATCCGACAGCCGGTTGGCCACACTGGCAAAGGTCGACTCCTCGCGCCGAATCATGGCAAAACGCACCTGCGAATCATAACCACCCGACACTTCCAGCACCGGTTCCCCGCGCTGCTCCCATAGCAGCAGTGGCGCATTCCGATCAAACAAGGCCGGGTTGCGGGCCTGTAAGGGGATATCAAACACCTGGCTGCGGTTGTCTTGCCAGACCCGAATATAAGGCAACAGCTGCTGTTGTCGACGACCGTCCTGCAAGCGCAGGCCATATACCAGCCGTGCCGGCACACCCGCCTTGTTGAGCATGTCCACCAGCAACTGCGGCAGGCTCTGATCAAATTCACTGATCAACAACTCCACATGCTGGGCACGAGGTTCGGCTGCAAAAGCTTTCAGTAACTCTCGCGCCAGACTGAAATTATCCGCTGACGTCCGATGTGCCAGCGCCAGCAATTGCCCCACGGCACTGGCGTAAGGTTCCGGCCAGCTGCTTTCCGTTACCGCCGGTGCTGGCTCTGGCATCAATTCGTAAGCATCACTTTCCAGCACATCCGCACGATAGAACAAGGTCTGCCGCCCGCTGGCGGTACGCTTGGTCCACTCGGCAACCGGATTGCCCCCATCGATAAAATTCAAGCCATAACCGGGAGAGGCACCACTTTCACGCAGCAGCATAAATCCGGGCTGATTGGACGGCCGAGCCAGAACAGCCCGAACCGGATCACCGTCAGTACTGAGCTCAACCCGGGCTTCAACCGACCAGACCACTTGTGATTTCCCTGGTAGCAGGGGCACGTCATACACCCAGTGACGATGAAGAATCTGTGCAATTCCTGCACTTAACAGCAGCAGTATCAATGCAATATAAGGCCAGCGAGATCCGTTCATTGCTCTTCACTCACAACAGGTATCTGCAAATCGGGCTGATATTTACCCAATAGAAATTTTTTCCCGACATCAATCAAGGTGACATCTTGCAGAAATGACCGCCCCAGCAAAATCGGATATGTCATTTGCGAGCGATCAGCCAATGAGAATTCGGCTTTTTGCTGTAGTTGTTGCCCCAGGTGCACCGTCAACTCCACCACCGGCCGCCGATCCAGATCGGCATTTGACGCCTGCCGGATCAACACGTTACGTACCAGTTTGGCTTCGATCTTCCGGGGTTCCGATTCATCATCGTGTTGTAGCAGAAAACGCACCCAGGGCTGACCGTTACGTTCAAAGCGGGTGATGTTGCGAGCACTCAGTGACGACGTCGCCGCACCACTGTCAACGCGGGCACGGTAATGATGCCCTGGCGGAGTGAGATAAATCCATTCGGTGGCGCCGACAACCAGCTTATCGGTATCGGTTGTGGTCTCAGCACCAGTGGTTGGACAGCTGACCGGAGCCGGGTTAGCGGCGGTCAGACGCCGCACCTGCCGCTGTAATGCCTTCAGCTGGGCCTGTTGCTCCTGCTGCCCGGCCAGCACCGGATCCAGTTCCGGGCAGCTCAAGTCAATATCCGGATTATGTCGAGCAACCACCTCTTCAATCGCCGCCATGTTAACGGCTCGATGCTCAGGCCCCGGCCAATGACTGCAAGCGGACAAGAGCCCACCGATCATCGCTATCAACCCTACCCGCCTGACCCAGCTGGACATACAGAACTACTCCACCGCACAAAAATCCAGTATTGAACCATAAAGGCGGATAAAGTTGCGTTCTACTGTTACCCAGACTGTCATAAATAACCGTTGGCCCACCCGCTGGCCAGTATCACACGCGCGGTGCGGTTTTTATTTCACAAAATATTTGCCTCAGAACATCGAGCTCATCGGCACCGAACACCAGTTACCCCGGGCACAAATGGCATCCACCCATAAGCGCTGCATCACCCGGCTACTGCTGCGGCCTCGGGGGGCCAGTGCTTCCATTTCATGCAATTGAGCCATGGCCGGATAGATCACCGGATTGTTCAGGATCTCCGGCTCCACAAAACGATTAGCCGATGCCATCGCGGTGGGATATTCCAGATAGTTGGAATTCTTTGCAGCGATGTTACCTCGCATCAGGAAACGGATCAGTTGGTACGCCAACTCTGGCGAATTGGCGTTGGTCGGAATCGCCATCACATCAATCCATAACGCCGCCCCCTCCCGGGGAATAAAATACGACAAATCGGCATTGCCCGCTGCCGCTGTCAGCAAATCACCGGAATACCCCACAGCCACACAGATCTTGCCGCTGGCCAGGTCATCCAGATACTGGGTTGTGTGTAAATAGCTGACCTCACCCAACGAATCTTTCAGCAATTGACCAGCCTGTTGCAGCTGCTCTTTACTCAGACTGTTGACGGAATACCCCAGATACGACAGCGCTGCCGCAAAAATCTCATCCCGCTCATTCAGCAACCCGATACCACACTGGGCCACTTTTTGCCGCACATCCGGATCAAACAGCAAGGCCCAGGAATTTTCATAATCAGCCAGGCCCAGCTCCGCCAGCGCCTTGCGGTTCACGCCCAATCCGGTCGTCCCCCACATATACGGCACGCCGTTCAAGACACCGTCATCCTGCTGACTGTAGTCACTCAGAATATCCGGACGCAATGAATCCCAGTCCGGCAGCTGCTGAGTCATCAGAGGCCGAACCAGCGACTTGCTAGCCAGAGTGTTCATGATACGGCTGGGTGGGAAAATCAGATCAAATTGCTGACGATCATCAAAATACAAGGTAGCGAACTTATCCAGACTGTCGAACTCGACGTAATCTATCTCGATATTGAATTCTTTCTCAAAAGCTTCCAATACACCCGGTTCAATATAATCACTCCAGTTCAACACCCGTAACACTGGTGTTTCTTCCTGGGCCTGTACAGCCAATCCGCCCAATGACAAAGCGCACACCAACAGCCAACCGGCCAATCTCGCTAGCATCATGATTTTTATTCCATGGTTCATCGTTTTTACCGGTGCTGGCATAGCACCAAGAGATGGAACAGAGAGAGGATCAAGCGGTGTGATTACAACACCACAGCACTTGACCTCTATCCACCCAGAGCCAAGTGTTGTGGCTCAGACAGGTAAAAAGACATACCCCCTAGAGGGTAGATATTTCCCCTGGCCAGAAAAGGCCGGGGACAGGAAGCCGCCAAGCCGCAAGCCGTTGGCTGCCAGAGAGCCAACTTGCGCTGCAACAGAGTTTTTAACTGGTCAAATAAATACGTGGGACACGTCGGGTAACACCCGTAAACAGGTGATAGGAAATGGTATCGCAATGAGCGGCCACTTCATTGGCATCCAGCTGAGAGCCCCATAGTTCAACGGCATTACCTACCGCCGCACCGTCCACATCGGTCAAATCAACGGTCATCATATCCATCGACACCCGACCCAGAAGACGCGTGCGCTGACCGTTCACGATCACCGGCGTCCCCTCTTCTGCCTGACGTGGATACCCATCGGCATAACCCATCGCAATCGTCCCGATCCGGGTTGGTTTGGTTGCCACAAAACGACTGCCGTAGCCGACACTGTCGCCATTCTGAACCCAGCGGGTCGCAATCACCTCGGTAACCAGCGACATCGCAGGCTGTAACTGCAACGCAGTCTGGTTATCAAAATCCAATGGTGAAGCACCATAAAGAATGATACCTGGCCGCTGCCACTGCTTGTGCGCCATCGGGTGCACCATCAGTGCCGCCGAATTGGCCACACTCATATCCAGACCCAGCGCCTGAGCAACTTCAGTCAGACCCGTCAATTGAGTCTGTACATCAATACCGGGGGTGACCCGGGTATCGGCATTGGCAAAGTGGGTCATCAATGTGACCTGCCCCACCTGGGGCAAGGCCAACAGCTGCCGACTCACATCAGCCACCTCATCCAGCGCAAACCCCAGGCGATGCATGCCGGTATCTACCTTCAACCAGATATGCAGCGGTTCAGCGACACGAGTCGCTGCCAGCGCCTGGATCTGGTCGTACCGATGAACTGCGGTCCAGAAATTCTGTTCAGCGATCACCGGTAATTCGTCATTGCGGAAAAAACCTTCCAGCAACAAGACCGGCTGAATAATTCCCGCCGCACGCAGTTCCAGCGCCTCCTCAATACAGGCCACCGCAAACGCCGGAGCGTAAGGAGCCAGTGCCTGAGCCACCGGGACAGCGCCATGACCATAGGCATCCGCCTTGACCACTGCCAACGCCTGACCGGCGGGATGTAATGAACACGCCAACTGGTAGTTGGCAATAATATGATCCAGACGAATCCGGGCCTGCGCAGGACGAGACATGTATAACTACTCCACAGTGACGATCAGCGGCTGGTTACAGCGCCAGAATCGCCTCAACTTCAATATCAGCTGCTTTTGGCAGCGCCTTTACGGCATACGCCGCACGAGCGGGATATGGCTCATCAAAATAACGCGCCATCACTTCATTCACTTGCGGGAAGAAATCCATATCCGACAGCAAAATGGTCAGCTTGGCGGCATCATTCAAAGAACCACCAGCCGCTTCAGCTACCGCTTTCAGGTTCTCGAACACCCGTACAGCCTGAGCTTCAAACGACTCGGTCACCATTTCCATGGTGGCAGGGTCCAGCGGAATCTGACCGGACATGTACAGCGTATCGCCCACCTGAACGGCTTGTGAGTAAGTGCCGATGGCAGCCGGAGCCTGATTGGTTGCAATAATCTTCTTGTTGCTCATAAAAACCTCATTATTCATTGAACGTCGCCTGATCGAACATCCGGCGACCAGGACAAATAGTACTGCCATAAAGCCACCGGCCGCAGTAAAAACAAGGTAACGGCCGTTAACTTGCTTGCTGCAGACCGGCGCCAGAGCCAGCTCGGAAATACCCGCTCAGGGCGCGACTAGAGATAGCGATGGACTGACAAGCCTTCGGTGCTGATATCAGGATCACGCTCATTCACAATATCGGCCAACAAACGTGCCGAGCCTTGTGACATGGTCCAGCCCAGGGTGCCATGACCGGTATTCAGATACAGATTATTAAACGGCGTTTTACCGATAATCGGCACACTGTCTGGTGTCATTGGCCGCAGACCACACCAGAACTCGGCCTTCTCCAGATCCCCGGCCCCTGGAAACAGATCGCTGACAACAAAATCCGCAGCCTTGCGACGGCTTTCTTTCAGGCTCAGGTCGAAGGAGGCAATCTCAGCCGTACCACCAACCCGGATACGCTCATCAAAACGAGTCACCGCCACCTTGTACTCTTCATCCATCACCGTAGATTGGGGAGCCTTGCTTTCATCCAGCAATGGCAGTGTCAGTGAGTAGCCCTTGATCGGATAGATCGGTAACTTGATGCCTAATGGATTCATCAGCATCGGAGAATAACTGCCCATCGCAACCACATACTTATCAGCGGTCAAACGTCCTTTGGAAGTCACGACCCCATGGATTTCACCACCAGACGCTTCCAGTCCCTTGACCTCGGTATCCATCATGAAAATCACCCCGAGGTCACGGCAAGCCGCCGCCAGCCCCTGGGTAAACTTGCGACAGTCACCGGTACCGTCGTTCGGGAACATCAAGCCACCAACAAACTTCTGGGAAACATTCGCCAGCGCCGGTTCATGCTGAATACAAGTCGCATGATCAATCACCTGGTGCTCCACACCGCACTCACGCAGGGACTCAAGGTCGGCACCGATGGAATCCATTTTTTCCTGATCCCGGAACAGCTCAACCGTGCCCTGATGGCGCTGGTCGTAATGGATCGGGCGGTCCTGCTGCAACTGATCAAAACAAATGCGGCTGTACTCCGTGATACGCAGCATACGATTCTTGTTAATGCGATAAGCATCTTCACCACACTGGCCGAGCATCTTCAGCATCCAGGCCGAGGTGCTGACATTAAATGCCGATGGACTGACCATAATCGGTGCCAGATCCTGCATCATCCATTTAACCGCCTTAAAAGGGATACCCGGTGCTGCCCATGGGTTGCAATAGCCATAAGACAACATGCCGGCATTACCGTAACTGGTTTCATCTGCCACACCAGAGCGGCGTTCCACCACCGTCACCTCATGCCCAGACTTGGCCAGATACCAGGCAGACGAGACGCCCAACACACCCGCGCCCAACACCAGAATTTTCATAACGACTGCCCCCACAAGATCACTGCATCACAAAGTCCGGTGCGTTATTCCGCGCTGCGATAGCAACACCGACAGGAAAACATCACCGCGTTTAATGGTGAAATTCTAGCGATAAAATCATAGAAAAAGCCTTTAATATTTACTCAAATACAGTATATTTCACTGGAAATTAAAGACTATTCAGAAGATAACCCTGAATAAATAACATTCATGACAATCTGATTTCAGGGAGATCAGCCCGATGGCAGCCACCAGTGATTACAAGCGCAAACCACTCGACAGGCTCGACCGCCGCATTCTGCAAGAACTGCAAAAAGAAGGCCGCATCAGCTACGTTGACCTGGCCGAACGAGTCAGCCTCAGCTCCACTCCCTGTATCGAGCGCGTCAAACGCCTGGAGAAAGACGGTTATATCGAGGGTTATTACGCCCGGCTGAACCCGGCGCTAATGGGTTACGGCATGCTGGTCTTTGTCGAAATTTCATTGTCTTACCAGTCACCAGACGCCTTCCAGCGCTTTAATCAGGCCGTCGATACCCTGCCTTACTTACTCGAATGTCATCTTGTCTCAGGCGACGCCGACTACCTGATCAAGGCACGTATCAATGACATGTCCGAATACCGAGCCTTACTCGGCGATATGTTACTGACCCTTCCCGGCGTAAAAAACTCCAGAAGTTACATTGTTATGGAAGAAGTCAAAGAAACAGCCCAATTACCGGTACAACTGCAACAAAGCTGATTCTGGTTGTGCCCCGTGCCAACAACCCCACACAGTTGCTACCGACAGACCCGTTTTTACCCGCTACGCAGGATGGTTTGGGATGGATATTCGCAGAGAAAAAAGTCGAAAAAAGTTAAGAAATGCACTGGCAGAGCTACTCAAGAAGCGGCCTCTGGAACAGATCAGCATTGAACAAATTGCCGACAAGGCCGGTGTCACCCGCCCGACCTTTTATTCCAATTATCAAAATCGCCAGGACATTATCATTGAACATATTGAACAGTGGCTGGCGCGGCGCGAGCAACTGTTCCAGAACTTTCTCGAAGATGAAGGCACCCCGGAACCGGATCGCCTGGTAGACTTTATCCAGCATCTGCTGGAAACCCTTTGCCCGGACGATACCCTGCTACAACTGGCATTGTCCGGCCGGGCCGGAGAGCAGGCCCTGCAACGGATCCTGAACCAGAACACCGATTTCTTCCGCCGCGGGGCCAGTCGCAGCTTCAACGAACCACCCAGCGAAGATGATATCCTGCTGATTTCTACTTTCTATGGCTCCGCCACCATCGGCATCATTTCCGGCATTATCTCCGGTAACATCCGCCAGCAACCAGCCGAACTGGCGCAGCAACTGGCAGATATGATCTACAACGGTATTGGCCATCGCCTGCTCTAGAACTGGCCGACAACCTGGGCGGTACAGGCACTAGCCTTCTCGCACCACCATCACGCTGCACTTGGCATGACGCACCACACGCTCAGCATTCGAACCGATACTATAACGACCCTGACCGGGTTTCTGCGCCATCATCACAATAATATCGGCATAGCGGCTACCCGCTTCCTCAAGAATCTTTTGATGCACCACACCACGACGAACCCGACTGCTGTAATGCAGGGTTGCTGGCATCAAATTACGCAGCAAGGCCAGCAACTTGTCTTCGTTATCACGCTGGCGCAACGAGTTAAATTGCTGATCCGGGTACAGCACCACCACGTTATTGTCTTTACTGTCATCGATATACAGAAAAATAAAATCCACATGAGGATTGTCACTGGTCAGTTCTCTTGCCGCCTCAATCAACAACGGCAGTTCCTGCGGATAGGCAAGATCCACAGGAATCAATACTTTGTAAAACATAAGCCCTTCTTCCTAATCCATAAACCCTGTCAGGGGCCACAACACAACCGGTAACATCATGCGGCCACACAACACTGACAGGCCAAGTAAACGATATAACGGTGTATTAACAACCATGTTGATATCCGCTGGCATCATGCCTTGCCGTCAGAACAGAAGCATTCAAGGTATCCAATCTGTGACATCAACAGCGGTGGACTGTACTCTCATCAGTCTGTAGACGTTACTGAATAACGAATAATCCACATTGCCAGATTCCGTAACACCAGCGTCGCAGGCTTGCTTGCCACCGTAACAAGACCTGACGACACAATGCATCAAACCCACCATGATGATGATGTAAATACGCCTGACATTCTGCTGCCAGGTACCGTACTGACCATACCGACGCAGAGGCACACTTTTGTAATGGCCATCAAACACGCCCTGGGCCAGCTGGGGGATTATGAAATCAGACAACTCAAGGTATTCAAGGCCGTTGCCGACTGCGGCGGCTTCAGTGCTGCCGAAACCCTACTGAATATCAGCCGCCCAACCATCAGCATTCACATTGCCAATCTGGAATCACGACTGAATCTGATCTTGTGTCGCCGGGGGCGAGGGGGATTCGCCCTGACCAAAGAAGGCGAAGTGATCTACCAGCAAACACAACAACTACTCGATGCGCTGGAAGGCTTCCGCAACACCATCAACAACCTCAGTTCGACGCCATCAGGCAAGTTACGTGTGGCACTGAGTGATTCTTTTGCCAACGACCCTCGCTGCCAGTTCACCGCCATCATCAACCACTACGCCCACCAGGCACCCGCGGTCGAAGTAACGGTGGACGTCTCACATATGATCGAGATGGAACGCAAGGTACTCAACGATGAACTGGATCTGGCCTTTATTCCCTATCACCGGCAACTGGAAGGGCTGGATTATATCCACCTGTTCAGCGACCGCTGCTACCTCTACTGCGGCGCCAGCCACCCGCTGTTTCATCAGGATGACAGCCATATCAGTAACACACAGATCAACGCCATTCCGCTGGTTCATGCCGGACTGCAACCCCATGAAGAGGTGTATCAACAAATCGCTGCCATGAACCTTGCCGCGGTTTCCTATCATTACGAAACCCGCGTCGCCCTGATACGGTCCGGTATCTATGCGTCGTTTCTACCCGAAAATATTGCCGCCCCCTACGTACAGGACCGGCAACTACGCGCCATATGCCCACAGACCCGGCATTATTCCCTCGGCGCAGCCGTGATCAGCAAACGCACCAGCCAGCCGAACCGCGCACGCACTCTGTTTATCCAGACAGTGCAATCCTTGCATCAACAGGGTAAACCGAATGCGCCCTACTGACTATGCATCTTACCAAGACGCCCTGCCAAGATGCGCCCTGCCAAGGAATAAAGACAGCAGCCAACCTGAACACCTAAAACTACCCATCAGGATATATACCTCTGGCATGCTGTAGCCCGCACAATAGGGTCTGTTTTTATGATCCGGAGACTGTGCCATGAGCGAGAACCTGACAAGCCCGACCTGCTGTGCCGACTGGACCGCCAAAGCCAGCGAGATCACAATCCCGGCGTACGCCTGGGTCAATGGCAAACCAGCGGCCGCGCTCAGCGGCGCGACTCAGCCCTGTTTCAACCCGGCGACCGGTACCATACTGGCCGAGCTGCCGGATAACGCCCCGGAAGATGCCGATGCCGCCGTTCGCATCGCTCGCCAAGCCTTTAACAGTGGCGTCTGGTCTGCCATGGCTCCCAGCGATCGCAAACGCATCATGGTGCGTTGGGCGGACTTGATTGAACAGCACCGGGAAGAAATCGCGCTGCTGGAAACCCTCGATGTCGGCAAACCCATCAGCGACACCCTGAACATCGATGTACCCGGCGCGGTAAATACCATCCGCTGGACAGCAGAAGCCATCGACAAGGTATACGGCGAAATCGCCCCTACTGCGCCTGGCACTCTGGCGCTGGTACAGCGTTTACCTCTGGGAGTAGTGCTGGCGATTGTGCCGTGGAATTTCCCTCTCTCGACCACCGCCTGGAAACTGGCCCCGGCATTGGCTGCCGGCAACTCGGTGATTCTCAAACCCGACCCCAAAACCCCGCTGACAGCCCTGAAGCTGGCGCAACTGGCGACGGAAGCCGGTTTGCCCGACGGCGTACTCAATGTATTGCCCGGCGATGGCATCAACCTTGGTAAACACCTGTCCTTGCATCCGGATATCGATGGCCAGACATTCACCGGCAGCACCGCCGTTGGCAAACTGCTGATGCAGTACGCTGGCCAAAGCAACCTGAAACGCACCTTTCTGGAATTGGGCGGCAAAAGCGCCAACATCGTCTTTGCCGATGCCGACCTCGACAAAGCCGCGTTATGGGCTGCCGTCGCCGGATTTTACAACTGCGGCCAGACCTGCACCGCCGGGACGCGCTTGCTGATTCAGCAATCGATCTACGATGACTTTATCGAACGGATGATGGCACACAGCCAGTGCTGGACTCCGGGCAACCCCCTCGACCCCGACACCCGCATGGGTGCCGTCATCGACCAGAACCAGATCAACACCATCCAGCAATACATTCAGATTGGCCAGCAAGAAGGCGCACGGCTGGTACTGGGAGGCGAGTCCGCCACCAACACCGGCCTGGGTGGCTGCTTCCATCAAGCGACCCTGTTTGCCGATGTCGACAACCGCATGACCATTGCCCAGGAAGAAATCTTTGGCCCAGTGGTATCGGCTATCCCCTTTAGCGATGCCGCTGACGCCATCCGTATCGCCAACGACTCCCGCTATGGTCTGGCCGGTGCCGTCTGGAGTCAGAACATCAGCACCGCGCTCACGGTTGCCAACGGTGTCCGTACCGGCACCATGGGAGTGAACAACTACTTTGGTGGCGATATTACCGTGCCCTTCGGTGGCTTTGGTGAATCCGGCAATGGCCGCGATAAATCCCTGCACGCCCTGAATGACTA
The DNA here is from genome assembly GCF_030548165.1 of Oceanobacter sp. 5_MG-2023. NCBI lineage: Bacteria > Pseudomonadati > Pseudomonadota > Gammaproteobacteria > Oceanospirillales > Oceanospirillaceae > Oceanobacter > Oceanobacter sp. 5_MG-2023. The sequence goes on along the minus strand of NZ_JAUORS010000013.1, from coordinate 59,713 downwards.
CAGCGAACTAAAAACCACCTGGATCGAATACTGATGCTTATCGCGATCACGTCTGGCTGAGCGCCAATAACCGTACTCGCCATAACATCCCTCCGATAACATCCCTCCTGTGGCATACAGAGCCTGTATGACATGCGAGGGGCCATCCCGGCTCGCTACTTCATATAACCCAGCAGCCTGGCGGCATTTTCTTTCATGATCAGCGGCCGCACTTCTTCCTTGATATCAAGCTTCTCAAAATCCCGAATCCAGCGATCAGGCGTAATAACCGGCCAATCAGAGCCAAACAGCATCTTGTGCTTCAGGATACTGTTGGCGTATTGAACAAAGATGGGCTGAAAATACTTCGGCGACCAACCCGACATATCAATGTACACATTCGGCTTATGAGTCGCGACAGATAACTGCTCGTCCAGCCAGGGGAATGCCGGATGCGCTGCCACAATGGGCATATCCGGAAAATCCGCCGCCACATCATCCAGCAACATCGGGTTGGAGTACTTCAGCCGCATATTCATACCACCACGAGCACCGGCTCCGACCCCGGTCTGACCGGTGTGAAACAGTGCCACGGCACCTTCTTCCGCAATGGCTTCATACAGCACATAGGCCGAACGGTCGTTAGGGTAAAAACCCTGCATCGTGGGATGAAATTTAAACCCCTTCACACCAAACTCACGCACCAGTCGGCGAGCCTCCCGTGCTCCCATACGGCCCTTGGCCGGATCGATTGATGCAAAGGGAATCAGGATATCGCTGTTTTCCGCACAAATCGCCGCGACTTCTTCATTGTCGTAACGCTTGAAGCCAGTCTCACGCTCAGCATCCACCGGAAAAATCACCGCTGCGATTTTTTTATCACGGTAATAATCAGCCGTATCCTGCACCGTTGGCATCATATTGTGGCCAGCCGGATTCTTGAAATACTTGGCGAAGTCTTCCTGAAACTGATAGTAGCCATCATCCCGGTCACAGCTGCAGGGCTCTTCTGCATGGGTATGGAAGTCGATAGCAATAATGTCGTCGATGTTCATCATGGTGTCCCCTGTTATCCAATCTCGGGTGATATTGTTGTTATATGCACCGGTAGCGCGGTTACAGCGAAGCCAGATTCGGCTTCGCTGTAACTTGCCAGATACTCTACACACTCAACAACAGAAGAACCACAACTGTTTAACACACAAACAATTATTTTCTACTACGAAAAAAGCCGTCAGCAACGGTATGGCCACTTTCAATACGCCGGAAAATCCTGCTCCAGCACAGCCCAAGTCAGCCTGAACCCTCGGCCGCCATCGGCTTTTGGGTGGCTGTCGAGAGCCTTAGACCATCGCGGATATTGAACCCCATCAAGATCAGGTTCACCGCTCCGGCCAACAACTCCAGCGCCTGTACGGTATAGAAAGTACTGCCAAAATCCCCTGCCGCAGCCAGTGAGCGCAAGTAAATCGCTGCTGGGATCAGAATAAAAACACCATTCAGTGCCACAAACCGCATGCGCTTTTTCTTGCGGCCAATCAGTCCACTGCTGCGGGTTCCAGCCAGTTTGGCCCCACTGATACCAGTCACAGCCATCGCCAGTACCAGTAACCAGATCGCGTAAAAAATGGCATTTTTAACCTGATAAATAAGATCCGGATCGCCGGTCAGCTCGACCACAATCGTGCTGCCCCAAAAAGTAACGATCAGAGCCATGGCCAGTCTGGCAAACCAGATATGTGCTTGTTGAAGTTTCATAATCACCTCACCATAAAGAACGATATTTGCGATGGCAGGAACGACAGGCCGATGTTATCTGGTCCAGCGCATCCTCATTGGATACCTCTGCCACTGCCGCAGCAGCGATATCTCGATACGCCATTTGCCAGCTCATCATATCCCGCTCGAATGCATCCCAATGCCGCCACACCGCTTTCCGGCTTCTACCCTCTCCCGAGGACTCTGGCGGGAACAGCGTCAGTAACCGCTGTACCTGTTGATCCAGCTTCAGCGCCGTGGTTTCGACTTCAGACCAGTGTTCGTCATCCACTGATTGCTCCAGATAGTCCGTCTGCTCTTCAATCTCTTCAAACAGTTGCTGGCGCTGCTCCACCGCAGGGTGCTCGGCATAAGTAGCAGCAGATGCAGCCAGCAAAAACAATACGATCAGGTGTTTCATAAGTGAGTCCTCGTGGTTTGCCTATGACGTGACTTATGTTATTTTGCAAATGCAACTATTGCAATAGCAACTGTTAGAACAGGAACTACCAGGGAGGTCATCCTTTATGCGAATCTGGGATTTGCCCGTGCGTCTCTATCATTGGTTACAGGCGGGCCTGGTCATCACCTTGCTGATCACCGGCTGGACTGGCAGAGGCTCAGCCGGGCTGCACCAACTGGCGGGCTACGCCTTATTGATCTTGTGGCTCTGGCGAGTCCAATGGGGTTTATGGGGTAGCAGCACCACACGTTTCGGCCAGTTAATCAGCACCATTCAACGCTTGCCTGGCTACCTGCAAGGACGAGCCAGCAGCATACCGGGGCACAACCCTCTGGGTGCCATCATGGTGCTGGCCTTACTGCTGTTACTGGCTGGCCAGATAATTTCTGGGCTGGTCGGCTCAGAGCTATTCAACGCCGACGCCAGCAGAACCGCCGCTCGCTGGGCGATATTCATCCACACACAATTGGCGATACTGATCACCATTGCCGTGAGTTTGCATGTGCTGGCTGTGTGCTGGCATGAATACAAAGGCGAACGCCTGACTCAGGCAATGATCACCGGCATCCGCGATATCCGTGGACAACCACCGCGTTTGCAGAGCAAGCGCCTTGCCGCCGGGTTACTATTCATCAGTATCAGTATGTCCGTTGGCTACCTGGCCATTTCGATGAGAGTGTTTATATGACAAGTTATGCAGAAGACCTGATCCTGCCCAGACACAACAGCCTGGGCTGGCTAATCGCCGTTTTGGGCAAACAACTGGCCGAGGATCTGGATCAACGGTTAAAAACCATGGGACTCAATATTGGTGTATGGCCCACTCTGTTTGCCCTGTGGGAAGAAGAAGGCCTGACCCAGACTGAACTGGCCGAACGTTGCATGACCGCGCACTACACCACCACCCGCACCCTCGATACCCTGGAAAAAATGGCATTGGTTGAACGTCGCCCGCACCCGACCAGTCGCCGGGCCTTGCAAATTTACCTCACCCAACAAGGCAAGGAACTCCGTCACTCGGTACTGCAACAGGCCATTGCCTGCAACAAACAGTATCTGGACCGGCTCAGCCAGAAAGAAGCACAAACACTGATCCAATTGCTCAACAAAGCCGCAGGCACGCGATAGCCCACAGTCGATATCCCCAGCGGCCAATACACAGCCACCGGCCACAAAAAAGCCCCTGGTGAGTGATCATCAGAGGCTTGGGTTTGCTTTATGTTTCCGGCGCTACATCTGGATACCGCCGTTTAAAGCAACTGACTGCGATTAACGCATAAACAGCATTTCGCTGTATTTCGGTAATGGCCAAATGTCGTCGGCAACCAGAGTTTCCAACGTATCCGCAAAGCCACGGACTTCCAGCATCAGGCCACAAATCGTATCAGCACAGAACTTCATGTGCGCTTCAGTAGAGTCGAAGTCATGAGTTGCCATGGCGGTTTCCAGCTTGGCCACGGCAGCCATCATGCCATTAAGGTTTTCGCCGACAGTCGTCGCCAAAGAAGCGTCCAGTGCAATCGACAGCTCAGCTGCCCCGGCAATCGCATCCGTCAGGCTCGACAGGTAGCTGACTGCGGCTGGATAAATAATGGTAGTCGCCATATTGACCACCAGTTTGGCTTCCACCTCAATCGACAGCACGTACTGCTCGGCATACACCTCATAGCGGCTTTCCAGCTCGACAGGGGTCAGCACACCGGTTGAATCAAACAGATCGATCACCGTCTGATCCAGGAAGGCAGGCAAGGCGTCAGCCGTGGTCGGGATGTTTTTCAGACCACGCTCTTCAACCGCCATGGTATGCCATTCGCTGGAATAACCATCACCACCGAAGATGACATTGCTGTGCAGCTCCATCAGCTCTTTCAGCACAATAATAACGGCTTCGGTCTTGTCACTGGTGGTTTCCAGTGCCGTTTCCAGTTTGGTCGCAATCCAGCCCAAGGAATCCGCCAGCATGGTGTTCATCGCCACCAGAGGTCCGGAGACCGACTGTGAAGAACCCACCGCACGGAATTCAAAACGGTTACCGGTAAAGGCAAACGGTGAGGTACGGTTACGGTCACCGGGATCACGCTCAAACTTGAGGATTTGATCCAGACCCAGATCCATCAAACCGCCATCGGCGGTTTCATTGATCGCGCCGTCCTTGATATCCATGAACAGTTTTTCCAACTGATCACCCAGATAAACCGACAGGATCGCCGGAGGCGCTTCGTTCGCACCCAGGCGATGGTCGTTGGCTGCCGACGCAATCGCAGCACGCAGCAACGGGCCATAAACGTGAACACCACGAATCACCGCACCACAGAACAGCAGGAAGTTGAGGTTTTTGTCCGGCGTATCACCCGGGTCCAGCAGGTTGCCCTGCGTGGCGTTACCCACCGACCAGTTAACGTGCTTACCGGAACCATTCACCCCGGCAAACGGTTTTTCATGCAGCAAACACATAAAGCCATGTTGCTTGGCAGTCAGTTTCATCAACGTCATCAGCAGTTGCTGGTGATCGGATGCGACGTTAGCCGCTTCAAAATACGGTGCAATCTCAAACTGGCCAGGAGCCACTTCGTTATGGTGCGTTTTGGCCGGAATACCAAGGCGATACAGCTTGTCCTCGAAATCCTGCATAAACACCTGAACACGCTCAGGAATGGCACCAAAATAATGGTCATCAAACTCCTGACCCTTGGCCGATGGCGCACCAAACAGGGTACGACCCGCCAACAGCAAATCCGGACGAGCCGCCGCCAGTGCAGAGTCCACCAGGAAATATTCTTGCTCCGCACCACAGCTGGAGTTCAGCGTCGCGATTTCGGCTTCGCCCATCAGCGCCAGAACTTTTTGTCCGGCCTTGTTCATGGCAGCGTTGGAGCGTAACAGCGGAATTTTTTTATCCAGCGCTTCACCGGTCCACGACATAAAGACACTCGGGATCATCAGCGTCGCGCCGTTGTCCGTGTGCATGATGTAAGCAGGGCTGGTCGGATCCCAGGCGGTATAACCACGGGCCGCATTGGTCATCCGCAAGCTGCCGTTAGGGAATGAGGAGCCATCCGGCTCACCCTTGATCAGCAGGCTACCGGTAAACTCGGTGATCGCCCCGCCATCAGAATTGGTAACAATAAAGCCATCGTGCTTCTCAGCCGTGGCATTGGTCATTGGGTAGAAAATATGGGAGAAAAACTTCACCCCTTTACCAATGGCCCAGTCTTTCATCGCAGCCGCGACAACATCAGCGGTGGCAGGATCGAGTGCCGCACCGGTCTGCACGGTTTTTTTCATCGCCTTGAAGGCATTTTTGGACAGGACTTCTTCCATCGTCGCCATATTAAAGACGTCGGTTGCCCAGATACGGCTCAACGGCTCAGGCTTTTCCACAGCAGCAGGCTGACGATTCACAATGTCACTGATCGCCATCAGACGCGTCTGGTTTCCACTCATATTATTCTCCTGGGTTCCAATTATCATTAGGGGACATCTATTTAATCCGGTGCTCACTCTGAGCTACCGGATGGTTTCGAATCACGAAGCCGACTTGCAGGCCTGACGGGTCAAGTCAAACGTCGGCGACACCGAGTCGAGATCATCCGGCAGCCCCCGAAGGGCGCGGGTTGCCGCCGTCCAGTGCGGTGTTGACGAATTTGAAAAGGACTCGTCATTTCGCTGCATTCGTCGCCTTGCCCTGAACAACGGCAACACTCGCGCAGAGCCGTGCAGGATTAAATAGATGTCCCCATTAGTGCTTCGCTAGCACGTTGATAGTCAAAAAATCACCAGATAGTGGGCTTCCAACACATCAAGGAGCGTAACGACTCAAACTCGGCATTAAAAAAGCGGGCCTGCAATATCACTGCAATAATTGATCCAGACAAACCAGAAACGCCAACCGCCACAAAACAAAGCATGGCCAGACAGTCCGCGCCCGGTTATAGGGAGAAGTGTGAACTAACACATAGAAAACGAGCTAAAAGAGTGCAAAGAAAGGTCACGAAAATGAGCCACACCCCCGGATGGATGGCCAGCCCCAGCCAATAACCGTCGCCCGGCAGCACCGGGCGACCCGCAGATCAGAGCGCCAGCGCGGCATCGATTGCCGCTTGCAGAACCGGCGAATTCACCGTCATATCCGGAGCAAAACGACCGATCACCGTACCGTCTTTACCGATCAGGAATTTTTCAAAATTCCACATCACATCGCTGTCATCGTCCGACAACAGATTCATACCGGCCAGCTTGTCCCTGAAGCCACTTCCCTCTTCGGTCGTACGCTGTGGCTGGGCAGCAATCAACTGCTGATACAAGGGATGACGGCCCTCACCGTTCACCGCAACCTTGCTGAACATCGGAAACGACACGCCATAAGTCAGCGAACAGAACGACTTCACCTCTGCTTCGCTACCCGGCTCCTGACCCAGAAACTGGTTACACGGAAACCCCAGAATCTCCAGACCACTGGCGTGCTTCGCCTGATACAAGGCCTCCAGCTGCTCGTACTGTGGCGTCAGACCACACTTGGACGCGACATTCACCACCAACAATACCTTACCGGCATAGTCAGACAGCGATTGAGAAACACCATCAATGGTGTTTACCGTGGTGTCGTAAATCGTACTCATAATCTATCTCCAGAAGCAGTGCGTTTCAGCCATCCATCAAGACAGCCAGACTCTCACCGTCAGCATAGCAGCCTCAAGGGTAAACAGACGCTCCGTTCGTGACCGGTTTCGTCCGTGGCCGTTTTGCAGCAAACAGCCCCCGGCACAGACAACAAAAGCTTTTAACCATCATCAGGCTGACTTTGCTGCGGCAACGGGGCAAAGTACTCAGGTAAGAAATAACAGGTGCTTTGGCAACCATATGCTGTTTAAAAATCAGTCAACTTTTGCAAATGCGATGATTTTTGCAACCCTCTTTGCAAGCCATTGTTTTATAAGAATTTTTCACAAGAAAGGGTAGAAAACCAACCCTGAATTAAAAGGGATTAAGAGCACCCACACCGCCGTTGCGGACAGCCATAGCGAGCGTCTCTACGGTCGTGCGGAGGATTCCGGGGCAAGCCCGGAATGACGCGGATCGCCGCTACGGGGACAACCCCGGACGGCGTCCCTGCGGCTGTTTATTGTTGCAGCTGTTTTATTGTTGCTGCAACACAGCCACCAGCCAACCTGCGATCACTGGGGAATCCAGGCAAGCGTCGGGTTGACGAACGCTGATCAGTCCTTGTTCGGTGTCTTGCAGCGGGATGCCTTTGCCTCCTCGGTCGGTGAGCAGGGCGTCTTCAAAGTCGAGGGTGAATTCCGGGTGCGGTTGCAGGCTGACGATGCGGTTGTTGAAGTAGCCCAGAACGGCATAGCGGCAGAAGTCGGAATGCGCCAGTACGGTGGCACTGGCGGGCAGAATGGTCACCTGGTCCTGATGCACGGCGTTGATGCTGAGTGTTTGTGGTGCGTGCCCGGTGGCTTGTTCGAGCTGTTGGGCAAAGCCGTTGTCGAGCTGGTAGGTGTTGACTCCGAGACCCCAGCCGCCGTGGTATCTTTCGACCTTGCCGCCAAGTGCTTCGGCAATCAGTTGGTGACCAAAACAAATCCCGACTAACGGTCGTTCGGAATCAGCAATCTGGCGGACAAAATCCTTGAGCTGGACAATCCAGTCCAGTTCTTCGTAAACGCTGTGTCTGGAGCCGGTAATTACCCAGCCGTCGCAGTCGTTTGCTGCCGCCGGGAAGTCGCCCCGGCTGACGCTGTAAACGGTGTATTCAAAGCCGGGGTTATGGGGTTGGAACAGGCGCTGAAACATATCGGCGTAGCTGCCGTATTGGTCGATGAGGGTATCCGGGGTGAGCCCGGTGACCAGAATACCGATTTTCATAAAGTGCTCGTTGTTAACGGTCATAGGGTACGCATAACGCACCGTGATGCGTTATGCGGCTGCCGGTTGGCGGCAGGTATTACGGCTTGGGCCGCTTTCGCATTTGTAACATGGCCACGACAACGCCCACGGCAACAATCAGGATCATCAGGGTGGCCAGGGCGTTGACTTCCGGGGTCACACCCAGGCGTACCTTGGAGAAGATGACCATCGGCAAGGTGCTGTCCCCAGGCCCGGAGACAAAGCTGGCGATCACCAGGTCGTCGAGCGACAGGGTAAACGACAGCAGCCAGCCTGATAAGATCGCCGGTGCAATTAATGGCAGAGTCACCAGAAAAAACAGCGAGGAGGGTTTGGCGCCGAGGTCCATTGCGGCTTCTTCCAGCGAGGTATCAAAGTCTGCCATGCGGGCTTGCACCACCACCGCCACATAGGCCATGCAGAAGGTGGTATGGGCCAGAATAATGGTCAGGGTGCCCCGTCCGGCAGGCCAGCCAAACAGGTCTTCCATGGCGACAAACAGCAGCAGTAACGATAGGCCGGTAATCACTTCGGGCATGATCAGTGGTGCCGAGATCCAGCCCGACAGCAGCATTTTGCCGCGAAAGCGCCCCATCCGGCTGAGGGCAAAACCAGCCATGGTGCCGAATACCACTGCCAGCGAGGCGGAGATAAACGCAATTTTGATACTGAGCCAGGCGGCGCTGAGAATCTGCTCGTTCTGGAACAGTTCGCCATACCACTTGAACGACCAGCCGCCCCAAACGGTCACCAGTTTGGATTTGTTAAAGCTGTAGATGATCAGTGAAATTATCGGCACGTAGAGAAACAGGAATCCCAGTGCCGAGGAGGTATATAAAAACCAGGAACGACGTTGCACGGCCATTATTCAGCCTCCTTGCGGTTGCGCAGCAGCATAATGGGTAGCACCAGTACCACCAGCATCACGGTGGCAACGGCGGAGGCCATGGGCCAGTCGCGGTTGAGTGAGAATTCATCCCACAGTACCCGGCCAATCATCAGGGTATCGGAGCCACCCAGCAATGCGGGGATCACGTATTCCCCCACCGCGGGAATAAACACCAGGGTGCAGCCTGCCAGAATGCCCGGCATGGCCAGCGGAATGGTCACCAGAAAGAAACTCTGGAACGGCCGACAGCCCAGGTCTTCAGCGGCTTCCAGCAATGACATGTCCATTTTTTCCAGCGCGGTATACAGCGGCAAGATCATAAACGGCAGGTAGGTGTAAACGATGCCAATGTAGACGGCAAAATCGGTTTGCAGCATCTGGATCGGTTCGCTGACGATGCCGAGGTTAATCAGGATATCGTTAACCAGGCCGTTTTTTTTCAGCAATCCGACCCAGGCGTAAACCCGCAGCAGGAATGATGTCCAGAAAGGCAAAATAACCAGCGCCAGCAAGATGGTGCGGGTGCGGGATTCGCTACGGGCAATCAGGTAAGCCATCGGGAAGCCGATGATCAGTGCCAGCAAGGTCGAGACGCCAGCAATGCGGATCGAACTCAGGTACGCCTCCAGATAAAAGGAGTCTTCCCACAAAAACAGGTAGTTGCCGAGGTTCAGCTTGATATTGAGCAGCGCGTCTTCCAGCTCGATCAGGGCGGTATACGGCGGAATGGCAATGGCGGTTTCAGACAGTGAGATCTTGAACACCACCAGAAACGGCACAAAAAAGAACACCGCCAGCCATACAAACGGCATCGAGATCACCAGCTGGCGACCCCAGTTGATCCGTTTTAGTGGCAGCTTGTGCAACACCCGTTGCAACCGCGAGTGGGCAGCGGTATAGCCGTTGGCTTGACTCATAAAAGGTATCCTCTCTCAGCTGGTCAGTACGACGGCGCTGTCCACATCCCAGTACAGATGCACCCGTTCATTCCAGGTAAAGCGGGCACCACTGTCGCGGGAGATATTGGGCTGGGTAACGCGGAGTTCTTTACCGCTGTCGAGGCGCACACGGAAGACCGACAGGCTGCCCATATAGGCGATGTCTTCGATCACCCCGGAGCAGGTGTTGTCGGTCTGTGCTGGCGGCTCATGGCTGATCAGCATTTTTTCGGGCCGAATGGCAACACACACTTCCTGGTTGGGCGCGCAGCTGATGCCGTGGTTGAGGTAGACCGGTGGTTCAAAATCGTTGCAGCGGATACGCACCCGGTCTGGCTCGTCTTCGGTTACGCGTCCATCCAGCAGGTTGACCGAGCCAATAAAGCGGGCCACAAACCGGCTGTTGGGGTATTCATAAATATCGTGGGGTTCGCCCACCTGAACGATATTGCCCTGGTTCATCACGCCGATGCGAGTTGCCAGGGTCATGGCTTCTTCCTGGTCGTGGGTCACCACCACAAAGGTGACGCCCAGTTCTTCCTGGATGTTGATCAGTTCAAACTGGGTTTCTTCGCGCAGTTTTTTATCCAGCGCTCCCAGCGGTTCATCCAGCAGCAGCAGTTTGGGGCGTTTGACCAGCGAGCGCGCCAGCGCTACCCGTTGACGCTGACCACCAGACAATTGATGCGGTTTGCGCTTGCCCAGATGGCCCAGCTGTACCATGTCGAGCATATCGGCAACACGACGTTTGATGTCGACATCGGCCAGCCGCTGGCGCTTGAGGCCAAAGGCAATGTTCTTTTCTACTGTCAGATGCGGAAACAGTGCATACGACTGGAACATCATATTAACCGGACGGTTCCAGGGCTGAATGCCAGCCATATCCACATCGTCTATCAGGATGCGGCCCTGGGTCGGCTGTTCAAATCCGGCCAGCATCCGCAGCAGGGTGCTTTTGCCGGAGCCAGAACCACCCAGTAAACAAAACAGCTCGCGCTTGTAGATTTTCAGGCTGATGTTATCCACAGCGGTAAAGTCATCAAATGTTTTGGTGACTCCATCAAAAAACACAAACGGTCGGGCATCCGGATCACGCCATAAATCGGGAGCTGGCGCGGTAAGCGGATTCTTATTCGAAACGGGAGATTTTGCGCTTGTCATAACCTGGCTACCAGTGAGATGGGGGGACAGTCCCCCCTCAGGAATGGTAACACCGCCGGGCGTTCTGCCCGACTGATGCGACGATCAATTAACGGCCGGTTTTCACATTTGACCAGGCGCGGTTCAGTATGCGATCAAATTTGGCGCTGTGGGCTTGCTGGGTAAACAGCTTGGCTTTTACTTCGGCACTGGGGTAGATCCCCGGGTTGCCGATCACGTCTTCGTTCAACAATGGCTCGGCGGCGGTGTTGGGTACGGCGTAATACACATAGTTGGAGATACCAGCGGCTGTTTTTGGCTCCAGGACGAAGTTGATAAACTGGTAAGCCGCGTCTTTATGGGGTGCATCGGCAGGAATGGCCATCAGGTCAAACCATACCAGCGTGCCTTCTTTTGGAATCGCATAGGCCACTTCTACGCCCTGCCCGGCTTCTTCAGCACGGCTCTGGGATTGCAGAATGTCGCCGTTGTAACCCAGGGCTACGCAGATTTCACCATTGGCCAGATCAGAAATGTACTGGCTGGAGTGGAAGTAGCGGTAGTTGTCACGGTTGGCTTTCATCAGGGCTTCGGCTTTGCCGAGGTCGCTTTTGCTTTCTGAGTTAGGATCAAGACCGGCGTAGTTGAGGGCAATCGACATCACTTCTGCCGGGGAGTCCAGAATGCCAATACCACAGTCTTGCAGTTTGGCAGAGATTTTGGGGTCAAAGATCAGGTCGAGGGTATCGGCGGGCATATCACCCAGTCGCGCCTTGATCATTTCCACGTTGTAACCCAGTCCAATGGTGCCCCAGGCCCATGGCACGCTGTGGGCATTGTTGGCGTCGTGACGGGCGACTTTTTCCAGCAAGGTGCTGTCGAGGTTGCCGTAGTTACTCAGTTTGCTGCTGTCGATGGTGGTGTAGATACCAGCCTGGATCTGACGCTCCAGAAACGCTCCGGTTGGAATCACCAAATCATAACCGCTGCTGCCGGTCATCAACTTGGCCTCCAGCACTTCGTTGGAGTCGTAAACGTCGTAGTTCACCTTGATGCCGGTTTTCTGTTCAAACTCAGACACCGCTTCCGGGTAAATGTAGTCCGACCAGTTATAGATATTCAATTCCTTGTTATCAGCGGCCAATACGCTGGATGCGGCCGTCAGCGCACATACAGAGGCCATCAGAGCAGACAGTTTGAGCATACGTTTCTCCAGAAATAAGACGTTATCGATCAAGCTTGATCGTCACGCTACGGATGCCGCTCAGGCATTCCCATACCCCCCAGGGGCTATATCCCCCAGATGCCGGGCGCAGGCCAGTAAAATCAAGCGTTACAGACACATGAATGGCTTGCCACAGGTACAAGCCGACCGACAATGTTCACATTATGGACAACGTGTCCGCAGCCCGGCTGGTTGGCAGGTTATCGCGCTTGGGCAATCTTGATAGCGACCGTCAATCGATCAGGGAAAACAGGCTGGCGGCGACCGGCAAGTCGCGGCAGTGAAATGAGGAAAAACAGGTATAAAAAACGGCTCTGCAAACAGGAACAAAGCCGGCTACCGGCGAGTTAAATGCCGCTCTTGATGTTTGTCCAGGTGCTCTCCAGTACACGATTGAACTTGTCACTATGGGCTCTCAGAGAAAACAGGTTGGATTTCAAGCTCGAGACCGGATACACCCCTTCGTTACTGCTCACGTCCTTATCCAGAAAAGGGGCTGCCGCTCGATTGGGGACCGCGTAATAAACATGGTTGGAAATGCGCGCAGCCGTTTCTGGCTGCAGAATAAAGTCGATAAACTGATAAGCCGCTTCCTTGTTTGCGGCATCCGCCGGAATAGCCATCAGATCAAACCAGATCGCGGTGCCTTCCTGAGGAATTTCATACGCCACGTTAACCCCGTTACCCGCTTCTTCGGCATTGATTTGGGATTGCAGAATATCGCCGTTGTAACCCAGTGCCAGACAGATATCGCCGTTAGCGAGATCTTCTGTGTATTGGGAAGCATGGATATAACGGTAGTTGTCCCGATTGGCCAGTAGCATCTGTTCTACTTTTTTCAGGTGCCGGGTACTTTCGGAGTCCGGCATAATGCCTTTGTAGTTCAGGGCGATGGCGATCACGTCGGAGGGCGAGTCCAGTACACCAATGCCACAGTCTTTCAGCTTGGCGGTGATGGCGGGGTTGAAGATCAGATCCAGGGTATTGGTGGGCATATCCCCCAGCCGCTCGCGGATCATATCGACGTTGTAGCCTAACCCGATGGTGCCCCAGGCCCAGGGGACTCCGTGGGTATTACCTTCATCGTAGGATGAGACCTTGGCCAACAGCACCCGATCGAGGTTGTTGTAGTTATCCAGCTTGCTCCGGTCGATTGGCGCATGTAACCCGGCCTGGATTTGCCGCTCCAGAAAGAGACCAGACGGTACCACAAGGTCATAACCGCTGTTGCCTGCCTTGAGCACGTCATCCAGGGTCTGGTCGGTTTCGTAAACGTCGTAATTCACTTTGATACCGGTTTGCTGCTCGAATTCAGCAACCGCTTCCGGGTAGATATAATCATCCCAGTTATAGATATTCAGCTCCTTGTCTGCGCCCCAGGCGCTGGATGCTATGGTCAGTGCACATATGGATGCTGCCAACTTTCGCATACGTTCCTCCTTGATACGTCGATTAAGCGGCGGACTGTATATCAGACAGGCGGCACAAACAGGCTGCTATAAATCAAGAAAAGCCCAATCGGTGGGCAGAATAAATCCTTCCCTGATGGGCAAAACGGGGCAATGGACGTGGTGTTATGGTAATCGGTGTTATGGCAATCGGTGTTGTGGGAATAGGTGTTATGGGAGTCGCCCCGTCAATCACGCGATGGTGACTGACGAGAACGACTGACCCAAAACGGCGGGTGCGACAGCGGAAAGCCGGCAGAGCCGGTCGGGAACACGCCGCCCCTACAACAAACCCAGGTAAGACTCATATTCAATATCAGAAATACGGCTGTTCAGTTCCGTAATTTCCTGACGCTTGATGGCACAAAACACATCCACAAATTCGTCTCCCAGGTACTCCCGTATCACCGCACTCTTGTCCAGTGCCTTGATGGCGTCATCCCAGCGATACGGCAAGCGAGTGGACTCATCGGAGTCGGCATAGGCATCACCTTCCATGGGTTCCGGTGGGGTCAGCTTGTTGTTCAAGCCATACAAAGCGCCGGCCAAAACAGCCGCCAGCACCAGATACGGGTTGGCATCCGCACCGGATACCCGATGCTCCAGACGCCGTGCTTCCGGGTCGCCTTCCGGTACTCGAACCGCGGTGGTGCGGTTTTCATAACCCCAGCACGCAAAAACCGGCGCGTGCGAGCCATCCTGAAAGCGGCGATAGGAGTTCAGGTGCGGCGCGAACATCAGCATTGAGCTGGGCATCAATTGCAGCAGACCGGCAATCGCCTGGGTCAGCATCTCGGTGCCTTCTTCGCCACCGTTGTCGAACAGGTTATTGCCGTCTTTATCGAGCAGGCTGAAATGCACATGGAAGCCGTTGCCTGAGTGTTCCGCGTATGGCTTGGCCATAAAGGTCGAGGTGTAACCGTGCTTGCGGGCAATCCCCTTGACCAGGCGTTTGAACCAGATCGACTGATCCCCGGCGTTAAGCGGGTCGGACACGTGTTTGAGGTTGATCTCAAACTGGCCCGGCCCCAGCTCGGAAATAATGGTATCGGCCAGTACGCCCTGCACATCACAGGCGGCACGGACTTCGGCAAAAAACGATTCCAGACCATCCACATCTTCGATCGAATAGGCATCAGTGGTATTGAGGCGACGGCCATGACCCCGGTCCAGCACCGGCGGCCGCGGACGCTGTACTTCTTCCGAGTCACCATCCATCAGATAAAATTCCAGCTCCGTTGCCATCACCGGATACCAGCCCTGCTCATGGAAACGGTCGACGATATTTTTTAATACCTGACGCGGATCGACATTAAAGGGCGAGTAATCCGGGTTCATCATCATCGCTTGTAGTTGATGACGCTCCTGACCGGCCCAGGGCACCGGAGTCGGTTTTTCTTGCACCGGCACACAGATGCCATCGTTATCACCGGTTTCAAAAACCAGTCCGTTATCTGGCACATCGCCGCCCCAGAAATCGACACCGATAACAGAGCGTGGCAGCTTGACGCCCTCTTCATAAACTTTTTCCAGCGAGCTGCCTAACAGGCGTTTGCCTCGCAGGTTGCCGTTCAGATCGACGATAAAAAGATCAAAATCATTTTGCATGGAACACCTGGTCATGAAGGAGCACAAGAAAAAGAGGGGTCATAAACACTCTGGCTGACACGCCCGTGTTGTGCTTGAATGTCTGAATTGTGATCACATATTCGATGACAGGCAAGTAAAAAACACCGGTATAACCAGCAGAAAGAGCGCTATCAGCATGGATAAACACACCCCGATTGATCTCACCCTAACTGAGCGCCACAGCGCTGTAACTATCACCCAGTGGGTATACAGCACTCTGCGGCAAGCGGTATTACTGGGCAAAATACCACCAGGACGGGCACTGACAATTCGGGAACTGGCCACATTGCTGGATGTTTCGCCGATGCCAATCCGGGAGGCCCTGCGACAATTGTCTGCCGAAGGCGCACTGGAGATTCAGGGAAACCGGCGCGTGATGGTGCCCAAAATGACGGCGATGAAATTTGCCGAACTGGTCGAAGCCCGCATCTGCCTTGAAACCCACAGTGCCGTCCGCGCCATGCCCTATATCGACGAAGCGCGCTTGGCACAACTCGAAGACCTCGATCACCGCATCGACATCGCCACCGAGCACGGCAACGGCCACGATGTGACCCGTTACAACCAAGAGTTTCACCGTCTGCTGTACACCGCCAACCCGCATCAGGTGACCCAGTCGCTGATCGAAAGCCTGTGGCTGCAACTTGCGCCCTTTATGCAGGTAGCCATCGAAAACCTCGACGATTATTACCAGGTCGATCGCCACAAGGAAGCCATCAGCGCCATTCGTGAGCGCGACTCCCTGGCCCTGCAAATGGCCATCAGCGCCGATATTCGTGACGGCTGCGCCTTTGCTTCATCGCCGGAGCAGCTGCAACAACTGCTGGGTTAGGGGCCGCCGACGGACACTTGTTGCGGCTTGTTTGCCAAATAATGTTAATTCCCTCACAGATCATGGCCAGCCCGGTATCACCCGGCGCGCTGACAGACAATCTGGACGATTGGTCATTTCAGGCCAGTGCTTTTGTACAGCCCTTGACCAAATCATTTTGTGATCACAAAATTGTGATCACATTTTAAAACACGGTCAGCGCCATGAAACACGACTCCACTACTGCTTCCGCCAGCCACTCATCCTTGCAGCAAACCGATGCCCGCTTCCATCTGCATCCGTTCAGCAACGCCACCCGCCTCAATAACAAGGGCGCACGGGTGATCACTCACGCCGATGGTGTGTACATCTGGGATGATCAGGGCAACAAGATTCTGGATGGAATGGCAGGTCTGTGGTGTGTGAACCTGGGCTATGGCCGTGAAGAACTGGCAACGGTCGCCGAACAACAAATGCGCACGCTGCCGTATTACAACACCTTCTTCCAGACCACACATGGCCCGGTGGCCCAGCTGGCAGAAGCCATCGCCAGTGTGACGCCCGGCGACCTCAACCGGATCTTTTTTGCCAGTTCAGGCTCGGAAGCCATTGATACCCTAATGCGGCTGACCCGCCACTACTGGGCCATCAAGGGCAAACCATGGCGTAATATTCTGATCAGCCGTGACAACGCTTACCACGGCAGCACCATCGGCGGCACCAGCCTCGGCGGCATGAGCGGCATGCACCAACAGGGTGGCCCGCTGGTACCGAACATCGAGCGCATCCGACAGCCTTACTGGTATGGCGAAGGCGGTGATCAAAGCGAAGAGGCATTTGGTCTGACGGCTGCACGAGCGCTGGAAGAAAAAATCCTCGCCGTTGGCCCCGACAACGTTGCCGCGTTTGTAGCGGAACCAATCCAGGGTGCCGGTGGCGTGATCGTGCCACCCGCCAGCTACTGGCCAGAAATCCAGCGTATTTGCCGCCAGTACGACATTCTGCTGGCAGTGGATGAAGTCATTTGTGGTTTTGGACGTACCGGCAACTGGTTCGGCAGCGATACCTTCAATATCCAGCCCGACATTATTTCGATGGCCAAGGGTTTGTCCTCAGGCTATCTGCCCATCGCCGCCGTGGCGGTCGGGGATCGCATCAGCAACGCCCTGATGGAGCACGATAACGACTTTAACCACGGCTTTACCTATTCCGGTCATCCGGTGGCCGCCGCCGTGGCGCTGAAAACCATCGAAATAATGAAAACCGAAGGCATTGTTGAGCAGGTACGCGACAGCACCGGCCCCTACTTCCAGAAAGCCCTGCGTGAAAGCCTCTCCGACCACCCGTTAGTGGGCCAGATTGATGGCGTTGGTCTGGTAGCCGGTATCGCACTGGTGCAGGACAAAGCCACAAAAACCCTGTTCCCGTCCAGCCTCGACATCGGCATGATCTGCCGCGACCACTGTTTTGCCAATGGCCTGATCATGCGCGCCGTCGGCAGCCGTATGGTGTTGTCACCGCCGCTGATCATCAGCAAAACCGAGATCAACGAGCTGTGCCAGAAAATCCGTACCTGCCTCGACCTGACCCTCACCAGCGCCCAACAAGCCGGAGCACTCTGATGGCCGATATCATCGCAACCAAAGCCTTGGCCAGTCTGGTCGACCATATTCGCCTGACCAGTTTTCCGAAAGAACTGGCCGATTACCTGGCGACGCTGGCGCATTTCGACACCTGCCTGATGCTGGTGTTTGTTCCCGGTGCCAAGCCAACGCTGGTATACACCGAGACCAGCGAACCCAGCCCGGCGCTGGAAACCTACCTGCATCACAGTTACCTGCTCGACCCGCTCTACAGTGCCTTGCAGAACAACGCCAGCAGCAGCCAGATTACCGGCCTGAGCCGCCTCAGCAGCATCGCACCGGACTCCTTCACCCAGACGGAATACTTCCACAACTGCTATCAGGAATTTGATCTGGTCGACGAGATCAACCTGGTGATCGAGCTGGCAGAAAGCAGCTACTTCACCCTGTCTCTTGGTCGCAAATCCAGCCTCGGCAGCATCACCCGCGCAGAAATGAACCGGCTACAGGAACACTGCGCCATGATCAGCGCGCTGATTCGCCAGTTCTGGCTTTCCAACGCCGACGAATACTTGCCCAACGGCAAAAGTCGCAGCACCCTGACCCAGGCCCTGCGCACCTTCGGCCAGGGCGTACTGACCCGCCGCGAACAAGAGATTACCGCGCTGATTCTGCAAGGCCACAGCTCCCAATCCATCGCCGACCTGCTTAATATCTGTGTCGGCACCGTCAAGGTGCATCGCAAAAATATCCACGGCCGCCTGAATACCTCACAACAAAGCGAGATTTTCACGCTGTTCCTTAATCACCTCAGTGAGATGGATATGCGCATCGTCGCCTGAGAGGATAGGCCTTGCCCGTAGGAACCGCCTCCGTCCGTATCCGCAAACCTATTTCAGGCACAAAAAAACCGGCAGAGCCGGTTTTTTAAATTTACAGCAATCAGGCCATACAGGGCCTCAAGCCAGCGTTGCCAACGCCTCGGTTAGCGCCGCAGACAATTCCGCATTGCTCAGCTCACCTTTCTCAACATCAAAGTTATCGTAGAACGACGGTACCGACAATTGCGCTTTCACGTCCATGGCGAAATACGGCGCAGACCCCACCGCTGCCGCCAATACACTCTGCGCACCCCCGGGGCCTGGGGACGTTGCCATTACACACACCGGCTTGTTCTGATAAACCTTTTGGTCGATGCGGGAAGCCCAATCAAACACGTTTTTATACGCCACACTGAATGACCCATTAAACTCACCAAACGAGATCAGCACGGCATCGGCTTCACCGACTTTCTTGAAAAACGTCTGAGCCGGTTCAGGAATGCCAGACTCCTGTTCACGGTCAACACTGTAAATCGGCATCTCGAAGTCATTCAGATCGAGGATTTCCAACTCAGCACCAGTGGTCTGTTGCAGCTGCTTGGCCGCATGAGTGACCAGCTGCTTGTTAATGGACTGACGGCTGTTAGTAGCGGCAAACGCTAATATTTTCATGCGGTGGCTCCTTTAAGGTGAAGATTGATTGAGAAGGTTGATTGATGAGGTATACCTTACATTAGCCACACAGATTGATTAATAGAGCTTTTGTGGAGTTATTGTTTCCATATGACTATCAATAAGCCATTATTCACGCCGTCAAAAGCCAACACGTCGTGAGCGAGAAAAGGAGACAGCATGACCTACAATGCCCATCTGCTGGACGGCATCATCATCTTCGCCGAAGTAGTCAGTGCTGGCAGCTTCACCCGCGCCGCCGACAACACCGGGCACTCCACCTCCTATATCAGCAAAGAAATCGCCCGGCTTGAAGAACGTCTCGGCACCCGCCTGCTCAACCGCACCACCCGCTCACAGCACTTGACCGCCGAAGGCCGACTCTACTACCAGCAATGCCAGCAAATCATCGCAGACGTCAGCAATGCTCAAAATGCCCTGATGGGTCAGCAACAACAACCGGCCGGCACCCTCAAGGTCAGCTGCCCGGTCAGCTTTGGCATGGCCCAGATGCGCGGCATATTCTCCGACTTTTTGCAGCATTACCCACAGGTCGGCCTCGAAATCGACTTCAACAACCTCAAGGTCGACATCGTCGCAGACGGCTTCGACGTTGTGATACGAGCCACCCCGCAACTGGAAGACTCCAGCCTCATCAGCCGTCGCGTCATGCGCTCACGGGCCGTGACACTCGCCGCCCCGTCCTATTTGCAACAATACGGAACCCCGCAACGGCCGGAAGAACTCGCCGAACATCACTGCATCACCTACAGCGGTTTGAAAACACCGCGCCTCTGGCACTATCGCAACCAATACGGCAAAGATATCCAAGTCGAAGTGAATAGCCGGGTCAGCAGCAACAGCTCGGAAATGGAAATTTCCCTCTGCCTTGCTGGCCACGGCATCGTCTGTATGCCCTCATTCCTATTTACCAACGAAATCAGCAGTGGCCGACTCATCGAACTGTTTACCGACTACCAACCGATGGTGATTGATATCTACCTGATCTATCCCAGCCGCAAACACATGTCCGCCAAAGTACGCTGCTTTATCGATTTTGTTGCCGAGCGACTGGCACAACGCACCGGGATATAAACCTGGCGCTTGCTGTTTCCCTTTGCAAATTTCACACTCCCGATATTCGGTAGCCGTACCAAACCAGCCAATCAGGAGGCAGTCCGCCCAATACCGGCCTCGTATTACTGTGCCATCCGGCATCAACGCAGCACTGACGCAGCACCGGCGCGTGAACTAACCCCTGCCTCCAACTGCTCTATTTCTTCCACCAATCCACCGCTGAAACTGGAACACCTCACAACACCTCACAACACCTCACAACACCATCACAACGCCAGCCCGAACTCTCCCACGGTTTGATCCAGCCCCACCACCCAATCCCGAATAAAGCTGCGTACTTTCTGGCTGTCGGGCCGTTCACTGTCTTGCTGTCGAGACCAGAGGGCGATATCCCGTCGGGCGCTGGTTTGATCTTCTATCTGAATCAGTTGCTGCGGGTCGATTTCTCCGGTCATCAGTGCCAGCCGGGCGGGTAGCCGCACCAGCATATCGGTGGTGTTGAGCAGGTGTATCACCGAGCGAATCCCACCGGTAAAGGCAATACGAGCGGCTTGTTGTGCTGCCGGGTCTTCGACCCCGGACAGGAATCCAGCACTGGCACCCGCAATCAGCCAGCGCTGCTGCGCCACCATATCGAGAGAAACCGGTTGCTGTGAACCCAGCAAGGGCGACTGCTTGCCGACAAAGACGCCGGAGCGGTCGCGGAACACCACTTGCCGTTGCAGCGCCTCCTGGCGATCGCAAGCGTGTGCCACCGACAAGTGTGCCGGGGCCAGCAGAAAGTCCAGCTCACCGTTTTGCAGCCATTCAATCTGGGTAGCAGCAGACCCCACCCGGCAATGGAATACATAACGGCTCTGGCTTAAAAAGCCGCTGGTCATCTCGGCGACGGTGGCGTATTCCCACAGAGGATCAATGCCGATGGTGAACTGGTTGTCGTAACCGCTGTGCCACTGGCGAATGATTTCATCGCCCTGTTCTGTGTCGGCCAGTATCCGTTCACCAAGGTGTGCCAGCCGGGCACCGATGTCAGTCGGCACCATGCCGTAGCGGGTGCGCGTCAGCACCGGTGCGCCGACGCGCATTTCCAATTGCTGCAGCGCACGGCTCAGGGTTGGCTGGGTAATAAACAATTGTTCAGCAGCTGCACTGATCGACCCTTGTTTCACAACCATTGCCAGTTGTTTCAGCAGGTTAGGATTCATATATGTATTTTCTTTGCATCTGAATATAAAAACCAATTTTTCCTGATAACTGGCCACAGGTACAGTGTGATGGCTGATTTATAAAAATAATTCATCACACCTCATCACACCATCCACGACCTGGCTGGGCAACGGCTCAGCCCTGCTGTAGGAGTACCTTATGCAATTTCACCTTAACGGCTTTAACCCCGGCGATCCTCGTTTTGCTGATCCCATGGATGCTGTCGTCGCGCCGCCGCTCAAGCGCCCATTGCCGGAATATGTCGATGTGCTGATTGTCGGTTGTGGCCCTGCGGGTCTGAATCTGGCGGCGCAGCTGTCGCAGTTTGGCGATATTTCGGTCGCCATCGTTGACCAGAAAGACGACCGTCTGCTGGTCGGTCAGGCCGATGGCATTGCCTGTCGTACTCTGGAAATGTTCCAGGCCTACGGCTTTGCTGATCAGGTTATTCAGGAAGCCTGCCAGATCAGCGAAGCGGCATTCTGGAAGCCGGATGCCAATCACCCCGAGCAGATTATCCGCAGTGGCAAGGTGCAGGATGTGGCTGACGATCTGTCCGAGATGCCGCACCTGATCATTAACCAGGCCCGTATTCACGATATGTTTCTGGAGGTGATGCGCCAAGGCCCGGGCAAGGTGGAGCCGCACTACCAGCGTAAATTGCTGGGACTGGAGGTCGACCCGGAAGGCGGCGAGTATCCGGTTACGGTCAAGCTGGAGCGCGGTGTTAACTACTCCCAGTACAGCCAGGAAATCGAGACCGTTAAAGCCAGGTATGTCGTCGGTTGTGATGGTGCCCGTTCCAGCGTGCGCAGTGCGATTGGTCAGGAGCTGGTCGGTGATGCTCTCAACCAGGCCTGGGGCGTGATGGATGTGCTGTTGAATACCGATTTCCCGGATATTCGCCTGAAATCGCTGATCCACTCCAACAACGAAGGCAATATGCTGATCATCCCGCGTGAGGGTGGTTACATGGCCCGCCTGTACATCGAGCTGGACAAACTCAAGGAGAATGAGCGTGTCGCCCGTAACGAGATGACTGCCGACGTACTGATTGCCGGTGCCAATCGCATCATGCAACCGTACACCATTGATGTGAAAGAAGTGGCCTGGTGGAGTGTGTATGAGATTGGTCAGCGCATCACCACCGCCTTTGATGATTCAACTCCCGAGCGGCCGGCACGGGTTTTTCTGGCCGGTGATGCCTGCCACACCCACAGCCCGAAAGCCGGTCAGGGGCTGAATACATCGGTTATGGATACCTGGAACCTGGGCTGGAAACTGGCTCACGTACTGACCGGGCTGGCCGAAGAGGATCTGCTAAAAACCTATTCTGCCGAACGACGTGAGTACGGTCAGGCGCTGATCGATTTCGACCGCGAGTTCTCACGCATGTTCAGTGCCAGACCGAAGTCGGCCGAGTACCCGGAGGGGATCGATCCCGCTGGATTCCAGCGCTACTTCCAGCTCTTTGGCCAATACACGGCCGGGGTTTCCATTCAGTACAAGCCATCCGTCCTGGTGTCTGACGACCGCTATCAGTACCTCGCCAGTGGCCTCACGGTAGGGAAACGTTTTCACTCTGCGCCGGTTATCCGTCAGGGCGACGCCAAACCGGTGCAGCTGGGCCACTGTCATACCGCCAATGGCGCTTATCGGATTTATGCCTTTGGCGGCAGTGCAGACGCCATGTCGGATCAGTGTGGCGTCAACGCCTTGTGTGACTTTCTCGCCAACGATCCCCGTTCACCGTTATTGCGTCACACCCCGGCAGGAGCTGATAGGGATACGGTCATTGATGTCCGTGCGGTGTTTAACCAGCCACATCAGACTCTGGAAACCGGCAGCATACACCCGGTGCTGGCACCACAAAAAGGCAAGTACGGCCTGCGTGACTACGAGAAAGTTTTCTGTGCCGATCACCGCCCGGAGTCGTCTGGTGGTGGCCAGAATATCTACGACCTGCGCGGCATTCATAAAGCACAGGGCTGCCTTGTGATCGTGCGGCCAGATCAGTACGTTGCCGATGTGCTGCCACTGGATGACTACACCCGCCTGACAGCCTTGTTTGAGGGCCTGTTGAAGTTGCAGTAAACCAGCACGACTCACCGGGGCTGATACCGGTGAGTTTATCGACGCCGTCGTGTTTCAGCGCGCCACCCGTCGCAGCTGGTTGGTCATCACAAACACCGCGGTTCCCAGTACCACGCCCCAGAATGCCGAGCCGATACCATAAATACTGATACCGGATGCGGTGGTCATAAAGGCCACCATCGAGGCTTCCAGGTGCTCCTTGTCATCCAGCATCCCCGCGAGGCTGCCACTGATGGCTCCCAGCAAGGCCAGTCCGGCAATAATGGCAATCATCTCCGTTGGAAAGCTGGTAAAAAACAGCACCACACTGCCAGCAAACAAACCCGCCAACAGAT
Organism: Oceanobacter sp. 5_MG-2023; assembly: GCF_030548165.1. Classification (NCBI taxonomy): domain Bacteria; kingdom Pseudomonadati; phylum Pseudomonadota; class Gammaproteobacteria; order Oceanospirillales; family Oceanospirillaceae; genus Oceanobacter; species Oceanobacter sp. 5_MG-2023. The sequence continues at coordinate 35,753 of NZ_JAUORS010000013.1, read as the reverse complement.
AAAAAAAGCCGCTGGCAATACCAGCAATATAACGCTTGTCCGATTCCGGGTGAGCATCCGCACTGGTACACATGGAAGCGGTAATGGCCGCCACAACGGTCGTAATGCCGCCAAACAGGGCAATAGGAATCGAGGTCAGCGACAAGACGGTAATGACCGGTCGGGTCGAGACCGTATAACCGGCCGATTTGAGAATGGTAAACCCCGGCAAGAACTGCCCGGTCAGGCTAACGATCATCAGCGGTAACGCCAGGCTCAGAGTCGAGCTGATCGTCCACTCCGGCATAATCAGGGTCGGGGTCGCCATTTCCCAGCGCAGCGAGCTGAGATCGGCATCCAGCACGGTAAACGACAAACCAAAGCCAAGTACGACCAGCAGCACCAGAAAATAGCTGCGGCTAAAAAACTTGAACATCACAAACGCCAGCACCATCACCACCGCCACAACCGGTGTCGACTCCAGCGTACGGAATGCCCCCAAACCAAAATCAAACAGAATACCGGCCATCATGGCGCTCGCCACTCCGCGCGGAATCAGATGCACCACCCGGTCAAACAAACCACTGATGCCAATCAGCAGCAGGATCACCGCCGCCGTGATATAGGCACCAATTGCTTCGTTTAACGACAATTCAGGGAACAGCGTCACCAGCAATACCGCCCCCGGTGACGACCAGGCCGTGATCACAGGTACCCGCAGCCAGGCGCTCAGACAGATCCCGGTGATGCCAGCGCCAAACGACAAGGCCCACACCCAGGAAGTCATCATCGCATGAGAAACACCGGCCTGTTCAGCCGCCTGAAATACAATCGCCAGTGGCCCGGAGAACGACACCAGCACCACCATAAATCCCGCAATCAACGCGGACGCAGAGACATCTTTGATCATCGAGCCTGTTCCTGATAAATCATTCAAATTGGGCGACACCCTTCACTTCCAGAAAATACCCGGGCGCACCACATAAAGAGGCCGCACCAATTGCCGTCCAGGCAACCAGGATACCGTCCAGATAGCGGTCACGTACTTGCATAAATAACGGCAGGTCACGCATATCGGTGTGAAAGCTGGTCATTTCGACCAGGTCGCCAAACGAACCACCCGCCGATTCTAACACCCGCTTCATATTCTCGAACACCATAACAAACTGGGCTTCTTTATCTACCACCAGCTGGCGTTGGGAATCCCGGCCAATCTGGCCGGAGATATACAGTGTATTGCCGACCAGAACACCCGGTGCATAACCGATGTCATCGCGAATAAATTCCATGCCTGCTGGCACAATGGCTTGTGATTGAAGAGTCGTCATAGCAGTACCCGTATACATCATGGTGATGGATGGTCAGTCGAATGGTTACCGGTAAAAAGCAACCAGAGAACAGGCTAGCCGGGCGAGATGCCCGGCCACTATCCATATCACTTCAATTTGTATCCAGTCACTGCAGAGCGGCAGGAAAACAGCAGGCGGGGAGCCTGCTAGCCCAGCTCCAGTACTTGCTGGCCCGGCAAAATCAGATCCCGATCATGGCTGTTGGCAATCACCAGCTGGTGTTGCCAGTGATCGGCCAGGTTGGCAAAGACCTGCTGGGCCAGATCAACGTCCATTCCGGCTCCCGGCTCATCCAGCAGAATAATCCGCGGCTGCTGCAACACCAGTCGTGCCAGCCCCAGCCGTTTGCATTCACCGCCCGATGCTTGCCACTCACCGTCGCCAAGCCAGGTATCCAGCCCCTGCGGCAGCTGCATGGCCCACTCGTCCAACTGCACCAGAGCCAATGCCGCCAGAATATCGTCATCGCTGTGCGGGTGGTTCAGACACACGTTGTCACGCAGACTGGCACGCAAGATATCGATACGCTGTGGCATCAAGCCTATCCCTTCAGGGCTGTCCAGCGACAGCTGAATGGCACCGGCCGAAGCCTGCAACTGACCAGCCAGCAAGGCAATCAGCGTGCTTTTGCCACAGCCACTGGGGCCATAAATCCAATGCCAGCGGGTGCGCCCCACCTGCGTTTCAAAACGATGGTTGAAACCATCAAACACCGCCGCTGGCTGGCCAGGGTAGCGATAGTGCAACTGCTCCAGCACCACGGCCAGATCCTCCCGGTCGCCGACGAACTCACGGCCATCGACAGCAACATGATCACTCGCGGCCAGTTGATCAAGCCGTTGTAATGCTTTCATACCCAGCTGCCAGGCTGCCACCACCGGGCCAGCCGTCAACAACACTTCGCCACTCCCCAGCGTCAGCAGCAGCAACATAAACAGGTTGGCTCCGGCCAGCTCACCCGCTTGATAGGCAACAAATCCTTGCCAGAAAATCACCACCACCAGCGCCACCAGTCCAGCCTCAGCCAGTAGCAGCAGTGTATGCTGGCGAGACACCGCCCGTACTTCCTGACGATCGGCGTCACCGGCCTGTTCGACCAGTTGCTCCCCGGCCGCCTGTAAACGGCCATGCAGCGTCAGCGTGCGCATATTACTGAGCAAGGCACTGGAGCGTCGCCATTGTTCTGACCGCAGCTGATGGCTGCCATCCTGCGCCTGCAACACTGCCCGGCTGTACAGTAACGGCATCACCAGCACCACCAGCACCAGCAGAGGGATGGCCCAGGGCACCACGGCAGGCAATACCAGCGCCAGGGTCAACAGATAGCCCAATACCGTCGCCACATTCACCACCGCCGGTAATACCGCCGACAGATAGATGGACTCGATATGCTGCACGTCTTGTAGCAAGCGGCTGGTTGATTCATGCCGGTCCAGCTGGATTTCCTGCCACTGCCGCCGACCAATCAGCCGGAACAGATCCCCTCGCAAGCGGGATATAATCCGGAAGGTCGCTTCATGACTGGCCAGCCGTTCACCATAACGCCCCAGGGTTCGTGAGATCGACAGGCCGCGAACCATGGCCGCCGGGGTAAAATAATTAAACTGATGCGCCGCCACAGCATTCAGCCCTGCCATGGCCGCAGCACTGATAAACCAACCCGAGACGGCCAGCAAGGCAACCCCGGAAAATGCCGTCAGCACCGCCAGAAAAATCCCCAGCAGAGCCAGCTTTTGCTCAGCCGCCAGCTGGCGAAAATAATGTTGTGACAAGGACTTCATAACAAGGCCTCCGCTGCTGCCGCTTTGGTCAGCGAGATCTCCAGATCAAACAACTCACGCTCCCCCGGGCGATGACTGGCCATTACCAGCATGCCGCCATCCGCCGCAAAAACCGCCAGCTGCTGCATAAATTCAGCCGCGGTATCCTGATCGAGATTGGCTGTTGGTTCATCCAGCAACAACAAGGCAGGCCGATGCAGAAACACCCGCGCCAAGGCAATCCGCTGGGCCTGGCCACCCGACAGATAACCGCCGCTGTCGCTGATAAGGTAATCCAGCTGACCCGGCAAGGCCGCTACCAGCACACCGACACGCGCATTGCTCAAGGCTGCCCACAGCGCCTCATCACTGAACGTGCGCCCCAGGGTCAGGTTCTCGCGAATGGTGGCAAAGAGCAGTTCCGGCTTTTGCGACAGATAACCAATCTGCTGAAACCAATCCGCCTGACGATACACAGAGGCCGGTTGGCCATTGATACACAACGCCCCGGCCAGCACTGGCCGCAAGCCCGCCAGCGTATCCAGCAAGGTGGTTTTACCCGACCCGGAAGGGCCGTTTAACAAGACTTTCTGGCCTGGGTGCAGCTCCAGATCAACCGGCCCATGCACCGGTTTGTCGAGCTCACCACTTTGCACACCACGCAGCTGCAACGACGTCAGTGCCGCCACCTCATGGGGTTGGCTGTCTACCGCCAGTTGGCGATGCCAGCTATCCAGTTGCAGCAGGTGTTCGGCAACACTGACCGCATCCGAACGGTCGTGATACAAGGCTCCCATACGCCGTAATGGCTGGTAGAACTCCGGTGCCAGCATCAATAAAAAGATACCGTCAAACAGACCATACCCGGCCGCGTAACTGCCAACATCGTATTTATCGAGAAAGAACAGCCCCAGATACAGCGCCACAATCGCCACACTGATGGCACTGAAAAACTCCAGTACCGTGCCCGACAAAAATGCCAGCTTCAGCACCTGCATGGTCGATTTGCGATAATCTTCCGACTGTTCAAACAGCCGATCGCCTTCCTGCTCTACCGCACCTGCCAGTTGTAATGCCTGCAGATTCTTCAGGCGGTCGGCCAACAAGTCCCCGAGGCGGTTGAGCTGCTGCAAATTGGCGCGGCTGACATCGGCAGCTTTGGAACCCACCAGCACCATAAACAAGGGCACCAGAGGAGCGGTCAGTAACAGAATCACAGGCACCAGCCAGCTGACAAACGCCGACGCCAGCAGAATCACCAGCGGCATCAGACCGGCGAGCCGCTGCTGCGGTATAAAATCGGCAAAATAACCCCGTTGTTTGTCGATTTCAGTGGTCAGCAAATTGCTGACTTCCGCAGCGTTAAAGTGAGGAAACAAACGAATATTGAGGCCAAAACAACGCTGTAAGGCAAATTGTCGCAGCGCCGCCCGAATCCGCAGACTGGCGCGATTACCCAGCAATCCTTGACCCCAGACCGCCAGCGCCCGCAATAACAGAATCGCCGCCAACTGCAGCCAGTCCTGTAATGATGGCAATACCGATGAAGGCTGGTACACCGCCCGATCCAGCAAGGTCGCCACCTGCCAGGCCAAGGCAATGGTCATCGCCACCTGTAACAACCCCAGCAGGGTTGAAAAAGCGTTATAAACGCGGGCTTTGCGGCCAAAATATTTAAGTAACGCCGCCGCAGTGGCAAATTCCGGCGTCTGGTCTGGCGATTTCATCATGGCGGGGCCTGTGCAGAAGTCGAGGCTATATAAACGGCGAGACATACTATCAGAACCCATGGCAGGAAACTGTAAGCACGGACTGAAGAATACTGTTTCAGATTCGCCGTTAGCACTCTGACCAATACCGCCACCCGGCTCCTCTCACTACCCGCTCACTACCCTCTCACTACCCGCTGCGGATATCCATGGTTCTAACCGGGCTGATGTCTGGGCTTATATCCGCGCACCAACCACTTGCTCGATCAACCACTGCAAGGCCGGGTCCTGTACGTGCAGCGGATGTTGGATCAGGGTCATGTCCCAATGCGGCATATCCGCTGGCCCATCCACCGTACGTACCGGCAGCCAGTCACTAAACAGTTCGGCCATACGACGCGGCAGGGTTAATAAGGCCCGGCGTTCGGCAACCAGACGGGCGGCGGCAAGATAATTGATCATTTGAGCCAGGCGCTGGCGCTGACGTTGCTGGCCAGCCAGCCAGCGGTCGATGCCATTGGTGCTGGTATCGGTCTGGTCCAGCATCACCACATGAGGAAAATCCAGGTACTGATCAAGGGTGAGCTGGTCGGGAATATCATCGAAGCGTGTGCCCGCCAGGCAGACCAGTTGTTCGGTCAGCCAGGGCTGCCGTAACAGGTGCGGGGGAATGCTGAGATTTTCATCCAGACCAATGACCAGATCCACCGAGCCATTTTCCAGCCGCTCCAGCGAGGCGTGCGGGCCAATCATTTCCAGGTCAAAGATAACCCCGGGGGCTTGCTGTTGCAGCGTCGGCATCATGTCTGGCAATACCACCGCCTCAAAGTAGTCCGTGGCTGCAATGGTAAATACCCGCTGGCTATGGGCCGGTTCAAATTGTTTCGGCGGTGCCAGCGTCAGCTCCAGTTGCTTCAGAATGGCTTTGACTTCGGGCAGCATCGCCAGCGCCCGAGGCGTGGCCTGCAAGCCACTGCCACAACGTACCAGCAAGGGATCGTTAAGTTGCTGACGCAGCCGATTGAGGGCATGACTGGTGGCCGACTGACTCAAAAACAGCCGTTCCGATGCCCGCGAGACATGGCATTCGCTGATCAGGGCATCAAATACCTGCAACAGGTTAAGGTCAAAATGTCTTAGTGGTGACGTGGTATCCGACATATTCAAAGTCTCAGCCAATTATGCACAGTGTGCATTATGTCAGGAATATTATTCATTTCTCTAATAATTTGGCGACGCTTATTCTGCGCTTCATACCGTATCGAGACACAGGTAACACCCTGATCTCAGCTTCTGACAACCCAATGAGTGACTGGAATATTCATGTACCCGACGTCTGCTTCCCATAATCCGCTGGCTACCTCCTCTGCCAATGCCGACCTGCCGCTCTACGGGGCGTTAGGTATGACCTTTATGCAGTGCCCGTTGATGACAGATATCCGCACCTCCCTCGCCGATGTCATTGTCGCGGGAGTGCCGTTTGATATGGCTACGTCTGGTCGTCCCGGTGCCCGTTTCGGGCCTCAGGGAGTGCGTCAGGCATCGGCCAATCTGATTTGGGAAGGCAAGCGCTGGCCATGGACTTTTGCGCTGGATGACGTGTTAAAACTGGAGGATGCCGGGAACCTTGCGTTCCGCCATGGCGAACCACAGACTCTGGTCGACAACCTCGAAGCCTTCGCCGCTGCTTTGGTACAGGCCGGGAAAAAGACACTGTTTTTGGGTGGCGATCACTTTGTCACCCTGCCGATCCTGCGGGCCCAGGCAAAGCAACACGGGCCGCTGGCACTGATTCATTTTGATGCTCATACCGACACCTATGACGGCGGCAGCCAATACGATCACGGCACCCTGTTTCACCATGCCGTAGTGGAGGGACTGGTGGATACAGAACACTCGATCCAGCTGGGAATTCGTACCGCGTATGAATCAGACGGACACCCGTTCGAAGTTATTGACGCCGCAGAACTGAATGACCTTGGCCCGGCCGCGACACTGACGCGTATTCGTCAGCGAGTGGCAGGACGGCCGGTTTATATCAGTTTTGATATCGATGCCCTCGACCCGGCATTTGCCCCAGGTACCGGCACACCAGTATCCGCGGGTCTGACAATGGATGGGGCACTAAAAATCATCCGGGGCCTGGCTGGAATGGATATACGTGGCATGGATGTGGTGGAAGTAGCACCTGCTTACGACCATGCAGAAATCACCTCGCTGGCAGGAGCAACCCTGGCGCTGGACATGCTGTACGCCGTTGCCGCAGGAAAAATGCAAGCCGGGTTACCGGCAGCATAGACGGCAGAACCGTCCAGGGACGATGCAATCACAACCCGGTCAGCGTTGAATCCCAATGCCCTTGCTGACCCGGGTTGCTGCTCACGGGATTCCTTCCTTCTTGCATAGAACCCGGAAGGTGTTTCCAATTTCAAAAAGGGAAGAACACATGAGCGGAATCATTGAACCACTACATAAGTAATGTCAGCGCCACGCATGGGGAGTCCGACAATTCATTAAAAAAGAGTATTTTACCAAAGCCAGCAGGCATCAGAGATAAAATCAACAGCCTGCTAGAGCACCCTCAATCTCATCTATTCCTTTATTTGTTAGTAGTTTTATACTCGGGAATATAACGCCTCGTTAAAAAGCAAAAAAATGTTGACTAAAATTAGCAACGAAGGAGCAAAAGCCAACTGTTTTTTGTCCTTTGAATTAGCTTGTTAGCACTCTTTAAAACGGTTCCTGAACAATCTCTTCGAGGTGCTCTTGCGTATATTCATTGTCATAAGGCTTATCACCAACAACCTGTTTTAAGAAATTCACAATGCTTTTTTCCTCATCATCAATATCTAGAGTTTTAGAAAACTCATATGCTGATAAAGGTTTTCCCTTTTGGGAATCGTGAGAATAATCATGGCTATTTTCAAAATTCCTGACAGATACATAGCGTTTAACAGATGCCCCTTTTGATTTTGCTACTTCCATAGCATCCCAAATCTTGGCATTTAATGTCCAAGCACTATTAGCTTTAGGATCTCCATCATTTTTTAACCTCCTTTGTCCTTCGGTGTAAAGATACCTTTCATCAGAGTCATGTATTACATGCTGATTGATTTTAAAATGGCTTAATACTTCAATAAAAAATGGAATGTTATTTTTGGTTCCAGTGTTTAGTACAAATAAATCACTATTTGGATAATGCTCATATATTAAGCCTCGTAAAACTATTGCTTCTGTATCACCTTCAACCAAAATCACTTCATCAGAAAAAAATGTTTCACAGATGTGAGGGTTAAACCGATTAAGCATTAGAACTCGGTCTTTCGTTTCCTCATTCTTTGAAAAAACATTATCGCCTGCTTGATAAATAATTGTTTCGCCATTTTCTTTCTTCACAAACCGAGCTAAAGAGGTATGTTCCCTGCTCATATCAATTAATTGAGGATCATGAGACACGCAAATTATTTGATAATCATCTTGTTCTGCTATTTGGTATAGAGTATTTCTGAACTTCCTTTTATTACTTGGATGTAAGTACAACTCAGGCTCTTCAAACAAAATAATGTGTTTTTCACCATCTTTAGTATCTTTAAACAAAGACAGTATATTAATTATTGCCTGTCTAATTAACCCATGTCCATGCAAATCAAATTTACGATCTATTTTAGAGGAGCTCTCATCACCTAATAGCTCTTCAGCGGCTTCAACAGCTTCTGCCAATTTGATTTTTTCATCTTTTTTATCGCCGATCGTGACACTAAAATCTTTTTCAAAAGCCTTGCTTAAATCAGCTTCCTTATAAGGTGTTGACTGTATACTTAACTGAAGTTCGGGGAATGTTTCACTAAAGTAACGATTAGCTTTCTGGCTTATTTCTCCAAGATAACCTTCATTCTCAACCTTTTCTTGCAATGACTTGATAGCCGTAAGAGCACTACTATATTCCGCCTGATGATTATCTTTTAATTTTCTAAGTAACTTATTCTTTATTTCTTTTTCTAACCAGTCCGTTAATGATTTGACACTTGGCATAGCTTCAATAAAAATGATATTCGGTGTAGCGTTTGTAAGAATAGGTTCTAATCCTCCAAACCCACCGGCAACAAAATCACTTTCATCAATACTATAAGTCATTTTATTCGCAGCCTTATCAACTTCGCTCCAAACTTTCCTAAACTTGACTAAGCCATTAGCGTCCACCCATTTATCCAAACCCTTTTCATTGAAATTATCAATATCACTATCTTCTTTGAGAAAAGTAGCTTCTATCACGATTTCCTTGGTTGTATCTTGTTCATAAAAATCTGTTATCAAGGATTTTTGAGAGGGTGATGTAAAATACCTATAAGCATGTAACACGCTAGATTTCCCAATATTATTTTTCCCAAAAAGAAAAACAATATTATTATCTTTAAATTCAATTACATTCTCTTCGCCGTTAATGGCACGAAAGTTATTAATTTTTAGAGATACAAGTTTCATTCAATATCCTTATGTACGAAATTGACGCAAAATTTAAGAGACTGCTAACGCCCTGTTAACAGGCAAAAAATAGTTGGTTAAAATTAGCGACGAAGGAGAAAAACCAACTGTTTTTTGTCCTTGTTTAACAGCTTGTTATGAAGCACTTTCACTGGCGCTTTCAATACTTTTTGTCAGTTCACTTGGGCTAGAAGCTACAATCTCTAGCTCTTTTAAGCTTAATTTATTTGATATCTCGTTGTACCTTAACTCAAATTCATTAAGGATTTGCTTCCAAGTTTTAACTATGATTCTGAAGTTCCCAGTCTTTTGAACCAAGCCAGGTTCACCGTGAATTCTATTAGTTTCCAAATCTGAGTGTAAATCTACTGCTGTTATTTTACTTTCAGAGATTTCATTCCCTATGAGCACAAAGTCCCATATCGAGTTTTCATCTTGAAATTGAGGCTCATTAGCTATTACATTTTTATAAGCTTTAATTTGTGCTAACTCTTTATCTCCAAGCTTTATGCTCGGCCTCTTAAGCTCAATAACAACGTGATGAAAATACTTTTTATCATCATCAGCAACTTTAAAGCCTTTTTGTGCGATAAACAGATCCATTTCTTTATTTTTATCTGGATGAGTCAAAGGCTTTCTATCGTAGTATCTATCTTCTGAATTAAAGTCCAATAAAGACCTTAGGGCTTGATCAAACTTATCTTCTTCAGATGTTAGTAAGTGATATTTTTCACCAAAAAGCCATAGGTTTGATTCAATACATTTTTGAATATGCGGCACTTCAAGTGCGAACTTTTTATGATCGTATATTAATGATTTAAAGCTTTGAATTATATCCAGACGATCTCTAACATGTTCAGCTGTTTTAGTTATATTTTCCAAAGATGTTCGTTGCAGAAGGCCTGAGATACGCCCCATGTCATCCTCTGATAAAGAAACGATTCCATCTAACACATCAAATAATTCTGAAAGCCTATTAGATTGAACAATTCTATCTAAAAGCTTTATCAAAATACGCTTTTGAGATTTGTTCAATTGCTTAGAAAACACAGCAGGTTCTGCTTCATAAATTATTTTAATAGTTGATATTAGTTGTTCACGATGAAACTCGTTAAGAACGCGGTTATCTCCGCTCATTTCAGGGAAAACACCTTCTTTGATATATTGCTGTATTAAGTTGTCAGCAGCAGAATTTCTAAAGTTTATATACTCTTGTCTTAACCTGTTTTTTGCTAGAGCTAAAATAGTAACAAACACTTCTGATTCGGTATTTTTATTTCCCGATAAAAGATCGGCTTTACTATTAAAGCCGTCAAACCAATCAGAAGAAACATAAGACGAGCAATAAAAACCTTTCAAATTTAGTTCTGATAGCTCTTTATGCACAATCTCATTAGAAGAGTCAATGAAATATACCAACGATTTTTCTTGGTTTGGTTTCTCTTCCCAAATAACACTTTTTAGATTAAAAACACCTTCCTCGAACTCTTCTTGGTGAGGAATCGCCTCGTAGTCTGAAGTATTTAATTGAACTCCGTTTACTATAATTTTCAATTCAGGATTTGATACAAGCAACCAAGTAAATTCATTTCTTAAGAAAGGAACCATATAATCATTAAATAGATTAAAGTCGACATCTTTAATGTGCGAAAAAACAACCTTTGTTCCTTTTTTATTTGTTTTGGTTTTGACTATTTTCTCTGGCTCATATTTATTTAAATAACCTGAGTCAATTGTAAAACAAAAACCATTATGACCTGATGATGTTTCCCAATAAGCTTGTTCACAAAACTTGATAAAGGTAAAACGGCCACGGCCTTTTTTTCCTCTAGTGGTAGGCTTTGAGATATTCTTCTTTTTCGAATCAAGAAATAAATCTAGTGTATTTTCAAGATCATCATAATCAATTCCATCACCATTATCTTGTATGGTCATTGAAATGAGGCTTTTCAACTCATTCATTTCAGTATTGATTTCAATTTTCGTAGCGTTTGCATCGAAGCCATTCCAGATATATTCAGCTAATGCTTGCTCTGGCTTTACGCCCGATAATTGACTTTTAATACTTTGGTCTGTTGTTTTAAGATATCTAGCTTTCATATATTTGCCGACTCCTTTGGCAGAGACTACCTTGTGCTTCATAACGCCGCCGTAAGAGGCGGAAAATGCTTGGCTATAATTAGCAACGAAGGAGCGCAAGCCAAGCTTTTTACGTCCTTTCTTGACGACTTTGTTATGTGATTTTAATACAGCAGGTCAGCGTACTTATCTGGTAGAACCGCAAACTCTCCCCAGCCCACACCTTCTATCGACAATCCAATACCACTTTTTGTAACTGTACCAAACATAATTACAATTTTACCTTTGGCATCATCGTCAACACCATGGTCTCTCGAAATTTCATCTGTAGCCTTAAGGCAAAAATCCACATACTCACCTCTAGGGAATTCAAACATTGTTTGCCTAATGTTTTGTGGGGTTGGCCCGCAATTCCACGACCGACTCACTTTTGCAAAATAGAACTTTGGAACTTCATCTGTTTCTCTAACATTTCTAATATCAATCAAAAGATTATTAAGTTGAATTGCGTTTTTTCTGCCAGGAAGATGAAAATATTTATATAGGTTTTTATTAAAATTCCGACAAAGTCCTCTTACAGTGGTGATTCGTGAGGGTAAGCTAAAAGTTTCCCCATTATGTCTACTAATAGGAACTTTTGCTAAGTCACCATCAGTGTCTTCAACTGGCTCACCTTGATATTGCTGCGGATTATCAATTTTAGGTGGTTTTGGTTTTTCTTTCATAAAATATTTTACCACTACCAGTTCCTCATCCTCTATAGCTTTCTTGGCTATTTCTTCAGAGTCGTAACGCTTTCCCGGTGCTTTTTTTACTCTCAAACTACATGTAGGCTGGTGTTTTCGACTATGGGCATAAAACGCTTTTCTGCCATTGGTATCATAATCTTTCTCCTCTGGAGATCGAAATAAACCTGCACTACATTCAGGACAAAAAATATGCCCTTTCATATTCTTTATGTATTCTGTAGTAGTTACTCCAAGACCTTTTTTTTTCAAGACTTTTTTATCACCACTCTCAAAGTCCCAATCTTCAAGATATAATGCAAACTTTATTTGATTGTTATCTTCCATAAATTTACCTCTAATCTTCCAGAATCACATAACAGTTTATTAGTGCACATGCGCGGTTCCTGGGAAATCACCATAACTACTTGAATAATAAGAAGTAAAATCCATTTCCAGATCAGTCCATTCTATGAAAGCGAGCATGCGCATTAACTCCTGTGTGCCTTGTGCATTAATCTGTCAACCTGCGCAACAACTTTCCGTGTATCAATGCCTTGACGATAACAACGTCCGGGAAAGCGCGCAAGGCTTCTGAAAAAGCGCGCATTAATTTGGGCAATCTTTCAATTATACTGGATATACATACATATCAGATCAAGGAGTGATGAATCTGCTCGACCAGCTGCCGTTCGCTGCGAATACTGAAGAGGATTTTCAGCAGCAAGGTTCTCAATAAAGGCTCCGGAGGAATGGATTCCCGCCCACGCCCGGAATAGATCAGGCTGAGTTTCCAGTCGATGTGGGTGAGTGCCTGATCGAACAGGGTTTTGATGGATCGTAAAGGATGATCGTCTGGAACCCGTTCATCCAGTTTGATGGTGGTTTACCGAAGCCAGTAGGCATCAGGGATAAAATCAATAGCCTGCCAGAGCCCCTTTCCGCCCTTTTTATTCCTTCACTCCCTCATTCATCACTTGCCAGCTTCCCTCTGTCTTTAACTGCTCCATTTCCCTGCGCCAGCCACCAGCCATTGGCTTAAATCATCTCTGTGCACAAAACGGATAAACCTTATCCGGCTCTGGATAGTTCGTTTTTCGTCAGGCTTTTAACCTGATCATAAATACGGAGGGTCCATTGATGAACGAGCAACTGATAACAAAAATCCAGGGCATGATGGAAGAAGACAAGGAGCAAGGTCTGTTCCGCTGTCGCCGTGACATGTTTACCGATCCGGAGCTGTTTGAGCTGGAGATGAAGCATATCTTCGAAGGCAACTGGATCTATCTGGCCCACGAGAGCCAGATTGCTGAAAATAACGATTTTTTCACCACTTATATGGGCCGCCAGCCGGTATTTATTGCCCGTAACAAGGAAGGTGAGCTGAACTGTTTTATCAATGCCTGCTCCCACCGGGGCGCGGTGTTGTGCCGTACCAAAAAGGGCAACAAGTCGGTATTGACCTGTCCTTTCCATGGCTGGAGCTTTAATAACTCCGGCAAGCTGCTGAAAGTAAAAGATCCGAAAGAAGCCGGTTACCCGGATTCTTTCAACTGCGATGGTTCCCACGATCTGGCCAAGGTCGCCCGCTTCGAATCCTATCGTGGCTTTCTGTTTGGCTCGCTGCGAGACGACGTCAAACCACTGACCGAGCACCTGGGCGAAGCAGCCAAGATTATCGATATGATCGTCGATCAGTCACCGCAAGGTCTGGAAGTGGTCAAGGGTGCCTCCAGCTATATCTATGATGGCAACTGGAAGGTTCAGGCTGAAAACGGTGCCGATGGTTACCATGTCTCGTCCGTGCACTGGAACTATGTAGCCACCACCGCCCGCCGCAAAAACGGCATGTCGGATGATGACGTCAAAGCCATGGATGCGTCGACCTGGAACAAACAGAAAGGCGGCTTCTACGCCTTTGAACAAGGCCATATTCTGCTGTGGATGCAATGGCCGAATCCGCAAGACCGCCCACTGTATGAACGCCGCGACGAGCTGGTTTCTCAATATGGTGAAGCCAAAGCCGACTGGATGATCGGCAACCTGCGCAACCTGTGTTTGTACCCGAACGTGTTCCTGATGGATCAGTTCAGTTCGCAGATTCGTCATTTCCGGCCGATCTCGGTCGACAAGACCGAAGTCACCATCTATTGCATCGCCCCCAAAGGCGAGAGCGCCGACGCCCGTACCCACCGCATTCGCCAGTATGAAGATTTCTTCAACGCATCAGGCATGGCAACGCCGGATGACCTGGAAGAATTCCGCGCCTGTCAGGAAGGCTTCAAGGCCGGTGGCCTGCCCTGGAACGATATGTGTCGGGGTGCCACCCACTGGATTGACGGCCCGGACGACGCTGCCAAGGCCATCGACCTCAAACCAGTGATGAGTGGTGCCAAATCGGAAGATGAAGGCCTGTACACCATTCAGCACCGTTACTGGGTGGATTACCTGTCTGCCTGTGTCGATAAAACCGGTTCTGATAAAGCCAACGGCTAAGGAGCAAGACCATGAGCTTTGATTACCAACAGATTCTGAATTTTCTCTACTCCGAAGCCCGGGCGCTGGATGACAAACAGTGGGACCAGTGGCTGGAACACTACGACCCGGAAGCCGAGTTCTGGATTCCCAGCTGGGATGACGATGGCGAGCTGGTGACCGATCCCCAGGCCCACGTCTCGCTGATGTATTACCGCCGTCGCGATGGCCTCGAAGACCGGGTGTTCCGTATCAAGACCGAACGCTCCAGCGCCTCCAGTTTGCCGGAGCCGCGCACCAGCCATAACACCAGCAATGTTGAAATTGTTGCCGACCATGGTGACCGCTGCGAGATCCGCTACAACTGGTGCACCCACAGCATGCGTTACCACACCGTGGATTCTTATTTCGGCAACGCCTTTGTCACGCTGATCAAGACCGAAGCCGGCCTGAAGATCCTGCAGAAAACCGTTGTGATCAAGAATGACTACATTCATCACGTCGTCGACATCTATCACGTGTAAGACGCTGGCCGGTGCGCTGCCACATAACAACAAAAGCCCTCAACAAAGGCTGGAGATACCGCTATGCCCAAAGTAGCCCTCAATTTTGAAGACGGAGTTACCCGTTTTATCGACGCCATGGCGGGCGAAACCGTGGCCGATGCCGCCTACCGCTCGCAAATCAATATTCCGATGGATTGCCGAGACGGTGCCTGCGGTACCTGCAAATGCCAATGGGAATCCGGCCAGTTCGAGATGGACGATTACATAGACGACGCCCTGTCCGAGCAGGAAGCAGAAGCAGGCAAGGTGCTTACCTGTTGCATGGTGGCAGAAACGGATTGCGTGATTAACGTCCCGGCGCTGTCATCCCTATGTGTACAGACCCAGATGGCGGATATTCATGCCGAGGTGGTCGAGCTTGACCGGCTGTCACCTTCTACCCTCAGCTTTACCCTGGCCAGTGATCAGGTTCGTGCCCTGCATTTTTTGCCGGGGCAATACGTCAATCTGCAAGTACCTGGCACCGATCAGAGCCGGGCCTATTCGTTCAGCTCGCTGGTGCAGGCAGACAGTGGCGCAGTGTCGTTTCTGGTGCGGGTAGTACCGGACGGTTTGATGAGCCACTGGCTGACCCACGATGCCAAGCCGGGCGATAGCATGACCTTGCGCGGCCCGTTCGGCAGCTTCTACCTGCGGGATGTCAAACGTCCGCTGTTGATGCTGGCGGGCGGTACCGGTCTGGCGCCGTTTCTGGCGATGCTGGAAAAACTCGAACGCGATGGCTGCCCGCAACCCGTACATCTGATTTACGGCGTTACCAACGACAGCGATCTGGTTGAACTGGACACTCTGGAAGGCTTGGCAGCCCGCATCGACAACTTCAGTTTTACCGCCTGTGCCGCCAACCCGGAGGCAGAGTACCCGGTAAAAGGGTTTGTAACCCATCATATGAACGACGCCGTATTACACCACGGCGACCTCGATATTTACCTCTGCGGGCCACCACCCATGGTCGACGCCGTCAACGGTTTTATCACCGACAAAGGCATCCAGCCGGTGAATTTCTATTACGAGAAATTTGCTTCCAGTTGATCCGCGCCCGTTTGTGGCGGTGTGTCTGGCACATCGCCCCGCTTCAGGAGAACACCTTTTATGCGTCCCTCTCGTTTTGAAAATAAAGTCGTTATTGTCACCGGTGCCGCTCAGGGCATTGGCCGGACGGTGGCGGAATCCCTGGCGGCGGAAGGCGCAATACTGGCGCTGATCGATCTGTCGCCCATCGTCGAAGAAGTGGTTGCAGCCTGTCTTGCTGCAGGCTCACCCAACACCATTCACCGGCTCGCCAATCTGGAGCAGTTCAAAAGTGCCAACGACGCCATTCGTTCGGTCATTGCGGAGCTGGGCCGGGTCGATGTGCTGGTGAATAACGTTGGTGGCACCATCTGGGCCAAACCCTATGAAGCCTACAAGCCGACCCAGATTGAAAAAGAAATCCGCCGCTCGTTGTTCCCGACCTTGTGGGGCTGTCATGCGGTGCTCGATACCATGCAGGCGCAACGCAGCGGCACCATTGTGAATGTGTCGTCCATTGCCACCCGGAGCCGTAATCGCGTGCCGTATGCGGCTGCCAAGGGCGGCGTCAATGCCATCACGGCCTGCCTGGCATTCGAGAACGCCGAATATGGCATCCGCGTCAACGCCACCGCACCGGGCGGTACTGATGCAGCCCCACGCCGGATTCCCCGCAACACCAACAAGCAAAGCAAACAGGAAGCCATCTGGTATCAGCAGATTGTCGACCAGACCGTCGACTCAACCCTGATGAAACGTTATTCCACCTTGCAGGAGCAAGCCGATGCGATTCTGTTTCTGGCGTCGGATGAGTCGTCTTACCTGACCGGTTCGGTGATTCCGGTTGGTGGTGGTGATTTGGGCTAGGCCGGTGGCCAGCTTGTGCCCGCCAGGGCCGTGACGGTGCGGTGGATACAAGCGGAGAGGTTGTCCTGTTTTAATGCGTCTCGTACTGAACCTGATGCCAGTTATCTGTCTATACTGGAGCAGTACACCATCACGTATTCAACAGGGGGAGCACATGATCAATCGTCGCATAATGCTGCGCCTCTGTGTCTGTATTGCTCTGCTCGGTACGTTAGGGGCACTCAATCTGCTGGATACCCGGGGCGAGCACAACGTCCTCTGGAGTAACCAGCTCACCTTCAGCGATCTGCCAGCCCTGCTGGATCATGATAACGATCGCCACTATTTCAGCGTCGCTTCCCCTTTTCAACTGCTCACTCTGGTCCTGACCGCCGTCTTGTTCTTTGCCCCGCTCTCGGGTTATCGGACACGTCAGCGCGACAGCCTCCGGGCGCGCGGCCCTCCTTCATTCTGATTCCCAGGCTCCCATACGGGGTGGCCTGGACAACGCCTGACGTTTTTGTACCCAACAATCAGAATTTGGCCTGACTGGGACGCCGCTGTGCGCCACAGGCCGTGGAGTATTTCTTATGAGCAAATTGACCCTGCATTCCGTCCAGAGCATTGATGATCTGGCCTTCCCGGAAAAACCGGTATATATCTCCATGAATAGCCCTGCCAAGACGGTTTTTACCGATTTTATCGACCATGAGCCCATGGTGGTTGATGCCTCGATGACTGCCCTTGAAGCCCGCAACATGATGATCAAAACCCATGTACGCCTGAAGCTGGTGGTGGATGAACACAATCAGTTTCTGGGCGTTATTGGAGCAGAGCATCTATCCGATCAGTACGTTCTGTTGCAAGCGGCCAATACCGGCTTGCGCAGCCTGAAAGAAGTGCTGGTGGCGGAGCTGATGGTGCGCAAAAAAGATCTGGTGGCGCTGGATTATGCCGAGCTGGATAAGTCGACGATTGGGAATGTGGTGAATTTCCTGCAAGACAATCACCAGCAACATTGTTTGGTGATTGATCAAGACAATCACACTATTCGTGGGTTGTTTTCCGCCAGCGATATCTCTCGCAAGCTGCGGCTGCCGATTGATATTCATGAGCAGTCCAGCTTTGCCCGGGTATTTTCAGCGGTATCGTGATATTACGCCCCAGGGATGGGGCTGATCGGATCGCCAGCGTTCTCTCTGTTACTGAATCCCCTTCTCTTCTCCTATACTCCGGCTGCTTGCACTGGCTACTTGCACTGGCGCACCGGCTGATTACTATGCCTGCCATATCGAGACCACCAACCACCAACCACCAACCACCAACCACCAACCACCAACCACCAACCACCAGCCACCAGCCATCAGCCATCAGGGCCATTGACGCCAATTCTCCCTGGCTAAACAGGCTTGTTGAACAGAATGGTTATTGTTGTCGATTACGGATCAATTCATACCGGGAACATCTATTGATAGCATTAAGCTTCATACTGTATGGTCGCGTCTCTGTTTCTCCAGCCGGTTGATAACAACCATCGGTGGGAACAGCGTGTTTTCGCCAGCTACTTGATCCGGCACCCTTCTTCCTGAATCCAGCCTGCGTTTTTTATGCTGCACGAGCGGTCGGTGACGAGGTCGCCCAATAACACCGGCCATCGTCCGGATGTCGAGCAGCTCTCGGCGTTCTATCTGAATTTATTGCCAACGCTCGTGGTTATCCAACCGGCGTGGTACGTTTTTTGTCTTTCCGGAGAATTATGTCTGCTATGACGGCTCGCCTGACCCCTGGCTTCTTGTTAATGCTTTCAGCGTTAACAGCGCTGGCGCCTTTGGGCACTGATATCTATTTATCCGCAGTACCGGTGATCGCCAGTGAGTTCAGTAAATCACTGCACGAGGTTGAACTGTCGGTCAGTGTTTTTCTGATGGGTTTCAGCCTTGGGCAACTGCTGGGTGGGCCGTTGTCGGATCGTTATGGTCGTCGCACCATGGTGATTACCGGGCTGGCCATTTTTGCTGTCGGTGCCGGCGGTATCCTGCTGTCGCAATCGCTGGATGAAATGTTGGTCTTCCGGGCCGTGCAGGCCCTCGGCGGTGGACTCGCCGTCGTCAACAGCACCGCGATTATTCGCGACCTTGCCAGTGGCCGTGAAGGTGCTTCGGCCATGATCCGGGTCATTCAGGTCATGATGGTTGCGCCGCTGATTGCGCCGCTGCTGGGTATGTTTATTCTGAAACTGCTGGGCTGGCATGCCATTTTCGGCTTTTTGCTGGTGTATGCCCTGTTGTTGATTGCGCTGTTTTATTACCGCTTGCCGGAAACCCGCAAAGTCCGTACCGGAGGTAATCCGCTGCGTAACTACTGGCAGGTGCTGGGTGATCCGCGGGTCTGGGGGTTTATCGCCTCAACCTGTGGCGCATACGCTGGCATGCTGTCGTTTGTCACCTCATCCCCGGGTATTTTTATGGGCTATTTTGGTTTGACTGAAACCGTTTATCCCCTCGTATTTGGCTGTGTGGTGTTCACCATGCTGTCGATGAGCAAGGTCAATCTGCACTTGTTGAAGCGGCTTGATCCACCGGTGCTGATTGGTATCGGACAGAAAATCCAGATCACCATGGCGCTGCTGATGATCGGCTATGTGTTCCTGTTCGACCAACTGTCGGTCTGGCTGTTAACCCTGATGCTGATGCTGTATGTCGGCAGTCATGGCTTTGTGGTCGCCAATGCAACCTCGTCCATCACCGAATTTTTCCCTCACCTGGCCGGTACCGCCACAGCGCTGGTGGGTGCCATGGGTTTTGCCAGTGGGGGTATTGCCGGGTCGGTGGTCAGCAGCTTCTCGGACGGCTCACCCAAGGCGATGATTTGCATGATGCTGGCGGCGGCGTTGTTCGGCTTTACCGTGCGTACCCTGGCGTCACCCAAAACATCGGTTGCCGGATAATCACCGCATCAAGCCCCAGACGAGACCCTGAAGCGGACTACGCACCAGGGTCGCAGCCGTTATCTGTCTTGCCGGCTTATTCCGTTGGCTTATCGGCAAGAGGCGGAGTTACAAACGGGTATTGCCCATCCCAGTCGCGATAGTTGAACACCTGGCCCGCCTTGCGCACATGGGCCAGTTCAGCCAGATCCAGGTCGGCATAACACCAGCCCGGCTGGTTGGTGGCTAAGCGGGTGATGATGCCGTCATCCGGAAAACCATAATCCACCGGTGAGTAAATACCGGCAGCACCGTAGTTCACATCAATTGCCGGAGACCAGGCCGCCTCACCCACCGTGGGGGACTGCAACACAAAGCACTGGTTTTCCAACGCCCGTGCCCGACAGCTCAACTGTACCCGGTGGTACCCTGCCAGTGTATCGGTGCAGGAAGGCACCAGAATCAGATCGGCCCCCTGGGCCACTTGCTGATGGGCAAACAGCGGGAATTCACTGTCGTAACAGATATTGATCGCCAGGCGGCCAAAGGGTGTATCAAAAACACGCAACTCATCCCCTGCCGAGATGCCCCATTGCTCGCGTTCAAAACGGGTCATTTGCAGCTTGTCCTGCCAGTGCACTTCACCCGAGGGGTAACACAGATAACAGCGGTTAACGTATTGTTCCCAGCCCGCCACCGTTGCCAACCCGACCGGGAAGGTGCCAGCAGCGATCACCACCTGGTGTTGCTTTGCCAGCCGCACAAATTCGGCCACAAATGGCACTCGTAGCCCTTGCAGCTCGATCAGTTGCTGCTTCAGTGACTGGTACACCGCCGGAGGAAACAGCGAGGTCAGTTCCAGCGATACATATTCTGGCAGCAGCAGTACTTTCGCACCGTCCTCGGCGGCTTCTGCCACCAAAGCCGATATTTTTTTTTGCCAGTCGGCAAAACTGGCCAGAAAGCCAACCTCGTAGGCGGCGGTTGCAACGCGCAAGGTAGTCGCAGTGTTTGTAGTCACAGTGATTTCATCCAGAACATCATGGGGTGGGCACTGGCGGCATCCTGATCAATATCCTGCCAGTCGTAATGCGTTATCAGATCCGGGCATGGCCGGTAGCCAAAGTGCTGCCAGACCTTATCCAGAGGCCGATAGTCGGCCGGTTTCAGCGGGTGCTGCGGTGGTCGTACCACGGCGCAAAAACACAGGGCATCAAAGCTGCCCTGACCTCGTGCGTGCTTTTCCCGTCCGGCAAAAAATCCGCGATAGATTCCTTGACCACGGTAAGCGGGTAACAACACCGATTCAGCACAATAAAACAGCCGGGAGGTATTCATACCGGCCCGTTCAAACGGCTGTCGGAAGGCAGCGTCTTCATAACCCATGGGGATGCCGGTTGAAGCACCAACAACCTGTTGACCCGGCGGCAAACAATCATCAATGGCCAGGATCGCCATTGCCGCACCAGAACCGGTATAGGTCTGCAGATACTGCCGCTCGTATGCAGCAGACCCTTGGTACAGATAGGGATATTCCCGAAATACTTGTATGCGTAATCGTGCCAGATCGTCAATCCAGGCTTGCAGCTCAACGCCGCTGACGTACAACAGGGAAACGGACATGCCACCCTCTTCGTCTGTTTTGTGAGTCTGTTCAGTATCGATAACGAGAGCGCTACCCGGCTTTACAGCCATCGCCCTTCGCGGTGATGTCCAGACTGACAAAGCCGTTGGTGCATATCAATTAAAAGGTCTTTTTCATCCGCGTGCCATGACGCAAGTCCGTTCCTTTCCGCAACGATGGGATGAACATCAGGTATTGTCGTGAGAGTCCGGCTGACACAGACGGGCGAGCATATCGATCAGCAGGTCTTTTTCACCGGCTTCCAGTCGCGCTTCCAGCGCACGTTCCTGTTCTTTCACCCGGTTTTCAATGGTCTGATAAAAACGTTCGCCGTGTTCGGTCAGATAAAGTGCATAGGAACGGCGATCATTCAGGGATGGACGGCGCTCGACCAGATCCATTTTTTCCAGTTTGTCGACCGCTGCTACCATGGCCGAACGATCATTACCCAATGCCTGGGCAATGGCAGTCTGGGTGCGGCCAGGATTACGCGTTACCAGCACCAGTACCCCAAACAGGCCGGGGCTGATACCCAGATCGGTGCAGGCTTCCGCAAAGCGGTTAAAAAAAACCAGCTGGGTGCGACGCAGGCGATAGCCAATCAGATCGTGCAAAATACCAAAATCGAGAGAATCAGAAGATGAGCCAGAAGTTGCCATAAGATGCCTGGTGTCGGAACAGCCCAAAGGCTGCGGAGTAAAAAATAATCACAGCCGCCAGTATAGCAAACAACAATTGTTCTCCGGGCAATTGTTGTTTGTTAAACCGTTCTCAAACCACACATCATTTACCCGAAACTGACGGCTGCCCCTGCCCCTATCCCTACCCTAAAGAGTGTGGATAGCCGAGCCGCCGGTCACAGTCCCGGCAAACACTCAGGAACCGGTTTGCTGCTGGTACTTGGTAATCAGCGCGTTGGCTTTGTTGTACAGGGCCTGGCCATTCAGGCCATCGTCCGTCATATCGTTAATCCAGGCATCCGTCACCGGTTGCATCTGTTTTTTCCAGTGGGCGGCTTCCGATGCCGGCAAGGTATAGAAATGATTTCCCCCTGCAGCCGTAATGTCATACCCGGCCTGTTCGGACTGGTCAAACAAGCTGCCGATATGGCGAGACAGCTCTATTCCTGCGTTATTATCGATGACTTTTTTCAGCTCGGCAGGCAGTTTGGCATAGGTTTTTTTGTTCATACTGAACACAAAAAACTGGGTATACAGGCCACGATCACCACTGACCAGCGTATGGTTATTGGTCAATTGGTTGATTTTCATCGGGACAACCACTTCGAACGGCAAGGCGGCCACATCAAGAATACCTTTCGACAGGGCACTCGACATTTGTGTCACTGGCATAAAGACCGGTGCCGCGCCCATGATATCGAACGCTTCCGCCATGGCTTTGTTCGGCGCACGTAGTTTCAAGCCTTTGACGTCCGCCGAGGTTTTCAGCAGCTCGCCCCGGGAATGCAAGGAGCCGGGGGCATGGGTGTGCAGCGCCAGTACGTGTACATCACTCAGCTCGTCCTGCATTTCTGCTTCGCCATATTCTTGCAGCGCCATACTGGTGGCTTCGGCACTGGCTGCCATAAAGGGCAATTCAAACACACTGGCTTTCGGGAAACGGCCCGGTGTATAGCCTCCCACCGTCCAGGAAATATCCACCACCCCTTTACGGACCTGATCGAGTAGCTGCGGCGGTTTACCACCCAGTTGCATCGCCGGGAAGACGTCGATCTTGATACGTCCTCCAGATTCTTTCATCACCTTGTCGGCCCATGGTTGCAGAATTTTTTTATGAGCCATCGCCATGGGTGGCAGAAAATGATGCAGCTTGAAGGTGTATTCCGGTTCTGCCGCCTGGGCATGGAAAGCTGTCGTCAGACTGCCCAGCGTCACACCCAGTGCAACCAGCAGGTTTTTGATTTTCATGATTCATACCTTTTTATTTTTATTGGTTCGTTCAAGGCTGGCCGACACAGGCCTGTCACCTTGCGTCAATGAGTTTGTCCCGACGAATTGTTTATGTCAACAACAGTTGATTTCATACCCATTAATGACCAAGCGTGTTTTTCGCCTCTCTGACATCACCTGTTGATATGACGAAGTTATGGGTTGCAAACTGTTGTACGTATAAACTATATTTAAAAACAACAAATATCCGAATGACTGGTTTCAGCGGATAACTAACAACAATAACGCCGGAGAGGCCCGCTCATGAGTAACTATCAACACCTGACGTTCCGTGTCGACAACCATATTGGCCATCTGACCCTGAACCGCCCAAACAAAAAGAACGCCATCAACGATGCCCTGTGCCTGGAGATCGAACAGGTCTTTATCAATATGCCCAAGGACGTCAGCGTCGTACTGTTCTCAGGCAACGGCCCGGAGTTCTGCTCCGGCCTCGACCTGTCGGAACATACCGCCCGAGAACCATTTGAAGTGGTTGTGCATTCGCGCATGTGGCACCGCGTCTTCAGCCATATCAGCAACAGCGGTATTCCGATTGTGGCGGCGCTGCATGGTGCCGTGATTGGTGGTGGTCTGGAGTTGGCGATTTGTGCCCACGTCCGGGTCTCCGACGAGACAACTTTCTACCGCTTGCCCGAAGGTCGCCACGGTATTTTTGTTGGTGGTGGCGCTTCTGTTCGGGTGGCGCAGACCATAGGCCATGGCCGCATGACCGAGATGATGCTGACGGGTCGCACACTCTCAGCCAGCGACGGGGAACGTCTGGGGCTGGCTCATTATGTTGTGCCGCAGGGCAGCGCCCTGGCAAAAGCCCAGGAATTGGCCGCCACCATCGCCAGCAATTCCCGTCTTTCCAACTGGGCAATGGCTTCCGGTCTGGCTCGTATCAACAATATGGCCAGCGACGACGGCCTGTTTACCGAATCGTTGCTGACCGGCATGACCCAGACCAGTGGCGAGGTCAAAGAACGGATCGACGCCTTTCTTAATCGCAAAAAATCATCCTGACACCCGTTCGATTGTTTATGAACCCGAGTCGTTGCATCCAATTTTGTGAAGAAGGAGTGATCCATGAATCTTGCCAATAAACATTGTCTGGTCACCGGTGCCGGTTCTGGCCTCGGTGAAGCCGTTGCCCGCCGTCTGCTGAGCCAGGGCGCTCGCGTGACATTGGTCGACATCAATGCCGAAACCGGTAATCGACTGGCCACCCGGCTGGCGGCGGACTTCCCGGGCAGCAGCCTGTTTTGTCACTGCGATATTACTGCAGAAGACGCCGTAGCCAGCGCCATTCATCAAGGTATTGAGCGCTTCGGCAGCCTCTTCGGACTGGTTAACTGCGCTGGTATTCCAGGGGCTGAGCGCGTTATCGGCCGCGAAGGGCCTCACCGGCTGTCCTCTTTCCAGAGAGCTCTGAATATTAACCTGCTCGGCACCTTCAATATGATTCGCCTGTGTGCCGACCAGATGCAACACAACGAACAGGAAGCCACCGGTGAACGTGGCGTCATTATCAATACCGCGTCTGTCGCCGCTTTTGATGGCCAGATTGGCCAGGCCGGTTATGCCGCATCCAAGGCCGGAGTGGTCGCCATGACGCTACCGATTGCCCGGGAACTGGCCCGCTTCGGTATTCGGGTAATGACCATTGCCCCGGGATTGTTCAAAACCCCCATGATGGCGGTACTACCCGACGAAGTGCAGCAATCCCTCGGCGCTGCAGTCCCCTTTCCAGCACGACTGGGGGAGCCGGACGAGTTTGCCCAACTGGTGCAGCAGATTTTTGAAAACTGCATGCTGAATGGCGAAACCATCCGTCTGGATGGCGCGATCCGCATGGCGGCCAAATAGGGAGAGTGGCAATGAGTGAATATCTGGCACCCTTAAAAGACATGCAGTTTACCCTCGAACTGGTACGCCAGCACACAGGTCTGGACCAGATCGAGGTACTGGCTGAGATGACCCCTGATTTCGCCAATACAATTCTGGCTGAAGCCGCCAAATTTGCCACTGGGGTACTGTCACCCCTCAATCAGGTGGGCGACCAGCAAGGCTGCCGCTTCGACAATGGCACCGTCATCACCCCACCGGGCTGGCAACAAGCCTATCAACAGTTCTGCGATAACGGCTGGATGGGGCTGGCCATGACAGAAGCCGCGGGAGGGCAGGCACTGCCCCGGTTTATCGCCCAGCCAGTAAACGAGATGTGGCTATCGGCCAATCTGGCTTTTGTGATGTTCCACGCCCTCAACCAGGGTGGCAGCGATATCCTGCGGCACTTTGGCAGCGCCACACAACAACAGCGTTATCTCGAACCCCTCGCCAGTGGCCAGTGGACCATCGCCATGGCGCTGACCGAACCGGGTGCTGGTTCCGACCTGGCTGCGACCACCACCAAAGCCACACCGCTGGCGGATGGCAACTATCGCATCAAGGGGCAGAAGATTTTTATCACCTATGGTGAGCACGACATGGCCGCCAATATCATCCATCTGGTGCTGGCCCGTACCCCGGATGCACCGGCAGGCAGTCGCGGTATTTCCCTGTTTGCGGTACCGAAATACCGTATCGAAGCTGATGGCTCACTGGGTGCACACAATGATGTGGTCTGTAGCGGCATTGAACACAAGATGGGTCTGCACGGCAGCCCCACCTGTTCGATAAGTTATGGCGACCACGACGACTGTATTGGCGAGCTGATCGGCGCTGAAAACCAAGGCCTGATGGCCATGTTTGTACTGATGAACGAAGCCCGTCTCAGCACCGGCATGCAAGGGGTCGGGTTTGGTGAGCTCAGTTACCAGCACGCCCTGCGTTACGCCCAGGAGCGCAGTCAGGGCAGTCACTTCCAGAACGGCACCCGGGTCACCATCAACCAGCACCCGGATGTGCAGCGTATGCTGCTGACGATGCGCAGCCAGACCATGGGTCTGCGAGCACTGGGGTATCTGCTGGCAGCCTGGATTGATCTGGCTGAACACAGCAGCGATGAGCAGCAACGCCAGCAACTGCGGGGGCAAATTGCCCTGCTGACGCCGGTCTTCAAAGCCTTTGGCACCGAACAGGGCAACCAGATGAGCTACACCTGTTTGCAGGTATTTGGTGGCATGGGCTTTGTTGAAGAAACCGGTATTGCCCAGTTTATGCGCGACGCCCGCATCATCACCATTTACGAAGGCACCACCGGCATTCAGGCACGCGACCTGCTATTCCGCAAAATACTGGCCGATAAGGGAACCGCCTTGCGGTGCCTGCTACGGCATATCCACCAGGATGCCGATCGACTGGCGACGCCATTGGCTGAATTACAGAGTAATCTGATTCATTCCGTCGCGGCGATGCAGAACCAGCTAGAAGCCCTGCTCGACAGCGCCAACAAGACAAGTGAGCAGACTCGCTTACATGCCGGGTCTGTGCCTTTGCTCGACGCACTGGGAATACTCTGCGTTGGCTGGCAGCTGGCTTTACTGGCCGATCAGGCCTGTATACGCGGCGACAGTGATGCCGACTATCATCGCAACCTGATCGCCCAGGCCCGCTTCTATTTTGCCCATGAGATGCCCCGTATCCAGGCGCTCTTAGCCACAGTAGCTGATGCCGATAACGGCCTGAAAGATTTCGACTTTAACGCCGCCGGATAAACCCGGCAGCCAGCATGACCAACCAATAACAACTCACACTCGATGCAAATAATCATAAAAAGTGCATCATGGAGCCTCAACATGCTTGCTGATTTTCATCCTGTCCATGTCGTGACCCATCGGGTCGATGTTGAACACCGCGAAGATGGCAGTCGCATTATCCGTTCGGTCGGAGAGCTGTGCGACTATCCGGAACGAATTACCGACCGCCTGGACTACTGGGCAACACAGACCCCGGAGCGGCCGTTTGTCAGCCAGCGCCCCCAGGCCGGTACCGACCACCAGCACTGGCAAACCCTTAACTATGCCGACACCCGCCGCCGCGTACGGGCCATCGCCCAATGGTTACTGGATCTGCGCATCGACGGCGAACCCCTGAGTCAGGAGCGGCCGATTGTGATTCTGTCGGGCAACAGCAGCGAACACCTGCTGCTGGCACTGGCTGCCATGTACGTCGGTATTCCCTATGCTCCTGTTTCTACGGCCTACTCCACCATTTCTACCGATTTTGGCAAGCTGCGCCATATCGTCGAAACCCTGACCCCGGGACTGGTATTTGCCGACAACCTCGGACCATACCGTGATGCCATTGATGCCGTATTACCCGGTTTGCCCGTGGTCGCGGTTGTATCTGCCCACGGCAACGACGGTCTGGAAGGAGTACTGACCCCATTTGATACCCTGATCAACACCACAGTGACCGCTGCCGTCGATCAGGCCAACCGGGCCGTCAGTGCCAGCAGTATCGCCAAATTTCTTTTTACCTCCGGCTCCACCGGTATGCCCAAAGGGGTGATCAACACCCATAAAATGCTCTGCGCCAACCAGGCCATGCTCGCCAGTGTACTGGCCTTTGTGCAGCAACAACCACCGGTAGTGGTCGACTGGCTGCCGTGGAACCACACCTTTGGCGGCAACCACAACGTCGGCCTGGTGCTGTTCAACGGTGGTTCACTGTATATCGACCAGGGCAAACCTGTCCCCAAAGCCATGCCAGTCACGCTCGACAATCTGCGCGATATTTCGCCGACGGTGTATTTTAACGTGCCCAAAGGCTTTGAATTGCTGGCCCAGGGGCTGAAAGACAATCCCGATGTCGCCGCCAACTTTTACCGCCACCTGAACGTCATGTACTTCGCCGGTGCTGGTCTGGCCCAGCATGTATGGGATGCACTGGATGAACTGGCGATTCAGCATACGGGTAGAAAAGTCCCGATGCTGACGGGCCTTGGCTCAACCGAAACCGGCCCGGCGGCGTTGTTCGCTTCAATAGAAGAGTGCGCTTCCGGTGTGGTTGGTGTACCCGCGCCGGGTACCGACATCAAACTGGTGCCCAATGGCGGCAAACTCGAAGCCCGTATCCGTGGCCTCAGTATTACTCCGGGGTACTGGCGCGATGCAGAGAAAACCGCCACCGCTTACGATGAAGAAGGCTTTTACTGTCTCGGTGATGCCCTCAAGTTTATTGATGAACAACAGCCCGATCGGGGATTTTACTTCGATGGTCGAGTGTCGGAAGACTTCAAACTGGATACCGGCACCTGGGTCAGCGTCGGCAGTCTGCGACCGTTTGTAATCCACCATTGCGCCCCCTACGTGCAAGACCTGGTGATTGCGGGCCGCGACCGGGGCTATATTTCGATACTGGTCTTCCCCGACCTGTCGCAACTGCATCAGCTA
Organism: Oceanobacter sp. 5_MG-2023; assembly: GCF_030548165.1. Lineage (NCBI taxonomy): Bacteria > Pseudomonadati > Pseudomonadota > Gammaproteobacteria > Oceanospirillales > Oceanospirillaceae > Oceanobacter > Oceanobacter sp. 5_MG-2023. Next base: position 6,931 of record NZ_JAUORS010000013.1, on the reverse strand, counting down.
ACGGAACTGCCCGCCGACGCCAGCGCCAGCGAGCTGGTATCACACCCCCGCACCCGCGAGGTCTTCGGACGCCTGCTCACTGAAATGGCTGCCTCGTCAACCGGCAGCTCCAACCGGGTTCAGCGCTTGGTCATTGAAGCCCGGCCACCACAGCTGGATGCCCATGAAATTACCGACAAAGGCTCCATCAATCAAAATGCGGTATTAACCAATCGTGCCGATACCGTTGCCGAGCTGTACGCGGCCGAGCCTGCCGCCCATATCATCTGTCTGTCCTGACTCGGTTAGCTCCCATAACCCGTGCCGCCAGCAAATTACACCAGCGGCACGGCCATTGCGGCTGCGCCAAAAATTTGCCTGGCTGCTGAGTCAGGAGCCAGGCTGATACAGAGATACAGAGATACAGAGATACAGAGATATATGGAGAATGGAGAATAAATAGAGAGGGAGAAGCGGATGAGAAGCAAGAGAAGCAAGAGAAGCGGAAGAAAAAAGGTAGCCTGCTATCAGATATTCACCTGACAGCAAGGCTACCCGATCAGGGGTTACGGCCCGTAGATATAAGCAGGGAACCAGTTAACCAGTCCAGGGAAAGCAATCAGCAGCGCCAGGGCTGTCAGTTGCAGCAAGATAAACGGAATAACACCTTTATAGATGGTTGTCAGGCTGACTTCGGGCGGGCACACACCCTTTAAATAAAACAGCGAGAAACCCACCGGCGGTGTCAGGAATGATGTCTGCAAGGTCAATGCAACCAGCATGACAAACCACACCAGTGTCGGGTCATCCATCACGCCATAGCCATTAATCGCGATATCCAGCGCACTGATCACCGGCGCAACCAGCGGCAGAATAATCAGCGTGATTTCGATCCAGTCGAGAATAAAGCCCAGCAAGAAAACAATACCGAGAATAAACAGGATGATGCCGTATGGGCCAAATGGCAGAGAGGTCAGCAGCGACTCGATGTATTCATCACCGCCCAGCTCCCGCAGCACCAACGCAAACATGGTGGCACCGATAAATATCGCAAAAATATAACCACTGACGTTCAGCGTATCGTGCAGACATTCCCGAATCACCTTAATGCTCAGGCGTTTGTTTTGCCAGGCCAGTCCCATGGCAGCAGCAGCACCCACGGCAGAAGCTTCGGTGGGCGTCGCGATGCCCGCAAAAATACTGCCGAGTACCGCCAGAATCATGGCCAGCGTTGGGGCCACGGCCTTGAACACATCGATCCAGACCTTGGCAGTCACTGGCTGGATATTGTCATCCAGCGGCATCGATTCCGGTTTGAACAGGCCCCAGCCCAGAATATAGACAATGTACAGCACGCCCAGCAGCAGACCGGGCATGACGGCCCCCATAAACAGGTCGCCAACCGATAACGCCAGCTGGTCGGCCATAATCACCAGCATGATGCTGGGCGGAATCAGGATACCCAGCGTTCCGGCACTGGCGATGGTGCCCACGGTGACGGTTTTCTCATAACCCTGACCCAGCATCGCCGGTAAGGACATAACCCCGAGCAGCACCACGGAAGCACCAACAATACCAGTGGAAGCGGCCAGAATAATCCCGATCAGTACCACGGTAATGGCCAGTCCGCCCCGCACCCGACCAAACAGCGCCTGGAAGGACTTCATCAGGTTTTCGGCCACGCCGGATTTGTCGAGCAGGTTGCCCATCAGAATAAACATCGGCAACGCGACCAGAATCCAGTTATCCATGATCTTGTAGGTGCGGTCGACCACCAGTCCGACCGAGGTAAAGTCGATGCCGATAATGGTATCGAGGTACATATCCGACAGATAAGCCAGCAACGCAAACACGGTGCCGACACCCGCCAGCACCCAGGCCACCGGAAAGCCGGTAAACAGCAGCAGGATAAAACTGGCGAACATGGCGATGATCAGGATTTCATTAATTTCCATGGCACTGACCTCCACTCCGCTGGCGCTGCAACAGCACCACTTCGCGACCGATACGATTGAGCGTCGCGATAATCATTAATCCCATGGTGACGGGAATCAGGGTTTTGATCAGCCAGCGCCAGGGCAATCCGGCAGGGGCAATCGAGCGTTCATTAATACGCCAGGACTGATAGACAAAATCCAGCCCGTGATAAAACACCAGCATCAGGAACGGTAATAACAGCAACGTCAGCCCGAGAATTTCGACCACATGTTTGGTGGTCGGGCTGAAATGACTGTGCAGTACGTCGACCCGGACGTGACTGTTGTTGGCCTGGGCATACAGCACACCGGCAAAGACACCAATGGCGTATAGATGCCATTGCAGCTCTTCCAGTGCAATCATGCCTGCGCTGAAGCCACGCCGTAACATCACCTGGGTGAGAATCACCACCATCAGGAGGGCGAAAATCCAGGCAATGGCCTGACTGAGCCGGATCAGTAGCCGGTCGATCCTATCGGCAAAAGGCACCGGAGGCGGAGTATCTGGGTGCTGGTTCATGGGAGTTCCTGAGGAGTGTTCGGATGGATAAAACCTTGCGGCCAAAAGCAAAACAGAGTGTCTGACAGACACCCTGCCGCTCGCAGCGGCAAGGTGCCTGTAACCAAATCAGACCAGATCAGTCACGCGGCAAAAAGGCGCGGCTGGACCACAGTTGATAGTTGGTACGGAAGGTTTGCAGGTCGTCGTAAACCGCTGCGAAGGTTGGGTCCTTGCGCTGCTCGGCGGCCACTTCATCCCAGGCACCCTTGAAAGCATCCAGCATTTCTTTGGGCCATTCGTGTACCGTGACGCCCCGTTCTTCCATATTGGCGCGAATCGCTTCGAACTGGATAAATTCAGACTCAGCAACCGAGTTGGTAACGGAAGCCTTACAAGTGGTAGAGACAACGGCGCGTTGCTGGTCGGACATGCTTTTCCAGGTGTCGCCATTGATCAGCAGCTCAAAGAAAGTGGCTTGCTGGTGCCAGCCCGGAAAATAGTTGTGCTTGGCAACCTTGTAGAAACCGAGTTTCTGATCAATCGCCGGTTGTGAAAATTCAGTCGCGTCGATAGCGCCTTTTTCCAGCGCACCAAAGATCTCACCGCCAGGAATCAACGAGGTCGACACGCCCAGCTTGGCCAGCACTTCACCACCCAGACCATAGAAACGCATGTTCAGACCCTTGAGGTCTTCGAGCGAGTTAACAGGCTTCTTGAACCAGCCGGACGTTTCCGGGCTGATCAGCGAGCAAGGCTCGACATGGACGTTATAACCGGCATCGTCGTACATTTTCTGATACAGCTTGAGGCCGTTGCCGTAATACATCCAGGCCGCAAATTCCGGCGCTTCCGGGCCAAAGGGAATGGTTGAGAAAATGGCCGCCGCAGGCATCTTGCCGGCCCAATAACCGGCAATGGAGTAACCGGAATTGACCTTGCCCGCAGACACAGCGTCGAGGATCTGCAGCGGTGCAACCAGTTTGCCCGGCTCATACAGTTTCATTTTGACTTCGCCACCGGAGACCAGTGGTAACTGGTCGGCAACCCAGGCAATCGGAGTGCCCAGTGCTGGCAGGTTCGAACCAAAGGCAATCGGGGTTTTCAGCAAGATGGGTTTGGCTTGTACGGCGGTGCAGCAGAGCGCCAGCGCGGAGGTAGCCACCAGAGTCGAAAGAGTGCGTTTCATAGCCTGATCCTGATTATTATTTTTCAGTGACTGGAGCTGCCATCGGTTGGAGTAATGGCTCGCCAGAGTGTCTGAAAAACTATAGGGAGGCGACCTGGGGCATCCTACCCTTCTTTGGTAGGGGAATTAGCCATCACCTACCAAAGTAGGTTGAGCGCGGCCAGCAACCTGTATACAAGGTGATAAGCGTCAGAAAGAGTGACTCGGATTCACGTTTTCAGGAAAACAATAACAATGACCTCTGTACCGGCAAAACGCCTGTGGCAACCAGCGTGTGGACGTGTGTTTGAGTCTGTTTGTAGCCTGTGCCTGTGCCTGTGTGTGAGCGTGAGCGTTCGTTATGGATAGCCTGATCCACCAGGTCTGGTTTGTGGGTGGGCTGTCGCTGATGTACGTCGGCTTTTTGTTTGTGATCGCGATATGGGGATCACACTGGATGCGGCCTTCCTGGCAGCCGTATGTCTACAGCCTGACGCTGGCGATTTTCTGCACCAGCTGGGCATTTTACGGCACCGTACAGCAAGCGCTGACCCATGGCTGGATTCTGGCTCCGACCTACACCGGCGCCATTATTCTGATTACCGTCGGCTGGAAGGTCATGGACCGCATCATCCAGATTGCCCGCCAGGAAAACAGCACCACCATTTCGGATTTTATTTCCGCCCGCTTTGGCCACAGTCGCGGCGTTGGCATTCTGGTGGCCTTGTTATGTTTGCTTGGCGTAGTGCCCTATATCGCGCTGCAGCTCAAAGCGGTGTCGGCCAGCTTCCAGCTGGTTACCCTGACCAGCTCGGTGGAGCTGCGCTGGTTCAGCGACCCGACGCTAATTATTGCGGGGATCATGGCGGTTTTCAGTATCTTGTTTGGTACCCGAACGGTCGACTCCAGCGAAAGCCATCAGGGCATGATGCTGGCCATTGCCTTTGAATCCCTGGTCAAACTGGTGGCCTTGATGGCAGTGGGACTGTTTGCCGTCTATGGCCTGTACGACGGCTTTGCGGATCTGGTCAGTACTGCGATGGCTGACCCATTGATTGCGCAGACCCTGACCGATTATGCCGATCCCAGTGTTTATCTGACCCATGCCTTGCTGGGAGCCATCGCCATTATTGCCTTGCCACGTCATTTTCACGTGGCGGTTGTCGAGTACCGTTCACAGCGGGATATCCGGGCGGCACGCTGGATGTTTCCGCTGTATTTGCTGGCAATCAACCTGTTTTTGTTACCGCTGGGGCTGGCGGCAACGCTGAACCAGGACATGCTGGAATCCTTCACCTATATCACGCTGGAATTACCGCTGGCTTTTCAGCAGGAATGGCTGGCGCTACTGGCTTACATTGGCGGCTTGTCCGCCGGTACCTCGATGGTGATTATTTCTTCCATCACGCTGGCGACCATGGTGTGTAATGAAATTGTCTTGCCGATTCTGATCCGGCTGGGCTGGCAGGGCAACGGGACAGGCATCAAATCCCGGGTGTTGCTGATTCGTCGGGTGGCGATTGTGGGCGTGCTGGCGCTGGCGTTTGTGTATTACCGGCTGTTGTCGCAATTTCATAATCTGTCGGAAATCGGCTTGCTGGCGTTTGTGGCCATCGCCCAATTTGCCCCCGCCATCCTGATCGGCATGATCTGGCACGGAGCCAACCGGATGGGAGCCTACTGGGGTATTGGTACCGGTTTTGCCGTCTGGTCGTACACCCTGTTTCTGCCGGTTGCATCGAGTATGGGCTGGGGCGATCCGTCCCTGCTGGATGGCCCGTGGGGGCTGGCATTTTTACAACCCCATGGCCTGTTGGGGCTGGGGGAATTAAACCCGATTGTGCATGGCACCTTCTGGAGCCTGATGCTGAATACCCTGATGCTGGTGATTGCCTCGCTCTATCACAAGCCCAGCTTTGCCGATACCGAACAGGCTCAGCGCTTTGTCTACAGTACCGCCTCGTCCGCACCGATCAATACCCGGCGTTATGCCATTCATGCCCAGGATTTGCGCGCCTTGTTGCAGCGTTTTATTAACCCGGCCAAGGTCAGTGCGTTTTTTGAGGATTTCAGCAATCCGCTGACAGGACGGATTCTGCATCGCGGCGAAGTGGATGAAGCCATGCTCAAAGAAGCCGACCGCTTGCTCAGTTCGGTGGTTGGACGCAAAGGCTCGGCGCTGCTGCTACGTAATCTGGTCGAAGATGGCACCGGCCAGTACACCACATTGAACAACCTGGTTGAGGAAGTTTCCGAGGTGGTGCTGTTTAACCGGGATCTGCTCAACTCCATTCTGCACAGCCTCAACCAGGGCATCACCGTGGTCGACGAGCATTTAACGCTGGTGGCCTGGAACCAGAGTTTTGCCAGCCTGTACGGTTTCCCTCAAGGGCACTTGTACGTTGGCCAGTCGGCGGAGGCACTGCTGGGGCATATTGCCCGTTCCGGCGGCTATGGCGACCAGGACGTTGATGCCATCGTCGCGCAACGCTTCAAGGAATTACGCCAGCGCGAGAAACTGCACTATGTACGCAAAACCCGGGACGGCCGTTCGATTGAACTGAGTGGCACCCCGATTGGCGACAGCCTCTACATCACGGTGTACAGCGACATTACCGAGTATCGTCATATTGAAGAGCAGCTGCGCAGCGCCAACGAAGTACTGGAACAACGGGTCGATGAGCGCACCCACAAGCTCACCGAGCTGAACCACGACCTGCAAAAAGCCAGCCGCAACAAAACCCGCTTTCTGGCGGCAGCCGGGCATGATCTGGTGCAACCGCTCAACTCCGCATCACTGTTTTCAGCATCGATCCTGAACAAACTGGAACGCCGGCAACTGAGCAGCCCGGGGCTGGTGGAAGAAATCATGCCAGTGGCGCAGCATCTCGACCAGTCGCTGCATTCGGCCGAATCGCTGCTGAATGAATTATTGGAAATTTCCAAGCTCGATGCCGATATCGTCCGCCCGCGCCGTCAGGAGTTTGAACTGGATCAGATGCTGGACTCACTGGTGGAAGAATTTCGCCCGCTGGCAGCCCAGAAAGGCATTGAACTGCACTATGTCCGCAGCCGCATCGGCGTGGACTCAGACCCGGTGTTACTGCGTCGCATCATCCAGAACCTGCTGAGTAACGCCCTGCGGTATACGCGGACAGGCCGGATTCTGGTCGGCAGTCGTCGCCGGCAACAGCAGGTATTAATACAGGTGTTAGATACTGGCATTGGTATCCCGGCCCATGAACTGGATATGATTTTTGAGGAATTTCACCGGTTGGCAGCCGAACGCACAGGTGCAGACACCGACAT
>NZ_JAUORS010000012.1:0-126923 GCF_030548165.1 Oceanobacter sp. 5_MG-2023 | reverse complement strand
TTTCGCTGCATTCGTCGCCTTGCCCTGAACAACGGCAACACTCGCGCAGAGCCGTGCAGGATTAAATAGATGTCCCCTGTAGGGACTGCATCGATAATAATCAACGGATCAACCGGTTTTCCACCAGGGTTGTCAGGAATTATCCATGAAACTGTTTCAATGCTCGAAGTGCCAGCATGTTCTGTATTTTGAGAATACACGCTGTGAACGTTGCAAGAGTCCATTGGGATATCTGCCCGAACTGGAGCAGCTGGTACCGCTGGTGGCTACCACTCAGAAAGATATCTGGGAAACGACCGCAATGCCAAGTGCTTCTTGGCGGTATTGTGAAAACCATCAACAAGATGTGTGTAACTGGTTGATTGCAGCGGACGATCCGGATGAATTGTGTTCCGCCTGTCGTCTGAACCGGCATATTCCCAACTTATCCGATAGCAGCCATCACGAGGCCTGGCGAGCGCTGGAAGTGGCCAAACATCGGCTGGTGTACAGCTTGTACCGTTTTCATTTGCCGTTGGCCAGCAAGCTGGATCAACCCGACAGTGGCCTGGCATTTGATTTTGTGGATGAAGACGGGCACTTGCCAGAAGGAGTGGCGGCGACCACTGGCCATGCCGAAGGGCTGGTGACGATCAATATCAACGAAGCGGATAACGTCGAGCGGGAACAGATGAGGGAAGATATGGATGAGTCCTATCGCACCCTGATCGGTCATTTTCGTCACGAAATTGGCCATTATTATTGGGAGCTGCTGGTGCAGCCAGATGATGAGGTATTGGCTCGTTTTCGCAGCTGTTTTGGCGATGAACGGGCGAACTACGGTGAGTCCATGGCGCGTTATTACCAGGAAGGTGCTCCGGCTTCATGGCGCCAGCAGTTTATCAGCGCCTATGCGACCTCACACCCATGGGAAGACTGGGCCGAGAGCTGGGCGCACTACCTGCATCTGATTGATATGCTGGAAACCGCTTTTGCGTTCGGGTTATCGCTGGCCCCTGCGGTGGACGAATCGCCATCCGGGGAATCACTGCTGAGCACCGAGGCAACCTTTGACCCTTATTTGCAGCAGGATTTTGGCACTATTCTCGATGTGTGTTTACCAGTGACCTATGCGGTGAACAGTCTGAATCGCAGCATGGGGCAGCCGGACGTGTACCCCTTTGTGTTATCGGATGCCGTGGTCGCCAAGCTGGCTTTTATTCACGAATTATTATGGCACTGGCGGCAGGCAACGCCACAGGTGACGGTTACCCGGTCTGGCAGTGCGTGAATTCAGGTACTGCAAACACAGGAACCGCAAGGCCGTAAAGGCATCCAAAGCAAGACCACGAATATTCAACCCACCGGGAGGTATAACAGGATGTTTTGGGAAGTCATTGATTTCTGGTTTGAGGAGACAGAACCAACGCAGTGGTTTGCTAAAAATGCCGCGTTTGATGAGCAGATTCGGCAACAATTCGCAGTCGTGCACCAACGGGCCTGCGCCGGAGAATTATGGCACTGGCGTCGCGAGCCTCATGGCCGGCTGGCCGAAGTGATTGTGCTGGACCAGTTTTCCCGCAATCTGTTTCGGGACAGTCCGCGTGCCTTTGCCCAGGATGGCATGGCACTGGTCATGGCGCAGGAGGCGGTCCAGCAACGGGCTGATCTGGAGCTGAACACAATACAACGCAACTTCCTTTATATGCCGTTTATGCACAGTGAATCCTTGCGGGTGCATGACGAAGGTGGGCGCTTGTTTGCGCAAAACGGTATCGAAAATACACTGTTGTTCGAGCGCCGCCATCGGGAGATTATCGAGCGGTTTGGGCGCTATCCGCATCGTAATGCGGTGCTGGGGCGAGAATCGACCGAGGCTGAGTCCTTGTTTTTACAGCAGCCCGGCTCGTCTTTTTAGCCGGGCTGCTGGTCCTGCGGTCAGATTTGTGTCGCCTGAATGGCCGTTAGAGCAATGGTATAGATAATATCCTCAACCGTTGCACCTCGAGACAAGTCATTGACCGGCTTGGCCAGCCCTTGCAGCATAGGGCCAATACTGATCACCCGGGCACTGCGCTGAACGGCCTTGTAGGTGGTGTTGCCGGTATTCAGATCCGGGAAAATCAGCACCGTCGCCTTGCCTGCTACCAGACTGTCTGGAGCCTTGCTTTTGGCGACCGCCGGGGTTGTGGCTGCATCGTACTGTAATGGCCCGTCCACCAGAATATCGGCCCGCCGCTGTTTTACCAGCGCAGTTGCTTGCCGTACCTTCTCGACATCGTTACCACTGCCAGAAGCTCCGGTGCTGTAGCTGATCATGGCAACTCTGGGTTCAATACCCATGGCGGCCGCAGAGTCGGCACTCTGGATGGCAATATCCGCCAACTCTTCGGCATTCGGGTCCGGGTTAACGGCACAATCGCCGTATACCAGCACCTGATCCGGCAACCCCATAAAAAACACGGACGACACCAGTCTGGCACCCGGTGCGGTGCGGATCAGCTGTAACGCCGGGCGAATGGTATTGGCGGTGGTATGCACGGCACCAGAGACCAGCCCATCAACGTCCTGGCACTGCAGCATCATGGTGGCGAGCACCACGTTGTCTTCCAGTTCAGCGAGTGCGCAAGCCCGGGTCAGCTGTTTGTGCTTGCGCAGTTCAACCATGGCATCGGCGTATTGTTCCCGCAGGCTTTGTGGCGGCAACAACTGCAGATCCTCCGGTAGCACCAACCCTCGTACCTCGGCCGATTGACGGATTGCTTCCGGTTCTCCGAGCAGAATACAGCGGGCGATACCGCGCTTCTGGCATTCAATGGCGGCCTCGATGGTGCGCGGTTCATTACCTTCCGGCAATACAATACATCGATTGGCGGCGATGGCTTTTTGCACCAGCGAATAGCGGAAGGCAGCAGGGCTGAGTCGGGTGGCGTGAGGGGCACCAAGGGTCTTGATCAGAGCCTGGGTATCCAGTTCTGCTGCGACACTGGCCATGATGCGTGATACCCGCTCGACATCATCGACCGGCACCTGATGGCTGAGTTGCTGCAGACGCGTGGCGATCAAGGTCAGGTTCTCTGTACTGGTCATGACCGGCAGACCTCCGGCCCAGGCGCTGCGACAGGCTTGCTGGATCGGCTCGCCGGGCAGACTGTCACCTCCCAGGTCGGTCAGCAGCAGGCCAGCCAGGGGCGTTCCGGCAAGACTGACCATGGAGGCTGCCAGGATCAGATCGTCGCGGTCTGCGGGAGTCACCAGCAGAGTACCTGGCTGTAACTGCGGCAAGGTGTGGCTCAGGGAACCGGCCCCAAGCAGAATACGGGCAACCCGACGCTGGCTGAGTTCACCTTCATTCAACAGGCTGGCACCGATGGCATGGCAGACATCACAGCTGCGCGGCTGCGTCAGCTCCGGGTTCCAGGGAATGCGGCCAAAGCAAGGAGGGAGTTTGGCATCAATACTGACCTGATGGCTGCTATCCGCCTTGTTGATGATATGCCCCACCACATTGACATCGGCAACACGGAACAGGCCGGATTGTAATTGCAGCTCGTGCTCAATCTGGTCGCCGCTGTGATGGTGGCCACTGAGTACCAGCAAGACATCCGCTCCCAGGGCTTTGGCCATATCAACATTCAGCCGGGCGGTGTATGGCTCGGTGCGGTCGGGGACAACACCTTCGATCACCACCACATCCGGCTGCTGCTGGCAGGCCTTGGCATGCAGGGCCACCACATCTTCCAATACCCGGTCGGTCTGCCCGGTATTGATACGCTGCTGTACTGTATCCAGAGTCATGGAATCCGGAGTTGTTAACCCCAGCACCGAGCGCACCAGCGTAGTGGAGCGTTCTGGCTCGTGAGATGCGGGAGCAACGGGTTTCAGAAACGCGGTTTTAACGCCCAGGGTATCCAGCGCATGTAACAGGCCGAGGCTGATACTGGTCAGACCGGCATCGATGCCGGTAGGGACAATAAGCAGATGAATCATTGGCTGATCAACTCCCGTGTGTCATTGGCAATCATGGTTTCTTCAGAGGTGGGAATCACCATCACCAGCGGGCTGTCTGGCTGGCTGATACGGCCTTGCTGGTCGCCGTGCTGCTGGTTCAGCTGTTCATCGAGCCGGAATGGCATGCTGAGCCACTGGGCCAGAATACGCTGGCGAATATCACTGGCATGCTCACCGATACCACCGGTAAAAATCACCGCATCAATATGTGGCAAAGAACAGGAAAGGGCGGCGAGTTCGCGGGCTATACGGAAGGTGAAGACATTGATTGCCCGTTGGGCACCTTCATGGCCTTCGGCTTCGGATTCGAGCAACACCCGCATATCGTTACCGATACCAGACAACCCTTTGAGGCCGCTGTGTTTATTCAGCGTTGTCATAATCGCTGTCATATCCAGATCCGAATGATCCAGCATATGCTGGGCCAGCCCCGGATCGATATTACCGCAGCGGGTGCCCATCACCACCCCTTCCAGCGGTGTCAGCCCCATGCTGGTATCAACCGATTGCCCATCCCGGACGGCACATACACTGCAGCCATTGCCCAGGTGACTGATCAGTAAATTAAGTGATTCGGCCGGTCTGGCCAGGCGCTGGCTGGCTTGCTCAAGAATGTAGCGATAGCTGGTGCCATGAAACCCATAACGGCGTACCCCGGCGTTTTGATACCACTCATATGGCGTGCCGTAGAGCCAGGTTTGCTCTGGAATACTCTGATGAAACGCCGTATCAAATACAGCCACTTGCGGGGCAGACGGAAACAGCTCTTTGCATAAGTGAATACCAACCAGGTTCATCGGATTATGCAGTGGTGCCAGCGGCGACAAGGTTTCCAGTTCGGCGACGTTATCGGCATTCAGCACAATGCTGCTGTGAAAACGTTCGCCGCCATGAACCACCCGGTGGCCAACACCGGCCAGGTCGTGGAGTTTGCTCCGCGTGGCCTCGATAAAGGCCTGCATGCCTTCCTTGTGGCCAGAGCCAGGTGGCAGGTCGATGCGTACTTCGGGGTCGCCGTGGAGAATCAAATGGGGTTCATCTTCGCCCAGTCGTTCGGCAACACCGGTGAAGGTGGTTTTGGGGCAGTGATCTTCGGGAAACAGGGCAAACTTGATGGATGAGCTGCCGCAGTTGATAACCAATATAGGCTGTTTCATTCGCTGTCCTTGATGATGAGTGAGATCAATAGGGTGATTCAAGCCAACATAATGAGTCATGCTTGACGTTTAAAAATTGATTAGTAACAGGCTGCGCTGTATTTCTTACATTCATTACACAGGTTGGTAGTGACGTGTGTTTGTTTTTGTTACCGGTTAGGCGCCGTGGCGGGGTGAGTATCTGCCATGTAACAAGACTCCCGGGCCAGCATGGCCGCTTTACGCTGGACTCCCCAGCGATAACCGCCGATGGCACCACTGGCCTGGATCACCCGGTGACACGGGATCAACCAGGCCACCGGATTGGCCCCCACCGCCCCGCCCACGGCACGGCTGGCGTTGGGATTACCCAGCGCTGCCGCCAGCGCACCGTAAGTGGTACGTGACCCACTGCCAGTTTCCAGTAATGCGCGCCAGACACTGACCTGAAAATTGGTACCACGCAGCAAGAGCGGAACCGGTTGCTGCTGCGATAACGTCTGCGTTTGTAATGGTTGAAACACATAATCGAGAAGACGGCTGGCGGCGTGATTGTCTGCCACTAGCTGCGCGTTAGGCCAGCTGCCCGATAAACGCGCAAAGGCCGCATGGTGATCGGCAGCGGTCGGGTGCTGGCCGGTAGTCATTGGCGTTGTCGTAAGAAACGTCAGCTGGCAGATCCCGCGGTCGGTCCAGGCGATAAACGCCTCGCCAAACAGTGTAAAACCACGGCCATAACGGATCTGCAGCTCTGCTCCCATGCGTTTGAAATCACCGGGTGTCACGGCCTCGATGGCAACAAAATGATCGTAAAGACGGGATGGACTGCTTAACCCCAGTGCCAGGCTGGTATCCAGCAGACTGTGATGATCGAGCAGCAAGGGTTTTGCCTGTTCGGTGGTGAGTGTCTGCAAAAAACGTTTGGGCGATACTCCCGCCCAGCGCTGGAACAGTTTCAGACAATAACCTGGGCTGAGCTGTAGATACGCCGCCAGGGCATCAAGGGTTGGCTGTTCCGTTACATGCTGCTGCAGATAATCGATCGCGGCGGCAATACGGTGAAAATCACGGCTTTGCTGCTCGCCAGCGTATGGCTCGGTACCCTGGGCAGAGCGTTGGGTGGCAGGTTGAACAGAGCGCTGTTGTAGCAGAGAAAACGCTGGTGAGTTGCTCATGACAATCAGTCGGGTAGTGGTATCAACCTTCAGGATACCCGGCTGTCTGAGTGGCAGCGACCCGATTGTGGCTCTTTATGCCTGACAGCTTGTGCCTGATCGTCAGTTGCGCAGCCTGCAAACGTTTGTCTTTGGCGCCACGCCACTAATCCGCATAAACCGTTATACGATCGCTGTTACCTTCGTTATCAATCAAGACGATTTGTTGCGCGCCAGCGCGGCGTAAAGACAGGGTCAATGGCTGCTGTTCGGTGCTGCTGCCCCGGTATTCACCATTGATATACCAACTGCGGGTGCCAACGCCGCCATTCGCGCTGAGGGTAAGGCTGGGGAGTACATGTTCCCCGGCCGGGTTGTTTTGGCTGGCGCGGATATGTTCGCCGGGTTCTATCCCTGTGATTTGCAGCTGGCGTTCGAGTCGTAAAGATGATTCACAGCCAGGTGCCGGTGATGGGAGTTGTTGGCTGAGACGCTGCGAGGCGGGAATCCAGGATTCCAGCATGATTGGCCACAGGGCTAATGATTGTAAGCGGGTTGGGGTGCCGCTGCGGTCGCAGTGAGCGTTGACGCGTTGGCCATGTTGGTTGACCAGAACGGGCAGAGGGTTGGGAGCACCGGGATTGGCGCTGTCTGGCAAGGTTGGTGGCACCAGTTGGCGAATACTCCAGCCCGTTACCGTGCGGTGGCACTGGTCGTCAGGGGTGTCGCTGAGCAGACGGCCCAGTGGCCAGCAGGCGTCGATGGCCTGTACTGGCGGAGGCGGTTCCGGCCAGCGTGGCCGGCGATCGATCATGGTCATGATACGTTGCAGCGCAGGCATGGCGGTGACGGCCCCGAAATAGCCGGGTGACGGCGTGCCATCCGGGCGTCCAAACCAGACGCCGACGGTGTACTCCGGGGTGATACCAATGGCCCAGCTGTCGCGAAAGCCATAGCTGGTGCCGGTTTTCCAACCGAAGGTGCGGGGCTGGATCACGTCGACACTGCGGGTGCGGTTGGGGAGCGGGTTACGTAGCCAGTCGGCGGTGACCCAGGCGGCTTCCGGGCTGAGTAGCTGGCGGCCACGGTTGGGAAGAGCAATGGGCCGGGTGTTTATCGCTGGGCGGGAAGGCAATGAGTGTGTATGTGCTGCCGATAGCAAGGGTTGTAACGGAAACACCTGGCCCTGATTCATCAGCGAGCTGTAGAGCATGACCAGTTGCCACAGGCTGACGCCACCACCGCCCAGTGCCAGCGACAGATTGGGGCGGGCAGCATCAGGGAGTTGGTAATGGAAACCGGCATTGCTGAGGGCAGCATAAAAACGTGCCGGGGTTAATGCTTCCAGCACCTGTACCGCTGGCAGGTTGAGAGAGTAGTTCAAGGCCCGTGGTGGTGGGACCGGCCCGGAAAAACCGGCCGAGAAGTTACCCGGCTGATAGGCCTGGCGCAGCCGGGGGGCATCGGTTAGCAAACTGGCACCATGAATCAGCCCTTGATCCAGCGCCAGACCATAAATAAAAGGCTTTAACGTTGAGCCAGGGGAACGAATGGCTTGCACCATATCCACATGCCCCAGTCGTTGCGGGTTGCCAAAGTCGGCAGTGCCACTGTAAACGCGGATTTCATGACTGGGATTGTGTACCACCAGCACGGCGGCGGAGTGATGGCGGGGGAATAGCTGGATATCGCGCTGCAACTGACGGCTGATTTCCCGTTGCAGGTCGCCGTCCAGAGTGGTGTGAATCAGCGGTTGTTGCGGATAACGCTGAATCAGATGGCGAGCCAGCAAGGGAGCTTGTTGCGGGGTGTCGGGTTGGCGCGCAAAGACCGGGTCCAGCAGCGCCTGTTGATAGGCGTGCGGGCTGATGGCCTCAAAACGCAGCAGGCGCCGGAGTACTTTATCCCGGGCGGCCCGTGCTCTTTGTGGGTGGCGATCAGGGCGCAGCCGACTGGGCGCTTGGGGTAATACCGCCAGCAAGGCGGATTCCGATAACGACAGTTCAGCGGCGGGTTTGTCGAGATACATCTGGGCAGCCGCTTCGACTCCCTCGATCACGCCGCCCATCGGAACATAATTCAGATAGAGAGTAAGAATTTCTTCTTTGCCCAGTTGCCATTCCAGTTGCAAGGCCCGTAATGCCTGCTGCAGTTTGCCACTGAGGTTGCGGTGGTGCGGATACAAACGCCGTGCGACCTGCATGGTCAGAGTGGAGCCTCCCGATACCACACAGCCACATTGCAGGTTTTGCCACGCAGCACGGGCGATGGCGAATGGATTGATACCGGGATGGTGGTAAAACCAGCGATCTTCGTAGTGCAATACCGAGGCCAGATAGTCGGGGGCAATCTGGTCGAGAGTGACTGGCAAGCGCCAGACCCCCTGGGCATCGGGAAAGGCGCGCAGGGTGCGGCCATGACGATCAACCACCACACGGGAAAACGCTTGTTGATTGTGCTCCGGCAGTTGCAGTGGATAACGCCAGTTCAGCAGCAGTGCCAGCAGGATCAGGAGAGCCGTGCCGGCTCCCAGCCATATGACCCATCGTAACCCGGTCGGTTGTTCAGGCTGCTGCCGGTGTTGGCGCTCGTGCTGCCGGGGCCTGGCCCGGCGTTTGGCGATTGATGGTTTACTCAATGATCAGCCAGTGTGTATTGGCTCCCACCGAGCGGGCTTCCGGATCGTACATATCTTCCAGCAATGGGCCGGGAATACGGTATTTGCCGGGGGTGACAGCACGTACCAGATAAAACACCCGCGCGCTGCGATGGTCGCCGGTTTCCAGGGCGGCGACAAAGCGGTCGTCACGGTATTCCTGATGGATCACACCGTTGTTCTCCGTCCAGTCGGCAACTGAGGTGCCATCGATCTTGATTTTGGCTACCGACAGGCTGTCGAGCAGGTTCTGGTTCTCCAGCTCCAGGCCCGCAGGTAACAGATCGACGGCCAACAGATCCGGGCGATATTGTGTGCTGCTGATCTGTAACTCCACCAGCATCAAATCTCCGGTAGCCAGAGTCAGAGGCTGATCGGTAAGGGCGATGGGTTGACCGTCCTGATGATAGTAGCGGCGCTGGATATCAATATTGTGAGAGCTCCTGGATTGGTTCAGCTCACGGTAGCCTTGCACCAGCAGCTCGGCACTGAATGTCTCGGTGCCGGTGTTGGTGAGGGTTAATCCTGCCAATACGCCCGCGTCACCGGAGTTGAAGTGCTGCATCTGTTGGCCGGTCAGGTCATGGCTGACATCGGCATAACTCAGGTTGGCTTGCCAGTGGTTGCCTTGTTGTGATGATTGCTGCGCTTGCTGGTGTGACGCACGCAGCAGTTGAATACGCTCCTGGGTACTGAGGTAGCGGCGGCTGCGCAGACTGGCTTCCAGCGAGAACAGCAGGTCATCTGCCCACTCGGTATCGAGGTTGTTGGCCATCAGCAGCGCCGCCATGGCGGCCTGATCCCGGATGGCAGAGCCGTAGTCGCCGATGTAGAGGTTTTCTGGTCGTTGTGCTTGTCGGGCCTGTTGCAGCAGCTGTGTTGCCAGTGCCTTGTCGCCGAGCTGTTGGGCTGCCAGGGCCAGATGCACCAGTGCCAACGGGGTTGCGTTGACGGGCTGGGCGTTACTGAGTGAGCGGACATCGGTCAGGGTGATGCGTTGCTGCTGGGCCAGTACATACGCGGCATAGGAGCGATAGATAAAGCGGTACAGCGTGTTGTCTTCGTTCCAGCGTTCGGTGTTATGGCCGCGACCACGAATGTAGTCGTGCAGACGCGTCAGCGCTTTGTCGATGATTTCCTGATCGACATCAAAACCACGGTTTTTGGCGTCAACCAGAAACTGGGTCGCGTAGGCGGTGAGCCAGTGTTGTTCGTAGGCATCACTGGATGACCAAAGGCTGAAACCACCGCTGCTGAGCATTTTTTTGATAATGCGCTGAATGCCGGCTGCCATCGCCTGTTCACGGGAGATGCTGCTGGCGCGCCTGTCGTTCAGGGCATCGATTTGCTGTTGTTCGACAAACAACCAGGGATAGCTGCTGGACACTGATTGCTCCAGGCAGCCATAGGGGTAATGCAGCAGCTGGTCGAGTTGACGGTGTGGATTGAGGTTTACCTGGGGGTCCAGTGTCAGCCGGGTGGAGAGGTAGCGGCTGTCCATGCCGTGCAGTTGCCCGGCAGTCAATTGCAGTTGTTCATTGCTGCTGAGACGGCCCCGGACAAATTCGGAGTAGGCCGGTAACGTCGGGCGGCTGATCAGGGTCCAGCGGCGGTCGATGGGGTATTCCGGTAGCCCTGTGACTTGCATGCGGAATTCAATTTCGCCCAGTGAGATGGTTTCCGGATAGGTTGCCCGGAATGGATAACGCAGCGTCTGTTTTTGTTGGTTGGCCAGCGTCAGGGTACGTGGCTCGGCCTCAAATTCGACCGGGCCAAAGGCACTGGGGGTGACGGTCAGGATCTGGGGTTGGCCACTCAGGTTGGTGACGTCGAGAGCGATATGGGCATCGTCATCCATACCGGCAAACCGTGGCATCGATAGCTGGGTCACAATGGGGGCGGCCACCGTGACTTCCTGTTCCATATGACCAAAAGCATCGTCGGTAAAGGCCACGGCCATCAGCCGCAGACGGCCGTTGAAGTCGGGTAGCTGCAGCGGAATATTGGCAACCCCATTAACGACGTCGACCTTGCCGGAAAACAACGACACGATTTGTACTTGTGAACGGGCCATGTCGCCGCCTCGGGCCATGGCGGCATCACCACCAAAGTTGAGCGTCGCCGGTTGGCTGTTGTTGAAGTCGATCACCTGGCTATAGATATCGAACATATCAACACTGTAGCGACGTGGTTCAAAGAAAAAGCTGAACGGATCGGGGGTGTCGAAACGAGAGATTGATAACACGCCAACATCGACCGCAGCCAGTGTCACCCAGGCTTGTTTGGGCGCTTGCTGTTGCTGGCTGACCTGTAACTCGACGTTGACGGTGCGGTCTGGCAGCCAGCGTTCAGGGACGTTGGACTCAATCGTCAGTTGGCGGTCACTGCGATCCAGAGGCAGGTGAATCAGGCCAATGGCGCGGGTGGGGGTAATACGTTTCTGGCTGTCGGCCGGTTGCAGATGCAACACGCTGACGTAAATATCATGGCGTTTCCAGCTCGGGTCGATCGGGATATCAACATGACCTCCCTGACTACTGAGGTCGACGCGCTTGAGCCATAACAATTGGTCGGCTTCGACCATCACCAGCGCCTGAGAGGTCGCTTGTGGTGACTGTTCCGCTGCAGAGGGTGGGGTAATGGCCAGGCGTGCAACATCCCCGCCCTGATAACCACTCTTGTCCCAGTTCAGCGTTACCTGGCGGGGACGCGCATTGCCATCTTGTCTGCCATACCAGCTATAGCCGGACTGGAATTCCAGTACGGCGGTCTGGCCGCTGTCCGGGTTTTCGACTTCCAGTCGATAACTGCCCCAGTCGACAGGGACGGCAACCGGAGTTGGCTGATTGGCCGATAGATCCACCGCCAGGGTCAGTTCAACAGTGGTGCGCTCTTTTTGTTCGTAGTACCAACCCCGGTCGCTGCTGTAACGCCAGTCGTGATCCGGGTTGGTATTGATCAAGCGTACCTTGACCTGACGGGCGGCCAATAGCTGGTCGCTGCCATCAGTCATCAGCAGTTCAAAATGGGCCAGGCCATTGGAAGGGGCACGATCATCAAACAGTGGGCGAACCCCCACCAATGGCGAGTGAGGTAGCCAGATTTCTTTTTGCCGCCGTACGACTGGTCGGCCACCGCTTTCAAACAGACTGGCGGTAATGGTGATGGCCATCGGTGTGGGCGACGCTGACCAGCTGTTGGTAATGGCGAGATCCACTTTTCCTTGTGCATCCAGCGTGTGTTCAAGCTGTTGCTGGTTATTCCAGTCGGTTTCGGCAGCGTTGCCAAAGACGTAGTCGGACCAGCGTTCAAACGGGTGTAACTCGGGTTGGATATCCAGTGCTGCCTGCAGTCGATTCCCTGCTGCTGGAGCACCGTACAGATACTCGCCCAACAGTGGCACGGTCAGATTGCTGTTACCGTGGTGCAGGTTGGCATCGCTCTGAGTCGCTTCCGGGTGCCAGCTGATTTTCAGTCGTTCCGGCATAAAGTCTTCGACTTTGAAGCGATAGCGGCTGGTGGTGTTGTCGGGCAAGCGGATACTGACCTGCCAGTCGCCGGTCATGGCATCAGCGGCCAGCGGTAGTGACCAATGGTAATAACCGGAGGTGGACGGTGACAGCGTCAGGGTTTTGACTTGTTGGCCGTCGGGGCGAGTGACAATGGCCTTGAGTTTGGGCTGACGAATTTTTTCGCCATCCTGGCCGCGCAGCAAGGCGGAAAACTCCGCGGTTTCGCCTCCTCGATACAAATCACGGGGGCTGTAAATAAACAGCTCCTGCTGATGGGGGGAGCGTTGGCTGAAATGAAAATCCGACAGGTCAATGGCACTGGTTTTCAGCGGTAACAGACTGACCGATTTTCCTTTGCGCACCACCAGTGCGGTACTGTTGGAATTACGACCATGAAGCAAGGTGTTACGAATACTCAGTTGGCCGCTCTGGTTGGTTGTACCCAGCCGGACGGCGGAGCCATCCCTGGACAGCAGTTCCACCTTGGCATTGGCAATTGGCTGGGTGGTTTCCAGGCTTTGCACCAGCAGTTCTGATTGATTGGCGTATTGATGCAGGTGCAAGCCGAGATCGGTCAGGCTGTAATACGTGGTGGCTTGTTGGGAGTCAAAGGTGCCGGGGATATTCATCACGACCAGGTAGACACCCGGTGCCGCCAGCTCGGGAATATCACCAATAGGCAGGTTGATCTGGCGGCGGCGGTTTTGTTCGTCGGTCAGCTTGAAACGGCCTTCATATTTCAGCTCGGCCACCTGTGACAGATACTGTCGGGTCCAGCTGGATGAGCGGATGTTTTTACCAAGATAGAGACCGGCCTGATGCAGTTGGTCATCCTGCATGCGGAAAAAACTGACATTGGCTTCAGGGACGTTTTGGGTAATAACCGGCAAGCCTTGCTGGCTGCTGAAGGCCAATACCCGGCCATCGCTGGCAAACGCCAGACTGGCGGGAGCTGCCTGGGTGTTAACGGTTGCCTTGCTGCTGCTGTTTAATACTGAGCCGTTGATGCCTTTCAAACCGGCGCTGACGGTCAGCTTGTATTGGGTTTCTGGCTCGGCACCCAGCATGTACAGAATGCGGCGATCATCCGACAGCACCCAACTTTTGCTTTTGGAGCTGTTGACGTTGATATATTCATCGAATGCCTGACGGTCGTCCAGTGGTACGGAGAACTGGATATGCACCGTGCTGCCGCCGTCGTAACTGGCTTCGCTGATACGCACGACCGAGAGCGGTATACCGTCGTAACGTTGTTGAATATCATCGGTTGGTATGGCATTGGCGGACTCAACGCCAGAAGTCGGGTCAGAAGTCGAGTCAGAAGTCGAGTCAGAAGTCGAGTCAGAAGTCGAGTCAGAAGTCGAGTCAGAAGTCGAGTCAGAAGTCGAGTCAGAAGTCGGGTCAGAAGTCGGGTCAGAAGTCGAGTCAGCGGTTGCCGTTGGGGCCGCCGGGAGCGTCTCTGCAGCGGCAGCAGCTTGTGCCGGCGCAGAGGTTTCACGCACAGCAGCATTATCTGTTTCTGGTTCCGATTGAGTACAACCGCCGGTGACTGTGATGACAGCCAATAGACCAGTCAGCGCGAGATGAGCGCAAGCCTTGCGCAGTAACCCGTTGGACATTTCCCTTCCCCCAAAAATAATGGGGCGGAATTAAGCCATATTTGCATGTGGGTAGCCAGTGACACCATCACACCAGCTGGCTAAAAGGGCGCAGGGCCGATAGAATGTCGCCCTTTTCTTTTCCCGGTCGTTTCATCCTCATTCTGATTGAAATGCCGGAGCCTTCCCAAGGCTGAATTCATCTGGAGAATTTCATGTCAGACATCAAAAAAGTGGTGCTGGCCTATTCTGGTGGTCTGGATACATCCGTGATCGCCAAATGGCTGCAAACTGAATACAACTGCGAAGTCGTCACCTTTACCGCTGACCTGGGTCAGGGCGAAGAAGTAGAGCCTGCGCGCGCCAAAGCAGAAGCGCTTGGTATTAAAGAAATCTTTATCGATGATCTGCGTGAAGAGTTTGCCCGTGACTTCGTTTTCCCGATGTTCCGCGCCAACACCATCTACGAAGGTGAATACCTGCTGGGCACTTCGATTGCACGGCCATTAATCGCCAAACGTTTGATCGAAATCGCCAACGCAACCGGTGCCGATGCCATTGCCCACGGCGCAACCGGTAAAGGTAACGACCAGGTGCGTTTTGAGCTGGGAGCCTACGCTCTCAAGCCCGGCGTTAAAGTAATTGCGCCATGGCGCGAATGGGAACTGACTTCCCGCGAAACCCTGATGGCTTACTGTGATGAGCACGACATCAAGGTCGAGAACAAAGCCGGTAAAAAATCCCCATACTCCATGGATGCCAACCTGCTGCACATCTCCTACGAAGGGGATCTGCTGGAAAACCCGTGGAACGAGCCGGAAGAAGACATGTGGCTGTGGTCTGTTTCACCGGAAAACGCCCCGGACGAAGCAACTTACCTGACACTGACCTTCAAGAACGGTGATCCGGTTGCCATCGATGGCGTGGAGAAATCCCCGGCCACCATTATGGAAGAACTGAACAAACTGGGTGGCGATAACGGCATTGGTCGTGTCGACATTGTTGAAAACCGCTACGTCGGCATGAAAGCCCGTGGCTGTTACGAAACCCCGGCCGGTACCATCATGCTGAAAGCACACCGGGCGATCGAATCCATCACCCTGGATCGTGAAGCGGCGCACCTGAAAGACGAGTTGATGCCGAAATACGCCAACCTGATCTACAACGGTTACTGGTGGTCGCCAGAACGCAAAATGCTGCAAGCCGCCATCGACGACACTCAAGCCGTCGTTAACGGCGACGTACGGGTGAAACTGTACAAAGGCAACGTTATTGTGGTTGGCCGTCAATCAGAAGGCTCGTTGTTCGATGAAGCCATCGCTACCTTCGAAGACGATGCCGGTGCCTACGACCAGAAAGACGCCGCAGGCTTTATCAAGCTCAACGCCTTGCGTCTGCGCACGGCTGCCAAAAAAGGCCGTGGCATGCTGTAATAGGGTCTGTAGTGGATGACCGCAAGACCAGAAACGGGAGCCTCGGCTCCCGTTTTTTATTGCCTTATGCCAGGCTCGCTCCAGATCAAACGGTGGGTGATGTAGCAAGCAATAAGCAGTAGCAACGGAAACAAGCCCTAAAGCCCGCTTGTGACTGAGAGAATGGGGTTGGGTATTTATAGAACGGCTGATAGAACAGCGGATAGAACGGCTAATAAAAGGGTAAAGGTGAAAGGTGAGTCAGATGAATAGATTGATTGGGTTATTGTTGGTTGTTTTATCATCGGTTTCTTACGCTAAAGACATCGATTCTGCCGCTGGTTTTCTGGCCGATTTTTTATCCGGTCATTACACCCTGGTCGGCAAGGCGGTTAATTCCGATGCCACTTACACCGGAAAAGTCACCCTCTATCAGGAACATGGTGCTCTGAAGGTGAAACGAGCGATCAATAACCGGGTTGTTCTGGCAGATGCAACGCTTGAAAAGTCATTCAGCGGCGATGCCGATGTGCTGAAGATCCAGTTTACGGATAACGGCGTGAACTATAAGGAAAGCTGTCTGTTCAGTGGCGACCTGGATAATTATGCTCGCATCAGCTGTTATCTGTATATGGCGGATGGAGAGACCAATAGCCGTGGACTGGAAACATTTTTTATCGACCCTGTGCCGCGCTAAGCAGTGAACACCCAGCGGCGGATTAACACACCTGCGGATACGGACAGCATTGGATTTACAGCGCCATGGCCCGTTGATATGGTCCGTTGGAATAATTGTTCAACTTTACTGACGCATTGTGGTCTGTACTCTGGCCCAATCCCTTTAGCTTGAAAGGAAAACCATGACCAGTCTCAGACAGCAAACCGACGCCCAGATCGAGAAAACCCGCCAGGCAAATCCTGTGTTTATGCAAGCCATTGAAGACGTGCTGGAATCCGCCCGGCGCTTTGAAGCTGGCAGTGAGGCCATTGCCGTCGGTCAGACAGCTCCCGATTTCAGCCTGCCCAATGCCAGTGGTGAACCTGTTTCACTGGCTGCCTTGTTGGCCAACGGGCCGGTGGTGATCGCCTTTTACCGGGGCAGCTGGTGCCCTTACTGCAACCTGGAATTACGGGCATTGCAGGCTCGGCTGGCAGACATTCATGGATTGGGTGCAGAGTTGATCGCAATCAGCCCACAAATGCCGGATGAGTCGTTAACACAGCCTGAACGAGGTGCCCTGGCCTTTCCGGTATTGTCGGATCAGGATGCCCTGGTGGCTGCTCAGTTTGGTGTGGCCTGGCAAGTACCGGATATCATTCTGGAGCATATGCGGGTCGATCGAAAACTGGATCTGGCCGATCTTAACAAGGGTAATGGCAGCATCTTGCCGATTCCGGCGACATTTGTACTGGATCGCCATGGGGTGGTGGCTTGGCAGTTTGTTGATGTCGACTACCGCAAACGTGCCGAGCCAGAGGATGTGGTTGCCGTACTGCAACAGCTGGCCGGTGAATAATCCCATGGCATGTTATCGATGGCTTAACAGGACCTATCAACATGATTAAATCAGTTTCAATCAGCCTGCTACTGGTGGCTGCGACATTTTCGACGACCACACAGGCTGCCGACGCAGCAGCGACTGACAGCCTGGTTCGCTATGAAAGCCGTTATTCGGTCGCTGAAACCGCCGACCGGTTTGAGCATATCGTCAAACAAAAAGGCCTGACGTTATTTACCCGGATAGATCATCAGAAAAATGCCCGTGGCGTTGACCTGGAGCTGAGGCCTACCGAAGTGATTATTTTTGGTAATCCAAAAGTCGGGACCCTGCTGATGCAATGCGCCCAGGATATGGCGATTGATTTACCGCAGAAAGTGTTAATCACAGAGGATGCCGATAATAAGGTCTGGCTGTCTTATAACAACCCGGAATATTTGAAGAAACGTCATCATATAACGGGCTGTGATGCGGTCATCGGTAAAATATCCGGTGTACTGGGCGCACTGTCACAAGCGGCGGTTCAGTAAGTATCAGCGATAGAAAAACATGCATGCGCGTTTTTGTGTTACTCGCTGTGCTCAAACATTAACACAAAAACACTCCGGCTTTGGCGCAGCTGAAGCGGGTGTTAGTACTACAACCCCATTTATTGATGATCTATAATCCAATGGATTACAATAAAGTCTATGCAGACAATTGTAGAGCTCCATGAATTCCAGAAACGCTCTGAAGGCTTACTCAAGCCTGATGAAAAGTCGAGCATTATTAATTACTTAGCATCTCATCCTCAGTCCGGTGATCTTATGCAGGGTACTGGAGGGGGCATCTATTTAATCCGGTGCTCACTCTGGGCTACCGGATGGTTTCGAATCACGAAGCCGACTTGCAGGCCTGACGGGTCAAGTCAAAAGTCGGCGACACCGAGTCGAGATCATCCGGCAGCCCCCGAAGGGCGCGGGTTGCCGCCGTCCAGTGCGGTGTTGACGAATTTGAAAAGGACTCGTCATTTCGCTGCATTCGTCGCCTTGCCCTGAACAACGGCAACACTCGCGCAGAGCCGTGCAGGATTAAATAGATGCCCCCTGGAGGTATCAGGAAGCTTCGATGGTCTGCTCAAGGAAAGGGGAAAAGTGGTGGAGTCAGAGTGATTTACTACTATCTCAATGGCGAGATTCCACTCTTTCTTTTAACGTTTTTTGGCAGGGGCGAAAAAGCTAATATCAACAAAGCCGAACGCAATGAACTTGCTAAGTTAACTCAACTTTTACTCAAGCACTATGGTGGTTCAAATGGCTAGCGCTTTCTCAAGTATCAAACAGGGCTTATCCGAGGCAATTGAGTTTTCTGAGGGTAAAGTTAAAAAAGCCATCGTTCACGAGTTTGGCCCGGTGGATGTAAAAAATATTCGGGCAAAGGTTGGCATGTCTCAAAATGAATTCGCATCTGCCTTTGGTATTAGTGTAAGTACGCTTCGCCATTGGGAGCGTGGTGACCGCACTCCACAAGGCCCGGCATTGGTTTTGCTTAATGTAGTCGCCAAAGAGCCTGGTGCTGTTCTTCGAGCTTTGGCCTCTTAAAAAGTGCTAACAAGCATATCAAATTCGCGGATCTTCCCCGTTTTAACAGACGCTAGCGGGGAACTGGAAATGCAGCCAGATTTCTAAACTGGATAGAAGATATATTGAACCAATAATTCGTGCGGACACTTCTTGCCAACTGAGCATTCTCAAGGAAAATTACTCGCTATGCTCCCGATTTTCCGGTGAGTAAGGCGTTATGTGAATCAGTATTCATAGTGGTGTCAGCCGGGGCCGTTGTGACCAAGCCATCCCAGAAAACAGATTGGGGTGGCGCAGGTACTTTGCTTATCCTGACAGTTATCTTTGGGAAGTAGCGTATAATCTGCTGTTTTGGGTCGGGCCATCAGATGAACAGCCTGTATAACAAACCGCAGAAATACGCGGGAAAGTCAGGCCTTCGGACGCCCTTGTCAGGGTGTTGCTGTGCTCTGTGTTATGCCGCCAACAGCGTTACATATGCTAGCCTCAAACGGTAAAGAAATACCAGGAGTAACGGAATGAAGTTTATAAACGCCTCAAGGCTTAGCCAATATATAGCCTTGCCTTTTGCTTGTACTTTCTTATTGGTTGCATGTGACCGTTCCTCTATAGAGACCGAGAATTCAGATTTAAATAATGAAAAGACCATAATGACGCAAGGTCTGGATATTTCTTTATTTAAAGATGAAGCATTTATTAAAGATCCTGAAATAGTCGATTGCGAAACAAACGCTGGCACCAAAACCACTTGTTACAAGTTAGTCTCATCAGGTGGCCCCGCAGGGCGTGAGCCTGGTGATTTTTGCCCAAGAAATATCACTGATGGGGCTGATGTATCGGGTGGCTGGTTTAGTAAAGATGGAGCCGGGGATCTGGTTGATTTAAGCGGGGAATTTATTGCCAATCTGGCAAGCTATTATGATGACCCTAATTGGAAACTCTATGATCCAGAGACAGGTAAAGTACGTTATACCGCGACAAAAGAGGCGTGTTTTGGGGCTGCAAAGCCCGATGTAGAGGAACAATACAAACAAAACTGTATCGAGTGTGAATTGGCTTACCTTGATGATGATTTTTCACGCACATATCTGATTCCTACCCAGCCTATCCAGGCTGCCAAGCCTGAACGTGTTCGAACCGTAGGTATTGCACTTGATGGAGCTGAGCTTGCAGGGCCTGCTCCGGTTGATGCTATTTTAGGAAGCTACACCATTGCTGCCTTTGATGATTGCGGTGGCCACATCAATGCACATCAATGGTATCATTATCATTCAACAACAGGTTGTACCGATACGCCGGTTAGTGATGACGGATATGCGCCACTGATCGGTTATGCGCCTGATGGCTATGCTATTTACGCTATGCTTGATGCCCTGGGTAATGAGGCTGAATCGCTCGATGAATGTCGCGGCACGAGCGACTCTGTCCGTGGATACCACTATCGTGCCGCCAGCCCTAGTGAAAATATGATTATTGGTTGTATACGAGGTGAGTTTGTCCTGCCTGAAGGCGGCCCTCGCGATGGTCAACGTCCACCACCTCCACATGAAAAACAACACTAATAAATGAGGTTGATTTGATGAAAAACAATTTATTCAGCATCTCTATTTTGTTGTTATCCAATGCGATGTGTTCCTGGGCTTATGCACATTCACTTCCACTCAACAGTATGGCGATAGAAGCTTGCCAAGCGAAAGAAAAATCTCAAGATTGCCAATACTCAGGTCATCATAATGATTTGTATATTGGCACCTGCCAATTAGCAACGGAAACAAAGCTTATTTGCGTAAGAAATAAACCAATTCAAAAAATTGAAGATGATATGGTGAAGCTCGAAGTAAATAAGAAAATCGAAAATTCCAATGAGCATAACCAGCAAATGCAAACGACACAGTAAACTGCGCGGCTGATTTGGGCGTTATATCCCATGCCGGGAGCTATGGAAACCATAGCGATCATTCTCTTTCTATCGTTTATCGGATTGGCAGCACTGTATCTGTGTGTCGCACGGCAGAAAGTGCTGCCCCGCCGGATGCAGGTGGTTATTAACGAAGCCAGCCAATGGCTTGACTGAATAGGGCTTGAAGGTCAGTCCAGCGCTGCATCACACAGTGCCAGCCAGGCAGTCAGTCCGGCGGTTCTGAATTTCTTTTTGTGCAATACGATGTACAGGTTGCGGCCAAAGTCCCGTTGGGGAGTACTGACTTCGCAAAGGTCGCCACGGCGAAAATTATCTTGCAGTGCAATACGCGATAAACAACTGATGCCCAAACCAGCCTGAACCGCCCGTTTAATGGCTTCAGTGTGTTCCAGCTCCATGGCAATGTTCAGATGGGGCAGCAAGCCGTACATTCCGCGGTCAAATGCTTGCCGGGTGCCAGAGCCTTCTTCTCGCAGAATCCAGCGTGCTTGTTGCAGCTGGTTATCTTCGGCCTGTTCTCCCTGGGCGAGAGGGTGGGATGGGTGGCAAAACACGACCAGTTCATCGGTTTGCCAGCGGCGGATATCCAGTTCGGGCTGGTTGATTTCCCCTTCGATCAGGCCGATATCCAGTTCAAAATTCAGTACCTTGTTGACGATATGTTCGGTGTTGTCGACGGTGAGGGTGACTTCGGCTTCCGGGTGTTGCTGCATGTAATCGGCGACCATGCGGACCGCGAGGTAGTTGCCGATGGTCAGGGTGGCGCCAACCCGTAATTTGCCGGTGCCCTGGTGTTGCAGCAATTTGTTTTGCAGCGCCATGGCCTGCTCTGCGAGTGCCATGGCTTCGGGCAGCAGCAACCGCCCTTGTTCATTCAGTTGCAAGCGTTTGCCAACCCGGTCGAACAGTTTGAGGTCAAACTGGGACTCTAGGTCTTTCAGGGCACTGGATGCGGCGCTTTGGGACATCGCCAGGTGATCGGCAGCGCGGGTGAGATTACCGCTCTGGGCAATGGCTATAAATACTTCCAGCTGGCGCAGGGTGTATCTCATCTTCGGTATTTCCGATTATAGATATTTGAACTCCTTGTTTTACCGAAAAGTGGGCTGGCAGTACAGTGTGACCATCAATTAATGCACAACGGGTGGTTTGTACCCGTGCAGCCAACGCCATTTATCGCGAGAGAGTCATCATGAGTAAACTGATCAAGGAAACCGTCACCAGCGTGCACCACTGGAATGAAACATTGTTCAGTTTTACCACCACGCGTCATCAAGGGCTACGTTTCAAGAATGGTCACTTCACTATGATCGGTCTGGAAATTGAAGATAAGCCGCTATTGCGGGCGTACAGTATTGCCAGTGCCAATTATGAAGATGAGATGGAATTTTTCTCCATCAAGGTGCAAGACGGCCCGCTGACTCAGCACCTGCAAAAGCTGGCGGTGGGGGATGAGCTGCTGGTGGGGACCAAGCCGGTCGGCACCCTGATTGCGGATAACCTCTTGCCAGGCAAGAACCTGTATTTGCTGAGCACCGGCACCGGGTTGGCGCCGTTTATGAGCATTATCAAGGATTACGAGGTTTATCAGCAGTTCGATAAGGTGATTTTGACACATGGGGTGCGGCAGGTAAGTGAGCTGGCGTACAAAGACCGGATTGAAAATGAGCTGCCCCAAAATGAATATTTTGGTGAAGAAATTCGTAATCAGCTGATTTATTACCCCACGGTGACCCGTGAGGCTTTCCGTAACCAGGGGCGGCTGACGGATCTGATTACATCCGGGAAGTTATTTGA
The DNA here is from genome assembly GCF_030548165.1 of Oceanobacter sp. 5_MG-2023. Lineage (NCBI taxonomy): Bacteria > Pseudomonadati > Pseudomonadota > Gammaproteobacteria > Oceanospirillales > Oceanospirillaceae > Oceanobacter > Oceanobacter sp. 5_MG-2023. The sequence continues at coordinate 104,686 of NZ_JAUORS010000012.1, read as the reverse complement.
GGATATTGGTCTGCCAGCTCCTGACCCGGAAACCGACCGTTTTATGCTGTGTGGCAGTCCGGCAATGCTGAATGATTTGACCAGCATTCTGGAAGGATTGGGATTTGAAGAAGCCCGTGCTGGTAAAGCAGGGCACTTTGTTATCGAACGGGCATTTGTGGAAAAATAGCGAATTTTCTCAAGGCTCGACAACGTTTTCAGACTGCTCCCCCGCTTCTGGCAGTTGGCCCGGTTCGGCTTGTCGATCCGGGCTTTTTTGCGTCTGCTGGTAACAGGCCAGCCATTGACGCAGTAAGGCGTTGAGCTGTTGTTGTTCGTCTTCCTGCAGCAGGCCGGTCAGTCGCTTCATTGTGGCAGCGTGACCCTTGAGTGCCTTTTCTGTGACTATCTTGCCTTGTTCGGTCAGCTGTACCAGCAGTGAGCGGCGGTCCTGCTCACTGGGCAGGCGCTGGATCAGTTTGGCTTTTTCCAGTCGATTCAGGCGATTGGTCATGGCCCCAGAAGTCAGCATGGCACTCTGGAACAGCTTGGTGGGGGTTAGTGTCCAGGGTTCACCACTGCGCAGCAGGGTCGCCAATACATCAAATTCTCCCGCGTTTAAGCCGGATTGTTTATGGCTGTCATTGATTTCCTGACGGAGTAAATGACTGAGCCGGTAAAAGCGTCCCATCAGCTGCATCGGGCCGGTATCGAGGTCGGGCTTTTCTGTGGCCCATTGGCTGGCAATAAAATCGACGTGATCGGGGTGGCTCATGGTGATTCCTCGGCGTGCAGCCGGACAGTCGGTAAAGAAGGTAACAGACGGCTTATTTTGCTGCCTGTGGTGAAGATAGTCGACAGCGAGGGGTGGGTAAAGTATCTTTACCTGAAATATCTTTGTTTGAAGATAAATTCAAAGCTGATTCATTCGGGAACCTGTGTTTATGTTGAAGTACGGCCTTATTGCCTTGATTGCTCCACTGCTGTGGGGCACGACGTACTCCGTTACACAACACTGGCTAAGTGAGGTGGACCCGATCTGGTTGTCGGCTTTGCGTACGTTATTACCCGGCGTGATGTTATTGCCATTTATTCGTATTGCCCCTTTGTTGCTGCGCTGGCGTCAGGTGGTGGTCTTGGGCACGTTTAATATCGCCCTGTTTACCGTCTTGCTGTTTAAAGCGATCCAGCTGTTACCCGGTGGCGTGGCGGCGACATTGGTGTCGACGGTACCGCTACAAATATTGCTGATTCGTTGGCTGCAAGGGCGAGCACCGGCACTGAGGCAGTTGCTGGCGGCGGTCGGTGGTGTTGCGGGTGTGGCGCTGCTGGTGTGGCAGGCTCCGGAACCGCTGAACTGGCTAGGGGTGATGTATGCGTTGCTGGCGGGGTTGTCGATGTCGATTGGTATTTTGCTGATTCCCGTGCTGGGAGCTGGTATTGCGCCCTTGGCAATGGCGACTGGCCAATTCCTGTTTTCTGGCGTGAGTTTGACCGTGTTGGCGTTCATGACTGCTGCACCGTTGCCAGAGATCACCTTACCGGCGGTGTTGGCGATGGGCTGGATCGGGCCGCTTGGGATGGGCGTCGGTTATTTCTGCTGGTTTCGGGCCATGGGGCATATTCCGGTGGAGCGTTTGAGTTTTCTTGGTTTATTGAATCCACTGGTCGCCGTGCTGTGTGGTCTGATGTTGATGGGGGAAACGATGACTCCGACCCAGTTGCTGGGCATGGTGGTGGTGCTGGCGTGTGTTGTGGCGGCCCAATGGCCAGTGAAAAAAGCGGTAATGGCACCGGTGTGAGCGAATTGTGGCAGGTGCAGATGGCAGGTGGTGTCCGTCCGTCATGAAGAATCATGGAGAAGGGAGAGTGGCTGAACTATCCTGTAGCAGTCTCTACTTTCTCGTGGTCGTGCCTGTGATAACAATCCTCCCTGTTGGTATATTTTGCTGTTGGCGAACGTTGGCTCGTGGGCTGTTGCTGGTGATGTTGCTGGGCAGTGCCCGTCTGGCTGCTGAAACCGTGGTGAGCCCATCGGCTGAGGTTGCCGGCACGGAGCTGGCAGACAAGCCCGAGGAGTCCATCAGCGCGTCCCGGTTATGGCGGGATGAGTTAAATGACCAGCAGGAGACTCCGTGGCTGGAAGATGAACCCCTGAAAACAGAAACCGTAGACGTCGAGATGATCTCGCCGGATGAATTCAAGCCGGCGATCCAGAAATATTATCCGCAGATGATACGTAAACGTCAGGTCGAAGCCTTGGCAGCGAACAGTCCTCATGTGTTGTTACCTCATCGGCCTAATTATGTGATGCCACTCACCTATCAGAGCAGCCCGAACAATCAGGAAGTCGAACGCCTGTTCGAGCATTATTCTGCCGATGATACATCGTATGACGGGGGCTTTGATCATGTGGAAGTGGTGATGCAGTTCAGCATCAAGTACGAATTGCTGGAAGGGATTCTGACCAAGCTTGATCGACTTGAAGTCGCCTATACCAACCGCTCTTACTGGCAGGCCTATAACTCCGATATTTCCAGACCCTTTCGGGAAACCAACCACGAACCAGAGATTATCTACTCCTGGCAGCCGGGTATTGACTGGCTGGATCGCGTGGGTATTGGTTTGAATCACCAGTCCAACGGTCAGACCAGTTCGTTATCCCGTAGCTGGAACCGGGTTATTCTCGAAGGGGCATCCGCTTTTTCGCATGGAATCTGGATGGGCAAGGTTTGGTGGCGTATCCCCGAAGGCAAGCAAGCCGATCCGTATGATCCATCCGATAACGATAACCCGGATATTGAAGATTATCTGGGATATGGCGAGCTGCGTTATATGCGGGTTTATGGTCAGCGCTCCGTGGGCATTATGTTGCGTAACAATCTGGATACCACAAACAATCGTGGCGCCGTCGAAATGGATTTTACGTTTCCTCTGACGCGCAAGCTCAAGGGTTTTGTGCAGTATTTTAATGGTTATGGCGACAGCCTGATTGACTACAACCATTGGCAGGAGCGGCTGGGAGTCGGTATCAAGCTGACGGACTGGTTATAATCATGACTTTTACCGCAACGGGAACGATATGATTCGACTGGGCTTGATTGTCAATCCATTGGCTGGAATCGGTGGGTCGGTGGGTCTGAAAGGCAGTGATGGTGCGGAGACTATTGCCCAGGCGCTGGCATTGGGGGCTGAAAAAAAGGCCGGATTACGGACGTTGCAGACTCTGCAGCGACTGGCTCCGCTGAAGGATCAGTGCCAGTTTGTCAGCTGCCCTGGGGATATGGGAGCGACCTGGCTGGCACAGGCCGGGATGACTTGTTCGCTGCTGGATCTGCCGTCAACTGACGGCCGTCAGAGCACTCGTGACGATACTCTGAGCGCGGCGCGCCTAATGCTGGATGAAGCTCTCGATGTCCTGTTGTTTGCTGGCGGAGATGGTACCGCCAGAGATATTTGTAGCGTGGTGGCTGATCAGTTGCCAGTGCTGGGTATTCCCGCCGGGGTCAAGATCCACTCCGGGGTATACGGCATTACACCGGTGGCCAGTGCAGAGGTGATTTGCCAGCTGGTGAACGGCGGGCTGGTGGATATCCGTGAAGCGGAAGTACGGGACCTGGATGAAGACGCCTTTCGACAGGGTGAGGTACGGGCACGACATTATGGTGATATGCGAGTGCCAATGGCCGGACATTTTATCCAGGCGGTCAAACAGGGAGGCGTGGAGCAGGAAGCACTGGTTCTGGCGGATATCGCGGCCACGGTACAGCAGGAAATGGACGATGGCTGTTTGTATCTGATCGGCTCAGGCAAAACCACCCAGGGGATTCTGGCAGAGATGGGGCTGGACGGTACATTGCTGGGCGTAGACGCCGTGCTTGATGGTCAGCTGATCGGTCGTGACCTGAATGAGCAGGGTATTCTGGCACTGCTGGATGTTTACCCGCAACGTCAGGCGGTGTTGAGTGTGATGGGAGGACAGGGGCATATTATTGGCCGTGGCAATCAGCAGTTCAGCCGCACGGTGCTGACGCGTATCGGTCGTGACAATATCCTGCTGGTATCGACCAAAACCAAAATCACCGCGTTGGCAGGCCGACCGCTGGTGATCGACAGCGGAGACAGTCAGTTTGATGCACATTGGGCCGGTACCATGGAAATCCTGACCGGTTATCAGGACCGTATCTTGTATCCTGTGGGCTAGTAGGCAGTTATAGGTAAGAAACTGCTTGGCTGGAGGGAACCTATGGATTTTGTGGTCGTCTCTGTAATTCAACCGCTCAACATGAAGGAGCCGAAGGATGCCTGTGCCAATTCAGCTATATTGCTGCGCGGTTTTGAGTGTGTTTCAAGCCCAAGTAACTTATGTTGTTCAAAGCAGGCCGAGCAGACCGTCAGTATGGCTGTTGGCTACCATTTTGTCAGTGTTGGGTTCATGGGTACAGGCAGGCGAAGAAAGCGTTGATCGGTCTGCAGCGATTAAGCTATTACAGCAGGCCAGCTTTGGCCCTAGTCCTGATAGTATTGCTGCAGTGATGTCGAAGGGCATTGAAGACTGGGTTGATGAGCAGCTGGTACTGCCACAAAAATACAGTCAACTGCAGCGTACGATTCAACTGGCGTTAATGGAGGACCCTTCCCGGAATTGGTTTGAAACATCCAGTTTTAATTCTCAAGCAATACCTCGTGTACGAGACTTTCAGCAATCAGCTTGGTGGGAGCAAGCACTGACAGCTAAGGATCAACTACGCCAGCGAGTGGCTTTTGCATTAAGCCAATTGGTTGTAGTTTCTATTAATGAGCCGCCATTACAGGTGCGAGCAGAAGCCTTGGCGGCATATAACGATTTATTGCTTAAATATGCCTTTGGCAATTATCGGGATCTGCTGTCAGCGGTCACTTATTCTCCGGCAATGGGTATTTATTTGTCTTATCAGGGAAATCGTAAATCAAACCCAAAAACCGAGACATCTCCAGATGAAAACTATGCCCGCGAGCTGATGCAATTATTTACTATCGGGCTGTATAACCTGAATCTGGATGGTTCCATTAAGACAGATAAACAGGGTAATCCGATACCAGTTTATACACAGACAGATGTTATGGAATTGGCCAGAGTATTGACTGGCTGGGACCTACGAGGGAACAAGCACTATGGTGGCAGAAACCAGCGTCAGATTTTGGTTGTTGAGCCACTGGAATTCACCAAAAAGTTCCATGATTTTGGTAGCAAGATACTGTTGGGTGAGCCAATCGAGGCGAACCTGACAGGTAAGGCGGATATTGAAAGAGCCTTGGATATTTTATTTGCCCATCCGAATGTGGGTCCTTTTGTCAGTAAACATCTGATTCAGAGGCTAGTGTCATCGAACCCATCACCAGAGTATATCGGCAGAGTCAGTACTGTGTTTAATGATAATGGCAAAGGAATACGAGGTGATATGGCAGCAATGGTTCGGGCTATTTTACTTGACTCTGAAGCTAGAGACCAAACCTCTGAGGCGATGAAACTGAAAGAGCCAGTGCTGGCATTGTCGGCAGTGTTGAGAATGCTTGATGTTCAGCCTGCAGAGCCTTGGGAATCGATTCATGGTGGGCAGATGCATGATGTGATTTGGTTTCGTGATCTGGGCATTGGCCAAAATGCTTATCGCTCTCCTTCGGTATTCAATTTTTATTCTGCCGATTATCAGCCCTCTGAAGCAGGCTTTGTCGAACGGCAGTGGGTTGCTCCAGAAGCTGAAATTCTGGATGTTGAGGCCTTGGTTGCATTCAGTAATATCCTGCGCCACATATTATTGAGGAATGACAAGCAATCGCTGGCTATTCGAGGTGAAAAATATGCACGTAATATTAATAAACAACGCCGAAGACACCACGTCAATTTATTGGTAGATACTGGACCATGGTTGAAACGACTGGAATTGGCATTGGAAAATGACAGTAATGGAGACTTTTTACGGTTGAATAGCGATAACGTGGCACGCCGTCGAGCACTGGATGCGGTATTGGATCAACTGGAGTTGCCTATGTTAGGAAAAACGATGCCAGAGCCAGCCAGAACACGTCTGATTGAGTATCTTATGGTGCCTCAGAAACCTAAGAATCCTCGTTTGGAAGCACTCCAAATTATAGAAGATAGTATCCGGTTATTGGCTGCCATGCCGGAATATTGGACTCAGAACTAATTTCGAGGAGTATCTACCATGTCAGACCAACGTCCTTTCTGCGGGTCTCGTCGTCACTTTCTGAAACAATTAGCAGCAAGCGGATTATTATCAGCGACGGGAACTGGCATAACATATCGGGCCTGGGGAAATGACTCCGGTTCTTTGTTGTTACCTACAGATACAGGCTATAAGGCTTTGGTTTGTCTGTTTTTATCTGGTGGCAATGATTCCTGGAATTTGTTGATTCCATCCGCAAATGAAAGTAGTGAGGTGGATGTCGGTTATGGTTATCAAACATATGCTTCCCGCCGTGCTGGTATGGCTGTCAAGCAGCAGCAGCTGGATCTCCCTCCTGAGCAGGTTGGTAGTGCAGCAGCGAATCCGTATTATGATCAAAACAATGTCGTTGGTAGCTATTTCAAGGGGGTGTATCGGGTAGGTAAGCAATGGTCGGTTAACGGATGCGCACCAGAATTGGCTCGTTTGCAGCAGCAAAATCAGTTGGCTTGGATTGTTAATTCGGGGGTGTTGGTAAAGCCGATCAATCGTCAACAGTATGGATTGGGAGGCTTACCATCCTTTTTGTTTGCTCATAACCATCAGCAGCGCTATCTAGCGACAGCAGATGGCACAGCTACTGAATCGCTGGGCTGGGCTGGGCGTTTGGCAGACATGTGGCTATCGGGGGCTGCCAAGGGGATTAATAGTGGGCATCTGCTGGGTATGAATATGGCGATAGGGAGGAGAAAGCCGATGTTTGCATCAGCACTGGCTCCAGAGAGAGTTATCCCGATTGGTAAGCCTTTAAAAATGGATAGAATCAGCAAGGTTGGTTCGGAGAATGAACAACACCGAGCTGATGTGCTGAATGCTTTGAATGCTTTTCCTCGTCGAGGTTTATATGAACAACTGTTTGCTAACCGCCAGCAAACGATCATTGAGATGCAGACGTTGCTGGATGTGGAGTGGGGCAATACACAGGACTATTCGTTATTACAATTGGGCAGTTATGGTGAGTCATTGTTCAGCATACCAGACGCCGGTTTGATTGGTCTCAGTAGTGAAGTACATGCTGGATTGATGCGGCAGCTTGAGACTGTTGCTCGTATGATAGAAATTGGCAAACGGCAAGGTTTACGGCGTCAGGTATTTGCAGTCTCGCTGGGGGGGTTTGATACTCATGCCCAGCAAGCCAATAAACATCCATTGTTATTGCGTAATCTGAGCTTGTCTATCTGGCACTTTCAGCAAGCAATGAAAGAATTAGGCATGGAAAATAATGTTACTCTCTATAGTCAGTCAGATTTTGCCAGAACTCTGCAAAACAATGGTGATGGTACGGACCATGCTTGGGGAGGGCAGCAATTTGTTGTTGGCGGAGCTGTTAACGCTGGTATTTATGGGCAGGTACCGGATTTACGTACAGAAAGTCTGCAGTCTGTGCCAGATAAGCGAGGTCGAATGATCCCGAGTTTGGCCAATGAACAAACGTTGGCTTCTTTGGCAAGCTGGTTCGGTGTTAGTGATTCTGATATGCCGTATTTGTTTCCACATCTGGCTAATTTCCAGAGTTCAGAATCAATATCTTCAGCTTGGCTGGATTTGATGAAGAATGGATAATCTGGATGTTGGACTACATGTATTACAAAAAATAGGGACTGGCTTACTATATAACAAGCCTTCTTGATATTCTGGATATCATTTTTTTAGTAATGCCGGCAAGTAACTGCTTTAAATATTGGGCAGATGTATTATTTTATACGTACTATTATTGGGTGGCCTAACCACCATTCCAATAAAGGAGTTGTTATGTCTCAGTCTTTAGTGATCGATTTTGTGTCCGATGTGGTATGTCCCTGGTGTGCCATTGGTCTTGCCAGTCTGGAGCGGGCATTGGAAGCATTGGATGATGACGTGGATGTTTCGATTCGTTTTCATCCTTTCGAATTGACGCCGGGCATGGGCAGTGAAGGTGAGTATGTCGGGCCATATTTATCAAAAAAATATGGTCTTTCTGCCGCACAGGTAGCCGACAATCAGGCGCAGATTACTGCTCGTGGGGCGGAGGTTGGTTTTGTATTTGATTTTCGGGACGACAGTAAAAAATACAATACTTTCAAGGCGCATCGGTTATTACACTGGGCTGGGTTGCAGGCTGGTGATGCTCAGCTGGCGCTAAAAAAAGCCTTGCTGCTGGCGTATTTCAGCCATAACCAGAATCCGGACGATATTGAATTGTTGTGTGATCTGGCCCAACAGGTGGGGCTGGATGCTGAAGCTGCGCGTAGCGTGTTGGAAAGTAATCAGTATGCTGAAGACGTGCTGGATGCGGAGCAATATTGGCAGCAACAGGGCATCAGTTCGGTGCCAGCGATGATTTTTAATAATAGCTATCTGGTGTCTGGCGGTCAGCCGGAGACTGCATTGACTCGGGTGATACAGGAAGTTTTACGACGCTCCGAGGCGGTTGACTAGCCTTTTTAGGCTGGTGGCTGGTGGCTGGTCAGGTTGATTGAGTCACCAGTGGTATGTTTTTGGTCAAAGTGGTTTCCAGTTGTACTCAAGAGGTTTAAGTTTGGGCCGTTAATTTCTGACTTTCAGAGTTTTGTTAACGCTTTATTAACCTTTGTTCGTACAGAATTCACCGATAGACATAAGCTGGTTATCAACCCGCTGTACATGTTGATCTGAATTGACTGAGTATGGAAACCTCTATGAAATCCGCTACACGCCTGTATATCGGCTTGCTATTGACCACGACCCTGTTGTGGTTGTTAGCCGATACTCTGCTGCCTGATCCTTTTACCTATTTTTCCTTTCGCCATGTATTTAACCAGTACAGCGGCGTTATCGCGATTACCGTTATGAGCCTGGCCATGATACTGGCCGCCCGTTCTGCCTGGCTGGAAGTCCACCTGAATGGCCTGGACAAGATGTATCGGCTACACAAGTGGCTGGGTATCACGGCATTGGTCGCCTCAGTCTTGCATTGGTGGTTTGCCAAGGGAACCAAATGGATGGTGGGCTGGGGCTGGCTGGAACGACCGGAGCGCGGGCCAAAACCGGAACAGGTGTACGGGCTGATTGAAGGAATATTCCGTAGTGTGCGCAGTCTGGCCAAGGATGTTGGCGAATGGGCGTTTTATGGTGCGGCGTTGTTGATGGTGCTGGCGTTGATCAAGCGCTTTCCCTATCACTGGTTCAAAAAAACGCACACCCTGATTGCGGTAGCGTATCTGGCTCTGGTTTTTCATGCGGTGGTATTGGTGGAGTTCGATTACTGGTCACAACCGATTGGCTGGTTGCTGGCTGTGTTGATGTTGGCAGGAACGGCCGCTGCCTTGTGGATTCTGGCAGGCCGGGTCGGCAAAAGCCGCACGGTGGCTGGCCAGGTGGAGGAAGTGACTCGTTATCCGGAGATGCAGTCGATAGCTACCCGTATTCGTCCTGAGCGTGGCTGGCCGGGTCATCAAGCGGGGCAGTTTGCCTTTTTGAAAACCTGCGCTGATGAAGAACCTCATCCTTTCACCATTGCATCGGCCTGGAATCCGGCGGCTCCGGTGTTGGTGTTTATCAGTAAAGCGTTGGGAGATTACACGGCCCGTATGCTGGATGAGCTTGCTCCCGGTACGGCGGTCTCGGTGCAGGGGCCGTATGGTTGTTTCAATTTTGAGGATAGCGCTACGCATCAGATCTGGATTGGTGGGGGGATTGGTATCACGCCTTTTATTGCCCGCATGCAGCAATTACAGCAGCAGCCCGGTTCACAGCAGATTGACCTGTATTATGCGGTGGCCGAAATCAATAGTGACGCTCTCGAGCAGCTGCAAGCTGCTGCTGATCAGGCTGGTGTTACATTACATCTGGTCTTGTCTGGCCAGCACCAGCGTCTGACCACCGCGCAGATCATGGCGGAGCTGCCGACGTGGCGGCAGGCGAGTGTCTGGTTCTGTGGCCCATCGGTATTTGGTCAGCAACTCAAGCGTGATCTGAGTGCTGCCGGTATGCCCAGGGACCAATTCCATCAGGAGATGTTCGAAATGCGTTAGCCCGGCGAATGCCAGCTGCCTGTTCTGTATGATCACTGCCTGAGGCATATTTATATGCCGTTTAATAAGGGGTACTCCGTGACGGTATGGCGCTGGTTAACACCGGGTTTTGTGTGGCAACAGCTGGACTGTATTGATGATGAGGTGAGGGCGGAAAAAGCAGCGTATACCTTGTCTGATCATCAGTACGAACGGCATCGGGTCTGGATGGTCGTGGGCATTGCCTGTCTGTGTCTGACCTTGGTGCATTACGGTAAATACAGTTCGAATCTGGAAGCCTTGATCCGTTGGCTGGATGCTGGCTGGTCGGCTGACGGGCGCTGGATCAACGATTTTATGCGCAGCCAATATCGGTCGCTGTATGGCTATTGCTGGTGGGGAGGCATCCACCTTGTTGGTTTTATCGTGATACCGATGCTGACCATCAAGTGGCTATTCAAACAGCGATTGGGACAGTATGGCTGGCAATGGGGTGAGGTACACAAGCACTGGCCTGGTTATCTGTTTCTGGCGTTACCGATTATGGGGTTTGCTGTGATCGCCAGTTTTGGGGATGACTTTTCCAGGCATTATCCTTTTTACCCGCAGGCGCATCGTAGCGGCCTGGATTTGCTGTCTTGGGAGCTGATTTATATTACGCAGTTTGTGGCGGTGGAGTTCTTTTTTCGTGGCTATTTGGTGAATGGGTTGCGGCGTCAGTTTGGTAGCCTGTCGGTAGCGGTGATGTGCTTGCCTTACTTGATGCTGCATTTTCCGAAGCTCTGGCCAGAGTCGTTGGGCGCTATTTTATTCGGTTTTTTTCTGGGCATCCTGGCCTTGATGTCACGCTCGATCTGGGGAGGAGTGGCGGTGCACGTGGCGATTGCCCTGACCATGGATCTGGCCGCGCTGATTCAAACGCGCGGTTTGCCAGATCACTGGTAGCTGCATAGACAGGCTGTTTTCTTGTTTCTGGTGTATCTGTTGGGTCTGCTAGTCCGCCAGCTGTTCATACATGATGGCGACTGCGGACATCTTGTTAAAGATGGACTCACTGGTGACGGAAATCACGGTCGGAACAAAATGGCCCTGTTCATCCAGCTTGAAGCCGGAATTGGAGAATTTCCATTGCGATTTCACCTTGGCTAACGCTGTAGAGATCTCCGATGTATTGGCATTTGAGTCGGTCAGGGAGTTAAGGGAATCATCAAATTCTTTGACCGACTGATCAAAATCCTGCTTCAGGTTTTTGCCATCGACGTTCCAGTACAGGGCAAAATAATACTTGGCAATTTTCTGTGTCAGGGTGGTGCCGTGTTCTGATACTTCAATCAAATGAGCAATCGGTGAGTTGGATTGACGGGCGATGGTCGCCACAGCCTTGTCACAAATAACCAGCAATTCTTCACTTTCCTGAATGATGGCGGTAGCGTTGGCCTGATTTGGCGGGGTAATGATGGCACTGCGGTAGTGCTCCCAGACATTACCAATTGCCTGAATGGATTTGCCAGCAGCGTTGTTCTCGGAATATTCCATCAGTGATTGATAGCGGGCTTCAAAGGTGGCAATGCTTTCATCCAGATCTTTCATCGCTTCATCGGGGCGGATACCTGCACCAATAGCCATATAATCCTTGGCCATACGTTGCGATAGCATACACAGGCTTCCGGTCAGGTATTCTGCTTCAGATAGGGTTAAATCGGCTGCGTGTGAACACAGCGGGAAAAGCAAGGAGAGTGTTAAAGCAGAAGAAGCCAGATATTTCATAGGGTCATATTCACAGTATATTAATAGATGCCTTGACCGGAGTGAACGTGCCAATGAGCGCTGGCGTGGCTTACTTTAGGTCAGTAATTGTTAAATTGTAGTACAACAAAAATGTTTGTATGTTTTATTTTGTGATCAGCTTTGTGTCTTTTTGTGAATGCCACAACAGGGGGCGCAGACCATATCAATAGGCAGTACGAACGGCAGTACGAACAGATCCCACCGTTATCCTGACTGGGCAGTCGGCAGCAGGCTGCGATACATATAGATCGTGGTGTTTGGATTGTGGTGTTAGCGACGATGGCGAGTGGGGTTCGGTGAATCCGCCTGGTAATGCAGTCCCGGGAGTGGCTCCCGGGAGCGTAGATCTTCAAATTTCAAATCAGCTGCACAAACTCAGCGTCATTTTGCATTCTGCCAGTACTTGCTGGGCAAAATTAATATAGTCACGAGTGACCAGACCTTCAGGCATGGATTCACGCAACATCAGTACGATGGTCCAGATCCCTTCGGTTGGCATTTGCATTGGCAAGGAGGCAGAGCAATTGCGAAAACAATGTTGCCCGTCGAGACTTCCCAGTGGTTGGCTGGCAATCAGGTAACCGGAGAAATCACCGCCGCGATAATCCGATTCCAGGGCCCATATTTCCAGTACCAATCCACCGCTGACGCTGTCGGCACTGCGGCGGCTGGCCACCTCGGCAACATCCAGGTAGAGGGTTTCACCTTCAATGTGATAACTACAGACGCCGTTGAGCGCCAGTTCTTTTTCGGCAGATGCCAACGGAATTTGCATCAGAGTAGCCATGAACAATATCCTGCGGGGAGTATAGGAAGGAGGCATATCATAGCAGGGAAAATGACCAACAGCAGAGGGCCGGAACAGATAAAATATCCTGTTTCTGGCCTCTGATATGATTGCTAACGCATGTTAGTTTTTGGTGGGTACTGCTTGTGCCTGATTGATGCTGAGGGCCATGGCTTCAGCAACTTTAATGCCGTCGATAGCGGCTGACATAATACCACCGGCATAGCCTGCCCCTTCTCCAGTTGGGAACAATCCCTGAGTATTGATGCTTTGTAATGTCTCGTTATCGCGCTTGATGCTGATGGGAGCGGACGTTCGGGTTTCTACTCCGGTAAGCAGGGCGCCATCGAATGAAAACCCTTTGATTTTCTTGTTGAATTCCGGAATGGCTTCGCGGATTGCATCGATGCAGAAGTCCGGTAACGCTTCGGATAAATCCGTCAGCTTGATGCCTGGTTTGAAAGAGGGTTGTACGGTACCGAGTCGGGCCGGTTTTTCGCCGCGCAAAAACGCGCCAACGGTTTGTGCGGGAGCATCGTAGTTACTGCCGCCCATGACATAGGCATGGCTTTCCAGTTGTCGCTGGAACTCGATTCCCGCCAGTGGGCCGCCAGGATAATCAGAAGGATCGATGCCGACGACGACGGCACTGTTGGCATTACGCTCGTTACGGGAATACTGGCTCATGCCATTGGTAACGACACGGTTTTCTTCCGATGTGGCGGCGACAACGGTGCCACCAGGGCACATACAAAAGCTGTAGACTGAGCGGCCGTTCTTGCAATGGTGTACCAGTTTGTAATCGGCAGCGCCAAGAATCGGGTTACCTGCGTTCGGACCAAAGCGGGCCTTGTCGATGACGGATTGTTCGTGCTCGATGCGAAATCCTACAGAGAAGGGTTTGGCTTCGATATACACCCCCCGATTCAGCAGCATTTCAAAGGTATCACGGGCGCTATGGCCAACGGCAAGGGCAATATGGCGGGCATTGATCCGCTCACCACTGGCCAATGTAACGCCCGTTACCTGGCCGTCGTCAATGTGCAGGTCATCCACCCGGGCGCTGAAACGTATTTCGCCGCCGAGCTCAAGGATGCTGGCGCGCATTTGCTCAACCATGGAGACCAGCCGGAAAGTGCCGATATGAGGCTTGCTGATGTAGAGGATTTCTTCTGGTGCTCCGGCAGCAACAAATTCTTGCAGTACCTTGCGGCTGTACTGTTTGGGGTCTTTGACCTGGCTATAAAGTTTGCCATCTGAAAATGTCCCGGCACCCCCTTCACCAAACTGGACGTTGGATTCGGTATTCAACTCCCGCTTGCGCCAAAAACCGAACGTATCCTTGGTACGTTCGCGGACTTCTTTGCCACGTTCCAGAATCAGTGGCTTGTAACCCATTTGTGCCAACACCAGGCCGGCGAGTAACCCGGCAGGGCCAAAGCCGATAATGACAGGCCGTTCATCCAGAGACGCCGGTGCCTGGGCAACCGGGTGATAGTCCAGATCAGGTGTCGCTTTGACCTGTTGGTGATCGGCGAAGGTTGCCAGTAGCCCGGTTTCGTTTTGTACGTCTACATCCAGTGTATAGATCAGGCGGATTCTGGTTTTTTTGCGGGCATCGTAGCCACGACGAAAGATCTGAAACCCAAGTAACTGCTCTGCCGGTATATTCAACAGCGATAATATGGCGTCTTCCAAAGCCGCATCATCGTGATCTAGGGGAAGCTGGATATTGGACAGTCGTATCATGGGGTATGGGTGTACTCAAAGAATAGGTTGGCATTAAAGGTCGAAATTCTACGTCAAAATGGTGTAAAAATCTGCGCTTGGGCGACCAGAAATGCCCTTGGCCTATTCGCTGAAAAGCGGAGCGATCCCATGGATTCACAAGGCTGCCAGAACGACGTTGGCGGATCGTATCCATTCAGAGGTTGAAATTTTCCGGCGAACCAAAGAGCATGGGCGCATTACATTATAAGGTGTTGTTATGTTGTCTTTTTTTCGTACGGTCAGCTTGCTGGAAGGATTGTCGTATCTGGTAATCTTGAGTGTCACTCTGGGGCTGATTTCACGTGATTATGTCTCTCTGTTAGGGATGACACACGGCGTGTTGTTTATGCTGTACATGGTCTGCTCGCTGCTGGTAGTCAATAAGCAACAGTGGTCAGTTGGTGTTTGGGTGCTGGTGTTGCTGGCTTCTTTGATCCCCTTTGCTTTTATTCCGGTTGAACTCTTTTTACGTAAACAAGCGGTTCGCCCGGTAGCTGCTTCCTAGCCTGCAGCAACAGGGGGTGATTCGGATATGATCTGGCGCAGCGGTCTCGTTCAAGGGCTGCGCCAGAGACGGATTACCGTATGACTACGGTACCGGTATGGTCAGATACGTTGCAGTTGCTTTTCCAGGTCATGCACCTTGCGGCGAGCAAGTGCCAGGTTGGAGGTACTTTTGTTCAGTACCAGGTAGAGGAACAGCCCTTCGTTGCTGATGCTGGGGCAAATAATATGTAACTGGCTCTCCAGCGTGATCAGAATATCTTCAATTCTTCCTTGGACCCCCAGGCTGGCCATCACTTTTAACTTGGCTTTGACTACTTCACTGTTGCCTGCTGCAGCCAATTCCAGGTCGACGCCACTGCCGGCACTGCCCAATAGCATGCCTGATGTGTAATCGACTACGGCAGCTCCCATTGCACCGTCAATATTTGCCATGCCGTTGACGGTATCACTGATCGTTAACATATGGATCTCCTTATCGTATTTTATGATGTGTGGTGCTCTAAAATATTTTATATGGGATTGTTACTCTCTGATTTCAATTCGTTTTATAATTGCTCTCAATTGGCCAATGTTCATGCTGTCTGTTGCAGAAGCTGTCAATATATAATCATTTTCCTGGATCGTTAAGGATGTAAATATGATATTTCCATTGTCAGACTCAATGAATGCTGTCTGAAACGGCTTGGATAAAATTTGGCGTGCAACTGCATTACTGACGGAGTAAAGGGTGCTGGAGGCTGCAGCCATGGTATCGGCTTCAAATGATATGCCATTTTTGAGGATGTTGATAACAGGAAAGCCATCGAGTGTAGACAGACAGAGGCATTCTATCTCACTGTGTCTTGCCAAGTGTTCTGAGAATATTGCTTTTATTTTTTGATGTAAATTGTCAGAAATCATCATTGGGGTTGGCCTCTGTTGTTATACATTTTTCATCTATTTGAAGCGACAAGAATATTTCCAATAATAACAATGAAGACTCCTTGTCTCGAGGGTCTACCGGGATGATAGGGGCAACCAATTGATGTTTGGATAAAACATGTTCAATATAATCGATTAATACTTCCATATCATCAGTTGGAGCCTGTTCACAGTGACTGATACCGATAATCAGTGGCGTTTTGGTCTGTCCTGGCTGGAAAAAGGTGAGAATCTGGTCGAGTTCCTCCAGGTTAAGGCCGTCACCGTATTTTACCAGGATAAATAATCCCCATAGGCCATTGCGAACCATATTCCACAGCATGCTGAAGCGCTTTTGTCCTGGTAGTCCATATAAACCAAGAGCTGTCTGTTCATCGAGTGACAGGCGGCCGTAGTCGATGCCAACGGTTGTAAACTCTTTACCAATATCGACGCTGGAGCGGGCTTCAGTAGCGAAGGGTGAAATTTCACTGATGGTTTGGATGATCTGGGTCTTTCCAGCGCCTACTTCGCCAACAATTGCCAGTTTTTTATAAATTTGATCCATCTTTACATCGCCTTGCGGGAACTGGTTAGAAAGCGCTTCATCAGTGAACCAAAACGATCCAGTGGGGCGGGCTGGCTAACAGATTTTTCAGCTACCTTGAGGTGTTGTTCTGCTGGTGCTTCATTGACGATCAGGACCCCCAGCTTGATGAGTGCCGACAGTAATGCTTTCAGCTCGGTTTCCGATGCCCAGATACCCTTGTTGTATAAGGTCTGATAGGAAATCTTATGATGACTTAATAAACTGCAGGTTTTCATGATGGGGGGCGTGAGTTGTAACTGGGTCGGTTTTGGCCAGGCTGAAAGACTCAATAATTTATGTTCAAAATCAATACTGGCGGGTGATTGTGGCGACTTAGTACAGGCAAGAGGAGACGCTTCAGATATACTGGGATGCGAATGTTCTGGAGGTTCGGGTGGTTTGGCTGAGGGGAAAAAAGTATCAAAAATAAGCTGATCTTCTGGTGAGCCAAGAGTGATAGAAGGAATGACTTTTTTCCTGAGATTGAAAAGATAGTCAGCATGGGCTTCAGATTGCTTGTCAAAAAACTTCAATCGCCAATGAGTAAATATTACCTTGTTGATATTCTGATTGAACAAAATGGAAATATATTTAATACGATGGTCACGCCGGATTCGATACAGGTTGGTGGCTAAACTGTCAGGGTTGCCTTCAAGAATCAGCAGGAAATTATCATCAAAAGCAATAAATATACCATTTGACTCATGTGACAATCTGTACGATCTTAGTTCGTTGAATATATCGAGAATATAGGCTGAGTGATTGTCAAAAGCCCCGGTCTGAAGGGTTCCTATGCATCCAATTCGCTTCATAATATTTGACCACCTTTCCTTTGTAGGCTATTTGAACGATCACTTATGGGCCATTGACTATGGCATGACTGCTATAAACACGTGGTGCTATGCGATATCTAAGGCTGATTGATCATGGTCACTGCTCCTGAATGAACTTACTCTCCCTTAAGTCATTACATTATAAATGGTTATTACTCCTTTAAAGATAGTTGGGTAGCTGGATGCAGACTTTAAAAATCGTTGCGCGGTGCTTCGGTCTGCTGTGATTTTTTGATGCTAGCAGCCATTGCATCAGGCATCAACCGGTTTTGGGGTTGGTTGGCAGGTACTCATTGAGATACTTATTAATAGTCAGGAAGGTTCCGATACTTCGGATAAATTTCCCTTATATCTACTTCTACGGAGTAGTAATGGCTGGACTGCTCTGCTTGGAGATAGTTCCCAATTAAAAAGCCAAAGTGTCAGGGAATTGCCATGTACTGTGTAGCGATGCAAAGCTGTGCAATACCTGTCCTGGTGCCATTTTTAACAGCTGATTATTTCCTATACTCGGTACAACGCTGATGATTTGAATCATTCAGCCATGAGCTCCAACAGGAGCAAGGAATCGACAGGAGATAATCATGACACATATTTTAACGAACTCTCGTAAAGCAGTTGCTGGTGGCATGCTGGCTATTTTGCTGGGCACCACATCGATCATGGCGATAGCGGCTGATGACCGACCAGATAAAGCCAAGGGCATGAAGGATGGCCAGGCTTGCGTTGACGAAAGAAGTGGTGGTTTTGGAATGCATCGTCGCGATCAAGACGGTATGGGTATGGGCCAGGGCATGGAACGCATGGACGGACGGTACAAATTGGCGTTTCGTGGCCTCGACTTGACGGATAAGCAACGTGACGATATTCGGGATATCCGCGATAGCATGCAGAAAGATCGTTGGGCTGTGACTGGTAAAATGATGGATGCGCACAACAAGATTCGTGATTTGCGCGAGGCCGATAAGTTTGATGCAAAAGCCATCAACAAAGCCTACGAAGAGCTGGCTGAGCTGCAACAGGAAATGTTCATGATTGGTGTTCAGGCCAAAACCAGCATGGTGTCTTTGTTGACTACTGAACAGCGTCAGCAATTGAAGGAAGAGCGTCATCATGGTGCTCGCGGCTAATGGCTTAGTCTCTGGGCTTTTCTGATTTGGCTCCACGCCTGCGCGTGGAGCTTGATTGCTTCGTACCACATCTGCAATACATCCTTCTGTATCACCCCTCTATCAATCCAGATCGGCAGTTTGGGCTTTTCAAGCCACTGTGATGGTTGTGTATGTCAGTACCAATAAAAGCATATCTAAAAGATATATTTTGTATATACTGTTGCTATCTTTGGACGTGAGGGGATTTCCATGGCTGTAGATGAAACGGATAACAAGCCTGCCAGGCGTAAGGCAAGTAAGAAAGATGCCCAACTGCTTATTCGTATCAGCAGCGCAGAGCGGGATGAATTCATCAGTCTTTGTGAAGAGCTGGATACCAGTGCAGCCCGAGAGATCCGCCGGTTTATTCGTACGTTTGTACGAGAAAACACCCACGATTAAAGATAATTCACGCGTAACAATATCAGTCAGTAGTACTGACAGGAGCGATAAGTATGAGCAAGAAAACCAACGTATCCAAAAAAGTCGTTAGCCTGAAGAAAGCGATCAAGGCACGCAAAGCCAAAGTTGCCAAGCATGAAGGCAAACTGAAGCAACTGAAAAAGCAGCTGAAAAAAGCCGCTTGATATCCGTGATCGTCATGGCCGTTTAGCCTGCCATGAACGTGACCGCGACACTGCCAGTCTGGCGGTGACAGAACCCCGCCTTGTGCGGGGTTCTGCGTTTTGGGGGAAAGCAATCCATTAGCGCCCTCGCTAGCGAATCTCAAGATAAGGCAGCCAGCGTGATTTGGGGTCTGTTTCATCACGTTCTGCTGCGCTGATGGGCGGAATATCGAGGTTGTCCGGGGGAGAAGCCAGCAGGTTCAAATCCACGGCTTGTGCTGTTCCCTTGATGATTCCGTCTTCAATCCGCAAGTCGTAATAAATACCGTTCCAGAAGTTGGCACCAAACTCCGCTGGCTGTTTATACATAAACAGCAGGTCGTGGGAGAGCCAGACAAGGTTGTCCGGGGTCAGGGTATGGGGTTGGGTGTAGGGGTACGACAGATGGCACATCAGTTCTGGTCCTTCGAGGCATTTCATCTCTTTCATGGAGAGGAAAAAGTCCTTGAACTTGTTATGGTGCCGCTGCAGCTGATAGCTGATCTGTGTGCCGCTGGTATCAAACGTCACCCGACCTATATCGATGGCATTGCCTTTTTTATCGATCAGGAAAATGGTTTTTTCACCATCCAGAGCGTTTGCGTAAGCTCCGGGGATATAAACCGTCGTGATGATGAGGAAACTCATCAAAATAAATGCTCTGGCTTGTTGCAACATACAACCTCCTGCAGGGGCGTCGCTTGCGTTGTTATTATTGTGCGATATATGAACAGTCTGGGCAGTGTATCGGGCAGTCAGGGGATTACCATGCTGCTTGGGTACTGGATTGGATGTCGATCAGGTATTAATGGTGGTGAGGCGCTGTTGCCAGGCATGGCAGCAGCAGAGTGTGTGATACCGCGCTGGCAAGCGGTGGAGCAGGAAGGTTTGAGTTGCTGCGAGGACGTGTTGATTGACAGTGACGGGCCAGTGGCCCGTCCTGTCAGGGATATCAGGCTTTGCTGAAAACCGCGCAAAACATGGTATCGCTATCGATGTCAGGAGCACCCAGCAGTGTCTGTTTGACCAACACAAAGTCCGGATTGGCTTCGAGAAAACGATGACAGACGCTTTCGTTTTCTTCCACTTGCCAGCTGCAAGTGGCGTAGATCAAGCGGCCGCTGGCACGCAGTGCTTTGGCGGCACGGTCGAGCAGGTTGAACTGTAATAGATGCAGTTCTTTGGTGTTGTCTGGCGTCAGGCGCCAGCGCGCGTCCGGATTGCGGCGCCAGGTACCGGCATTGGTACAGGGAGCATCAACCAGAATACGGTCAAAGCCTTGTTGGCGGGCAATCTCGATGGGCAGGCGCAGCGGTGCTTCGCCATCCCAGACAAAGTTGCGGATATTGGCGATGGCGGCGCGTTTGGCGCGTTTTTTTAATTCATCGAGCTTGTACTGGTGCAAATCCGTGGCAATCACCGCGCCTTTTTTACCCAGCGCAGAAGCCAGTGTCAGGGTTTTGCCACCGGCTCCGGCACAGGCATCCCAGATTTTCTGTCCTGGCTGGACATCAACCAGCTCACAGATCAACTGGCTGGCAGCATCCTGGATTTCAACTCTGCCGGCTTTGAAGGCATCACTGCGGGTGACGTCATTGCCGCCTTCGGCAGCGTGAACGGTATGGGTCTGGCCATCCAGGCTGACAGGGTACTGACGGACGATGACGCCATCACGCTTCAGCGCCCGTTCGAGTGATTCATCATCGGCACTGGTTTTACTGGCGACCTGACGCAACCACAGTGGTGGTCGGCGGGTTTGTTGTTCAATCCAGTGCTGCAGGGTGTCGTCGCTCCAGCCGGATTTTTCGGCCCGACGTTTGAGCGCCGGTTCCCAGCCTGGACGCAGACCATGCCATAACAGAAACAGGGCGTTGTCTGCAGACTGCGCCACCCGTTGGCTGAATTCGGCAAAATGCTCGCGGCGGGCTTTTTGCTGGGCGATTTCCGGCAGACGCCAGTCGGCTTCATTGCGTAACTGCAGCCAGTACCAGAAATGTTGCGGGTCGGCCTCGGTGGTGTCATTCGGCGACCAGGATTGATCCCATCCGACCCAGTCGTCGAACCCCGGGTCCTGGAAGCTATGTTCCAGCGCGTCGGCCAGTTGGCGATAACGCATGGCGTCCATCATGGCGTTGTCGATCGCCATGCGGTAACCACCGTGATAACGCTTCTGGTATTTGGCGCGTTGCTTCAGCCAGCGGTCAAGCGGCGGGTGAGGGATGGTATCCAGCCAGTCCTGCCAAACGGTCAGCAGGTCGGAGTAGGTAATCAGAAAAGTATCCTGGTGGGTCATTCGGCGTTCACAGCTGTAAAAAATCAGTGCCCAGTTTACCCGAATATACGGTGATCGTTGTGCTGTTTTGTGTGTTCGCTGGTAATCCCGTTTTCATAAGGCATAATGCCCGCTTTTTCTGAAGGGGTAATCCGATGAGCATTGAGCATACTTTGCTGGAACGTAGCAACCACAGCTGTGAATTATGCGGTGCGACAGATGATCTGTCGCCGTGGGCAGTGCCGCCGCAAGAGCTGGCGTCGTCGGATAACCATATTCTGTTGTGTCCCCACTGTCTGGCGCAAATTGAAGGGGCCGAACTGGATCAGAATCACTGGCGTTGCCTGAACGACAGCATGTGGAGTCAGGTGCCGGTGGTTCAGGTGATGGCTTACCGCATGCTGAAGCGCTTGAGCACTGAGACCTGGGCCCAGGATCTGATGGACATGCTGTATCTGGAAGACGATACCCGCAAGTGGGCCGAAGCCGGAGCAGCCGCTGAGGATGAGGAGCCAACCCTGGATGTGAATGGTGTGGCCCTGGCGGCCGGCGACAACGTGACACTGATCAAGGATCTGGATGTCAAAGGTACCAGTATGACGGCGAAACGCGGCACCGCGGTACGAGGGATTTCGTTAAGCGATAATCCCAAGCACATTGAAGGTCGTGTCAATGGCCAGCGGATTGTGATTATTGCGGCTTACTGCAAAAAATCCTGATACGCCCAATGTTTGCGCCCTGTGGGCTAAAAGCAAATCACCGACGGGGCTGGGCCTCGTCGGTGTGTTATGTTCGTTCCTTTATCCTTTATCCTTTATAGTCTCTTATAGTCTCTGCGTATTATCTCTTCTGTTTGCTGCTGGGCAGCCCCGTCACTGATTGAATCATTTTCCTGCCGGCGTATTCAGCTCAATCACAGGCTGAATTCGGTTAATACAAATACAGCCACTTGTCGGGTAATACCAGCCCACTTCTATATCCCATAGCCGAGTGCCGTATTGACGCTCAGGCGCTGGTTGCTGATACGCCGGTTTGGGGTCTTGGCTGAGGCATTGTTCAATCAGATCGACCAGGGGGTTGCCGCTGTGTTGCTGCAGTTGTTGGGCCGTTGCCAGGGCATCGGTGTCCCAGTGCACCTGAATGGGTTCAGGGGCATCGGCGGCAATATGATTCCAGGCCTGATCGATATGATCGGCATAAGGGACATAGGGTTTGATGTCGATAATGGGAGTCTGATCCAGCAAGTCGACTCCGCTGACGGTCAGGGTTGTGGCGTTGATCTGCTCGATTTTGACCAGGGATTGACCAATGGCATTGGGGCGATGGCTGCTGCGGGTCGCAAATACGCCGAGTTTGCTGTTGCCGCCCAGACGCGGTGGACGAACCCGCATTCGAGGTGTACTGCCCGGTGCTGCCATGGCCTGGTGGAACAGGAAGATCAGCCAGACATGACTGACCTGCTCAAGGCCATCGAATGCCAGCGGATCATCAAATGGTGGCAGCAGGGTGATTTCTCCCCGGGCAGCCGGTGCCAGCATGGGCTGCCTCGGGATGGCAAATTTTTCACGGAATGGCGTATGGGCAATGGCAACGGGTGATAAAGAATACATGGTGCTGTGATGTCTCGGCTGCAGCGGCCCCTTGCGGAGCAAAATATCAGTATATCGGGTGGCTTGTTGCGTTGCAGTGATTGTCATGGTTGTTATCCTTGCAGGCCCATGACAATGAGCATGTGAAGTCGCGGGGGAACATGGTTAAATTGGCCATAGCGCTCTCCGCTTTCAGAGAGCTGATGTTGGACTGAATACAGGATACGGTTGAATGAGTGAGCAAGCAGAACCAGGCGTTTCGTCTCTGACAGCACGTCTGCAAAATTGGTGGTCGGATGGTGGTGCCTGGCGTACCGGTATATTGGTATTGTTGGCGGTCTGTTTGTTGTTGTCTGTGGTGCTGGGGTTTATCTGGAGTAATGAACCCGATGCCTTTGCCGTCAGGGAATCCGCCAATACCCGTGCCGAAGCCATGGGCGTGACACCGGTGATCGGCTTCACCACCACCAGTACCCTGATTACCATTACCGACACCCTGTTGCATAAGTCGGGTGGGTATTTGAGTAATGACATTTTTCCTCCGGGTCTCTGGCTCGATAATATTCCCAACTGGGAATTTGGTGTGTTGGTGCAGGTACGGGATTTTTCCCGGGCGCTCCGCAAGGATTTCAGCCGCTCCCAGAGCCAGTCGACCGAAGACAAGGATCTGGCCATCGCGGAACCACAACTGAATTTCGACAGTGACAGCTGGGCAGTGCCGTCTACCGAGTCGGAATACGGCCGTGGTCTGAAAGCGCTGGAAGCCTACTTGCAGCGTTTGTCTGACCCGAACGAACAAACGGCCCAGTTTTATGCCCGCTCTGACAATCTCCGGCAATGGCTGATGGACGTTGAGACCCGTCTCGGCAGTTTGTCGCAGCGCCTCAGTGCATCGGTTGGCAAACGTCGCCTGAATACTGATTTGGCCGGTGATACGGCGGCCCGCCAGGCAACCCCGAACGACTACGATCAGGAAGTAAAAACCCCGTGGCATAAGATTGACGACGTCTTTTATGAAACCCGTGGAACGGCTTGGGCCTTGTCTCATTTATTACGGGCGATCGAAGTGGATTTTAACGACGTACTGGAAAAGAAAAATGCGCTGGTGAGCCTGCGTCAAATCATTCGTGAGCTGGAAGGTACGCAAGAACCCATCTGGTCTCCAGTGATTCTGAATGGCAGCGGTTTTGGTTTGTTTGCCAACCATTCACTGGTGATGGCATCTTATATCTCTCGGGCCAATGCGGCGATTGCCGACTTGCGGGAGCTGCTGTCCCAGGGCTGATGGTTGTTCTGTGAGCTGACAAGCAGTCAGACCTGTCCGGGTCTGGCTGTTTTGCTTTATGTTTGCTTATCGTTTTATCCTCTCTGTTTACTCCCCCGGCTTCCGCCTGCCAATGTGCTTGTCACACAAGTGTCATATTCAAGCAACCTTTTTGAAATATTACAGAAACATACTGCAGCCTGAAAATAGGGTGCGGGTGCTTGTTTGCTTGCCGTTTATCACCGAAACAATGTTGCAACCTTAATCGGTTGTTGGCGTTCGTTGTCGGCAGATCAGACCTCCCCCGAACTTAATATCTTAAAATCCTTCAGGGGGCTCAATGAAACCGACTCGAGTGTTGCTTACCGCAGCGTCAACGCTATTCATTTCTCAAGTGATGGCTGGTGAAGCCGTGTTTTATATCACCGAAGACGGTGCATCCATCCGTGATGTAGCAGTTAGTGTTGATGGACAAAAGCAATTGATCGGTAAAACCGGTTTTGTCAGTTTTGATATCAACAGCGGTACTCACAGTGTCGAACTGTCCAAGTATGGCGAATGGCTCGGTGAGTTTGAGTTCAGTACCGAGAGTGTTGATCAAAATGCCGAAATCCAGATAGATGTTCTGGGTGGTGAAGCGCTGGAAGACGTCTTTGTTTACACGCCAGGACAAGAAGAAGTACCGGCGTTAGGGCAGATTTCGGGTTATCTGGAATCAGAAGAAACCGGTGGTGCTGTGGCGGGTGCCAGCATCTCGTTGTCCGGAACAGATATGGCGGTAGTGACTGATGAAGATGGTTACTTCAGCTTTGAATTACCACGGGGCAGCTACGATGTATCGATTGCTCACCCGAACTATGGCCAGCGTGACGTCAGTGACGTACGAGTGATGGCCAATGTGAACACCGGCGTTAACCTGACGCTGGGTATGTCGGGCAACGGCGTGATCGAAGAAGTCGTGGCTGTTGGTTCCTACATTCCTTCAACCGCGACTGCGCAACAGCGTGATTCATCAGCGGTGCTGGATGCTATTGGTTCGGAGCAATTCTCCCGTTTTGGTGATTCCGATGCGGCATCGGCTTTGAAGCGTGTAACCGGGGTTTCTGTCGCGGATGGCAAGTATGCGGTTGTTCGTGGTCTGAATGAACGTTACACCTCTGTACTGTTTAACGGTGCCATGGTGCCCAGCCCGGACCCTACGCGTCGTGTTGTGCCTTTGGATTTGTTTCCATCCGGTGTTATTTCTTCCGTCAATGTTGAAAAAACATTGATTGCCAATCGCCCGAGTGATGCGGCCGGAGCAACTATTGATGTCCTGACAGGAGATACGCCGGAGGAGTTTGAAGGCAAGTTGTCTGTCTCTATGGGCTACCATGATGGTACGACTGGCGAGTCAGTGAATGCACAGAAAACCTCTGGTATGGAAGTATTGGGCTTTGGCAGTTCAGATCGTGACCTGTCTGGCTCCGCCAAAAGCTCCAGCGGTGATATCACTGGTTCCGATGGCGCCCAGTTGCTGGACGTTTCCCAGTGGGAAACCGAAGACACAACCATGTCCCCTGATGTCAGCATTGAGGGAAGTGTGGGGGATCTGATTGGTGATTACGATCTGGGTAGTCTGTCCTATAAGGTAACCGGTCGTTATTCCAATGAATGGGATTACACCGAAGAAGATCGCGCCAACTATTCTGCCATTGATGCCAACTCCTACAGAGAAGCGGATGAGTACATTCGTTACCGTGCGGTGAATCTGATTGACCTGAGTTTTGGCGGGACCTTGGCTCTTGAGTCGGACAACTACACGCTGAATTCCAATACCTTGCTGCTGCGTCAGACCCAAGCCGACAATGTGGAAGAAAAAGGTGCTCGTGGCGAATACCGTCAATTTACCATTCAACGTGAATATACCTGGCAGGAACGTGAGTTCTTTACCCAGCAGTTCACGGGTCAGCATTATTTTGATGACTTTTACAGTGCGCAGCTGGATTGGGGGCTGACATACGCCAAGGCTTCCCTGTATGTGCCGGACAGCCGCTCATACACCTTGATTGATGAAAACTCTTCCATTGCTATTGATTCGACTTTTAATCCTCTGGCCGAAGACTACAGCGACAGCGCGGAAATCGATTTCTCCTCCAAGCCAACACGGGAGTGGACGGATCTCAACGATGACTCCGTCAACTTTACTCTGGATGGTCAGATCGCAGCTCTGGATGACGATGAATATCAGCTCAAGATTCTGGCCGGTGTCAGCATCATGAGCCGTGAGCGTGACGTTGAGTCCTATTCATTCCAATACGATGCCGACAACCTGACTGCTGAACTCAGCAGTGCGACTGATATCGTTGACGTGATCAATCAGCAGAACTTTGAAGACGGTTATCTGAGTGTTCGTAATAATTCGGATGACAATGCCTCTTATACCGGCAGCTGGGATTATTCGGCCTTTTATCTGATGCCGCGTCTGGAGTACTACGACAACTTTACTATCGAAGCGGGTGCTCGTCTTGAGAACAGCAAGATGGAAGTGGAGACATCTGGCAGCAGCCCGACAACGGCAGAAATTGAAACCAACGATGTTTATCCGAGCCTGAACGCTACCTATTTTGTGACCGAAGATTCACAAGTACGTTTTGCTTACAGTACATCGGTCAACCGTCCTGACTTCCGTGAGGTTGCTCCGGCGCAGTTTACGGATTCGGTATCCGGTGATCGCTATGTGGGTAACGAGAGTCTGACAGAATCCAGTATTACCAGCTTGGATTTGCGTTATGAATATTATTTCTCTGATGCTGAAAGTGTAAACGTTGCGATATTCCGTAAGGATTTCGAAGATGCTATTGAACGGACTTCCAGCATTATCTCTGGTAGTACCAA
The DNA here is from genome assembly GCF_030548165.1 of Oceanobacter sp. 5_MG-2023. Taxonomy (NCBI): domain Bacteria; kingdom Pseudomonadati; phylum Pseudomonadota; class Gammaproteobacteria; order Oceanospirillales; family Oceanospirillaceae; genus Oceanobacter; species Oceanobacter sp. 5_MG-2023. Next base: position 77,577 of record NZ_JAUORS010000012.1, on the reverse strand, counting down.
CGAAGTATTGTATTCCTTTGATAATAACGGAGATGCCTATGCTCAAGGTGTCGAGCTGTCTGCTTCAAAAGATATCGAAATGCAGGATCTGAACCTCCGGCTGTCTGGTAACGTGGCCTATTTTGATACGGAAATTGAAACCTTTACCGACTCAGGAAACCTGGACGAAAGGCGCCGTATGCAAGGCCAGCCGGACCTTTTGGGTAACCTCCAGATCGCTTTGGATGAATATGAGTCCGGCCGTGAATATACCTTGGTCATGAACTATACCGGTAAAACTCTGAGTGCCGTTAATCCGGATGATTTGCTGGATAACGAATATCGTGAAGCTCGTATGGTTCTGGATATGAACTTCAAACAACCGATTATCATGGATGAACTGGATCTGAAAGTGGCACTTAAAAACCTGACAGATTCCGAGGTAAAGGAAACCCAGGGTGAAGGTGGAAGCCTGACCAAACGTTATAAACCTGGACGTGAGATAAAAGTCTCTCTCTCTTATCAGTTTTAAATAAAATTTAAGAAATCGTAACAAAACAGTCATCTGCTGCCCCTAGAGTGGGCAGCATCCGAACCCTGTTGGAATATTTGGAATAAAAGGAACAAATGATGAGCAAAGATCTCCTGAAAATGTTGTCCATCGCTGTTGCCGCAGCTTCTTTGGCCGCTTGTGGTAGCAGTGACAGCGACAATGACAACGATAACGACAATGATGATACTGGTTCTGATGAAATCAGCTACAACACCAGCGCCAACCCATCATTTTCTTTTGACCAGACTACCTACGTCGGTGCGGTAGATCCTTCTGCATCTGAAGAGTGGTACGGTTTCGCCATGGCTGGTTCTTACCCGGCTGCTGCTACAAACATCGATACTTCTTCAAGCGCTGCAGGCACTTTCTCTGCTGATGTTACCTTTGCTCCAAGCATGGATGGCATCACCGCCGCTTCTTCATGTCCTGCTCTGGACGGTAACTCAGCGCTGACGATCGAACAGGATGGAACTGTTGTCGTTGATGGTCAGACTTTCCCTGTTTGTACCATAGAAGGTACTTTCACTGCCGATGCTGAACTGACCAACACAGTCGTCTGGTCGATGGTTGATCGTGTGAACGTAGGTAACGGTAATGGTCTGCAAACTGTTGATACTACATTTGCAGATACTGACCTGACTATCCAGGCCGGTACTGTGTTCATGAACCAAGCCGGTTCTTCCATGGTTGTTACTCGTGGTTCAACGATCAACGCTGTGGGTACCGCTGCTCAGCCAATCGTTATGTCTGGTATTGAAACAACGACTGATTTCGGTGGCGACACTGAATGGGGTGGTCTGGTTCTGCAGGGTTACGCTTACAACAACAAATGTGGCAACCCAGAAACTGAAAGCGTGTGTAACGTTTCCGGTGAAGGTGCCGCTGGGTACTTCGGTGGTTTCGACAACTCTGACAGCTCTGGTGCTCTGGAATATGTGATCGTTACTGAAGCAGGTCTGGAAATCGCTAACGGTGATGAACTGAACGGTATCGGTTTCATGGCTGTCGGTTACAACACAACTGTGAGCCATGTACAGGTTCATGGTAATAAGGATGACGGTGTTGAATTCTTCGGTGGTGCTGTAGATGCCACTTACCTGGTGCTGACAGGCAACCAGGATGATGATATCGACTGGGATGAAGGTTACGTTGGTAATATCCAGCACGCTCTGGTCGTCAAATACCAGAACCAGGACAGCAATGGTAACCATGTTTTCGAACTGGATACTGCTGGTGATGCTGATGAGTCTCTGTATCAGGAATCGAACCCTACTGTGGCTAACGTTACTGCGATTGTAGACCTGAGCACTGCCACTTACGGTGCTGGTAATATCGGTAGCGGTATCCATCTGAAAGCCGGTTCTGAAGGTCGTTTCTTCAACAGCTTGCTGGTAGGTGATGTTGCTAACTGTGTATACCTGAACGATAGCACGGTTGAAACTACTGTAGCCGGTGAAAACAGTGGTGTGATTGATTCTGCATTCCAGAACATCCACTGTGGTACGGTCAACACGCTGGAAAACAATGGCACCTTCACTCTGGATAGCCTGGTTACCCTGTCTTCAGTAACACTGAACGACATGCTGGCTGAAACAGCTATCGGCGCTGTATCGGCTACGATCGCTTCTGCTGAAGTAGATGGCACTGCAGACTGATTTGACTGTCTGAAACAGACAAATCCAAACGGCGCCTTCGGGCGCCGTTTTTATTGGTGTTGCTCACGTTATTGTCATCTATCACCGTCATAATTAGCATCAACACAAGATAGAGCGCGGCGCGCAAGCAATGTAACAGAAGTGTCATGTTGCTTGAGTAGTCTGCGCACTCAAATTGGGGAGTCTGTTTTTATAACAGGCATCACGGAGTCTATACGGGTAATACATATGCCAATGCAACTGCGAACTCGAAATATTCTGGCCGCAGCCATACTCAGCGCCGGTGTTGTGTTTGGCGCTACGGCCGCTGATGTCAACACGGCGATCGACAAGGGTGTCAACCGCGTCAGTAACGCGCAGGCGTCTCAGCAAAAAATCGATTCCATCGATAGCAGCATTCGTGCGGCAGAGCGTGAATATCGTGGTGTCGTCAAGGAATCCGATGGTCTGAAAGTATACATCGAGCAACTCGACAAGCAGCTTGCCGCTCAGGAAGAAGAGCTGGCTGGTATTGAAGAAAGCATTGAACAGGTCACACTGGTTGAGCGTCAGGTAACACCTTTGATGCTACGTATGATTGATTCGATTGATCAGTTTGTACAAGCCGATGTACCGTTTCTGCTTGAAGAACGCACTGGGCGTGTCAACGCGCTGAAAGCCTTGATGGGACGTTCCGACGTCACCGTGGCAGAAAAATACCGCAAGGTGATGGAAGCCTACCAGGCTGAAATCGATTATGGCCGTACCATCGAATCGTTCCGGGGCACCCTGGAAGGCCGTGAAGTGGACTTCTTGCGGGTTGGTCGTATTTCCCTGATGTATCAGTCTCTGGATGGCAACGTTCTGGGCGTCTGGAACAGCGCCGCAAAAGCCTGGGAAACACTGGACCCATCGATGAAAAGCAAGCTGATGGCAGGTATCCGTATTGCACGTGAGCAAGCGGCTCCCAGCCTGATCAAAGTACCTGTTGCAGCAGCTCAGGAGGCCAAATAATGAAATTCAAGGCACTATTACTGTCAGCTACGCTGGCTTTGGGTATCAACACCGCAGTGGCTGCTGAAGCCGTTTCTGTTGATTCCCTGTTGAATCTGGTGAAGCAGGGACAGGCCCGGGACAATCAGGAATTTCAACAACGCCTCAAGCGTTTTAATTCCGACAAGGCCACCCAGGAAAAAATGCTGGCCGATGCCCGTAAAGAACGTAACAACCTGCTGAAAGACAGCGAAACCAAGGAAAACAAATTTCAGACCAACGAAACCACGGTGGCAGAAGCACAAGAGCGTCTGACTAACCGCATGGGTTCGTTGAAAGAATTGTTTGGTGTACTGCAGCAAGTGGCGGGTGATACCAAGTCGATTTTTGAAGGATCGGTTATCAGCTCTGAGCTGCCAGGCCGTGATGCTTTCCTGAAAGACCTGATCATTACTGCCGGTTCATCTTCCAAGCTGCCATCCATCGAACAGCTGGAACAGCTGTGGTTCGAGATGCAGCGTGAAATGACTTACAGCGGTCGTGTTGCCAAATACAACGCAGATGTTGTTATCCCCAGTGGTGAAACGGTACAGAAAGACGTTATCCGTGTGGGTGGGTTCAACGTTGTGTCCGGTGGCAAATACCTGAACTGGGATCTGGAAGCCGGTCGTCTGGTCGAATTGGACAAGCAACCTGGTGGACGTTACACCGACCCGGCTACCGAACTGGCTGCTGCTTCAGGTACCGACCTGACCAGCTTCTGGATTGACCCGTCACGTGGCCAATTGCTGAAAATCATGGGCCAATCACCAGAACTGGGCGATCGTGTCGACCAGGGTGGTGTTGTGGGTTACATCATTATTGCACTGGGTGGCATTGGTATCCTGCTGGCGATTTGGCGGATGCTGGTGTTGATGCTTGAAAGCGGTCGTATCCGCAAGCAAATGGCTACTGAAACCCCGAGTGATAATAACGCTCTGGGTCGCGTGATGGCGGTTTTCCAGGCCAATAAAGATGCCGATATCGAAACACTGGAATTGCACCTGGGTGAGGCCATTTCGGCTGAAATACCGAAGCTGACCCGTGCTATTGGCTGGATCAAGATTATCTCTGTAGTAGCACCGCTGCTGGGTCTGCTGGGTACGGTGACCGGTATGATCGATGTGTTTGAAACCATGTCGCTGTTTGGTACCGGTGATCCGAAACTGATGGCTGGTGGTATTTCCCAGGCACTGGTTACGACGGTTCTGGGTCTGGTGGCTGCAATTCCTTGTGTGTTCTTGCACACACTCACCAACAACCGCAGTCGCGAGTTGATGATGATTCTGGAAGAGCGGGCGACAGGGATCCTGGCGCGCCAGTCCGAACAACAACACGCTAAAGCGGCGTAATCTCATGTTGGGTGAACTGTACGAACCCGTTTACCTGTTCATGGAGCGTGGAGGCGATGTCCTCTACGCCATCTGTGGGCTGGTTTTTATTCTGTGGTTGTTGGTTCTTGAGCGTGTTGGCTACTTCCTGTTTGTTTATCGGACGTCGCTGACGTCGGCGATAAGCGAATGGGAAGGGCGCAACGAACGTCGCTCCTGGGCAGCGCACCAGATCCGCCAGGATCTGATCAGTCAGCTGTCTTTTGAACTTTCTGCCAATATGAGCACTATCAAAATGTTGATCGGCCTTGCACCGCTGTTCGGGTTGCTGGGTACTGTCAGTGGCATGATCGAGGTATTTGACGTGATGGCGTATCTGGGCAATGGCAGTCCCAAGGCCATGGCATCCGGTATCTCCAAAGCGACGATTCCGACCATGGCAGGTATGGTAGGTGCTATTACCGGTGTGTTTGCTCAGTCCTTGCTGGATCGCTATATCAAGCGTGAAAAGATCCGCATTGAAGACAAGCTGACCTTCGATCACTAATTCAAGAGAAGATTGCTATGAGACGCGGTTTTTCAAATTTGACCCCACAGGCTGAAGAGGGCGAGATCGACATTACTCCCATGCTGGACGTAGTGTTTATCATGCTGATCTTTTTCATCGTGACGGCTTCTTTCGTAAAAGAATCCGGTATCGAAGTCAATCGTCCGGATGCCAGTACATCCAACGCCAAACCACGGGCGAATATCCTGATTGCCATCAATGACCTTGGCGAAATCTGGATTAACAAGCGCCGGGTTGATGAAAGCCAGGTACGGGCCAACATCGAACGGATGCACGCTGAAAACCCACAGGGTACGGTGGTGATTCAGGCAGACGAAGAAGCCAAGACCAAGCAGTTGGTCGCAGTGATGGATGCTGCTCGGGCCGCCGGGGTATATGACGTATCTCTGGCAACAGAGGAGCGCTAGGTATGTTCCTGACCCTGCTACGCTTTGGTGCAGCCCTGGCCGTTGCAGCGGTTGCGACCTTTGCCGTTTTCTGGATGATGCAGAGCCTGATCAGTACTGGCGGCTCTGTACTTAACGAGAATGATTTTGGCCGCATCGAAAGCTTTGTCATGAGCAAGCCGGATGATGAGGTGCAAACCAAGGAACGCAAACCGCGCAAGCCACCGGCTGCAGCAAAAGAGCCGCCCAAGCCGGATATGCCCAAGCCCCAGATTGCCAAGGCATCAACCGATGGGTTTGATGTTGGCGGATTTGATATGGGTGCCGAGCTGAGCGTTGATGCCGGGTTGTCTGGTGGTTCCGGCGATGGTGATTTCTTGCCAATCGTCAAAGTGGCCCCTAACTATCCACGTCGTGCGGCACAGAAAGGTATCGAGGGCTATGTGGTGGTTGAATTTACGGTAACCAGTCTGGGTACCGTGATTGACCCTGTCGTGATTGAAGCCGCGCCACCGAATATCTTTGATCGTGAGGCGATGGCGGCAGTGAAGAAATTCAAATACAAGCCCAAGGTGGAAGATGGAAAAGCGGTTGCCGTCACCGGTGTTCGTAACATTATTCGCTTTGAACTTGAGAAAAACGGCAGATAACCGGAGGTAGCATGAAAAAGCCAATTGCCTTGTTGAGTGCCGGCCTGATGGTATGCTCGCTGTCTTTTATCAGTGTGGGTGCCGTCAGTGTTCAGGCGGCAGAGCAGTCCAGCGCTGAATCCAGCAAAAAACGTGTGCGTCGCTCCGCGACCATGCGTCCGGTTATTTACAAGAAACTGGACGGCGCACGTGAGCTGGCTGATGCCAAGAAATATCAGGATGCGTTGAAAGAACTGCAGTCGCTGGAGAAACGCAGACGTAACTCCTATGAGACCGCCATGACGCATAACATGTATGCGTATGTGTATTTCAATCAGGAAAAATACAAGTCAGCGGCTGCCGCTTATGAACAGGTTTTATCCGTTGGCAACATTCCGGAAAGTCTGGAACAAACCACGCTGTACAGCCTGTCGAAGTTGTACTTGATTCAGGAGGACTACAAAAAAGCACTGGTTCCTCTGAACAAGTGGTTCGGGATCGTCGAGTCTGCGAATGCAGAGTCCTTTGTCCTGCGGGCGCAGATTTATTTCCAGATTGAGCAATACAGCAAGGCGTTGCCGGATGTGAAGAAGGCCATCGCCATGACCAAGGAAACGGGCAAGATGCCCCGTGAAAACTGGTTGATGCTGGAGCGGGCTGTGTATTACCAGAACAAGGACTTCAAAAACCTGGCCCGGTGTCTGCAAGACCTCGCGACCTTGTATCCGAAATCTCAATACTGGGTGCAACTTGCGGCCGTTTACAGTGAGCTGAACCAACCGAAGAAAGAGCTGGCAACACTGGAAACCGCTTTTGAGCAGGGTATGCTGACCAAGGAAAGTGAGCTGGTGAATTATGCACAAGCGCTGCTGGGTCAGGATATTCCTTACAAGGCCGCCAGTATTCTGACTTCAGGGATGGAAAAAGGCGTGATCAAGGAAAGCGCTCGCAGCTTGTCGTTACTGGGTGATGCCTGGATGCTGGCGAAGGAATACGATCAGGCCATTGGTGTGATGACCAAGGCAGCGGATCTGTCGCACAAGGGCAGTGATTATTTCAAGCTGGCGCAGATTCATACTGAGCGTCAGGAATGGAATCTTGCCCTCAGCAACGTCAAGTTGGCTATCGCACAAGGCGACTTGACGCAGCCACATTCGGCGCTGATTCTGCAGGGATTGATCCTGTTTAATCTCGATGAGTTAACGGCGGCCAAAGGCACGTTTGTTAAAGCCCGGGGTTATGACGCGGCAACCAAGACTGCCGACCAGTGGATCAAATATATCGAAGACGAAGAACAGCGTCGGGCATATATGGCCGCTTCATCCTGATAGCAACAGCAATAGTCACAAAAAAACCGCTCTTGTAGCGGTTTTTTTGTGTCTGTTTATCTATCGGCATCGTCCGCCTCCAGTTATGACTCCAGAATAGAGACCAGCTCTCTGGCTTTGTTTAACGCCGGGCTGATGCTTTCTGCCTCCAGGATACTGTCGGGGCGATAGATCAACAAAAACCCGTCGCTCAGTTCAATATTGATCGAGTCATGCTGCTCCAGCCACTGACAGAGATCGCCGTTCAGTTTGATACGGATGGCATGAGGCTTGATCGCTGAGATTTTCCACTGTTGTAATGTGGGCGGCAATTCAGCGCTGGCCAGCGGGATGCAGCGGTCTGGCATTGGGTCAACAAACTGGTCGCGGGAGTAGGCGCCGGGGTTGTAAGGGCTGGCCCGGAATCTCCCCACATGCTGGTGTTTGCATTCGATCAGCAGCAGCGTTTGCTGGGAGATACCATGAGCCGTAATCATCGGATAATCGAAAATCTTGTAGGCTCGTTGCTGCCAGTCTCCGCGCAGCTGGTGGCGGCCATGGCGAATCTGGCTCTGGTGGAACAGCTCAAAGCCTGCTGCCCTGAGCTCCCGATCCAGCGCCGCATATCCCTGATACTCTGCTTCCAGATGTGGTGCCAGTTGACGGCGTGATTTCCCTGCGGCGTTTTGGGTCAGATACAAGAGCGCCCCCAAAGTGCCTGCCAGCAAGAACACAATCAGCACAGATAAGACAATGGTCATAACAGATTCGTTTTGGCTCGTATTTCCGTGGAGTGTACCATCTCACCGGTCTACCCGAGCTGGAATGATCCGGCCGGTCTCCAGTCCAAAGGAATCGAGTGTGAGTACATCCTCCGACGTTACATTCAAAACACTGTCTGCCCGGGGTGGCTTCAAGATAGGCTTGGTGAGTCTGACTCGCGCCAAGTCGATGAATGCCTTGACCCGGGAGATGATTCAGGCCATTGGTCGTCGCCTGGCCCGCTGGCAACAGAGCAAGCGTATTGTTGCCGTGGTGATTCAGGGAGAAGGGCGCTGTTTCTGCAGTGGTGGCGATATTCGTCAGTTGTACGACGGTATTGCCGATGGCGATGAAACAGGGCTCAAACAAGCGGATCAGTTTTTTGAGCTGGAATACAAAACCAATATCCAGCTGCACCGTTTTACCAAACCACTGATCGCCTGGGGCCATGGTTATGTGATGGGCGGCGGGCTGGGATTATTCCTGACGGCCAATCATCGTATTGGCACTACCTCAATGCAGCTGGCCTGGCCGGAAGTGCGTATCGGCTTGTTTCCGGATGTACTGGGAAGCTGGTATTTATCCCGTATTGAACCGGCGTTGGGGTATTGGATGGGGCTGACCGGGATGCCGATCAATTCGACCGATGCGCTGTCGCAACGCCTGATTGACTACCAGATGGCCGATGGTGACCTGGAACCCTTGATCGGGCAACTACGTCGCCTGGACTGGACGGAACGCACACCGGATAACCAACTGTTGGTGCGGCATTTGTTGGGTAACTGGTCAACGCCGGCGGCAGCAGACAAGCCTGAGAGTGACTGGTTACGTACCGGAGCGACGATCACCGAGATGATGGTACCGGTTATCCAGCAAGGACTTGTGGCTCTGCCTGCCGCTGATGCGGATCAGGATGCCTGGGTTCAGCGTGGGTTGCACCAGCATCATGCAGGTTGTCCAGCCACGGCCCGATTGCTGGTTGCCCAGTTGGCGCTCGGCAGGCACATGAGTCTGGTTGAAGCAGCCCGGCTGGAGCTGGTTATGGCCTGGCAGGCGTGTCGTCACCCGGATCTGGTGGCAGGTATCCGGGCGTTACTGATTGACCGGGGAGCATTGCCGCAGTGGCAGCATGCGACCCCTGCCAGTGTGCCGGATCAGTGGGTCAAAGCCTTGATGACATCGCCCTGGAAGCGTGATGAGCACCCGTTCGCTAATTTGTAGCGTGCAACGGGTGCCTTGACTTCGAGAGTGACGTGTTACTCCGCGGTTGCTGGACTGATAGCAAAAGGCAGTGGGGTAACCGTGATTGGCGTTCCATCGTCAAGGGTCAGAGGTTCTTCTGGCTCACCGTTCAAAACCAGTAAACCACCGGTACCGTGCCAGCTGGCCACTTCGCCAACCGCTTTGATACTGGTCTTGACCGGGCTGAGCAAATCCGGAGTGGCTTCGTCCGCGCAGGTCGCTTTGACCAGTTGCTTCTTGGCTTTACCCAGATACTGCACTCGGGCGACTACTTCCTGCCCGGTGTAACAGCCTTTTTTGAAATTGACGCCATCCAGCTTGTCCCAAGCGATATGCTGCGGAATCCAGTGTTCAACACTTTTTTGAGTGACCCATACCAGCCCGGCCTGAATATCCTGCTGCTGCCATTCCGGCTGCGCTAATGGTGTGCTGTCTGGTGTTGTAGGGGCGGTATCCGCCCAGCATTCAATCCTGCCATCCGGCCAGTTCAGCAGTAGAGCATCGTGCTGTTTTTGCAGTGTGCGTTCGCTAACCGCAGCAGGTACGGATGTTTGATAGCCGAAGATGGCCGTTGACAAGGGAGTCAGTGACACCTTGTAAAAGACGGCATACTTGCTGAGGTGGCGCTGGAATAACTCCGTTACATCCGTCGCGAGCCGAAATATAAAGCGGTCATCCGTATGTGCCAGCATAAAGTTGGTCACCATCCGGCCTTTGGCATTACAGCAAGCGCCAAGGGTCCACTGGCCATCGGCCAGCCCGGTTACGTCACAGGTCAGTTGGCCTTGCAGTAGTCGGGCCGCATCCGGGCCGGTCACTTCCAGTAATGAAAAGTCTGACAAGCGGTTGTCTGTTGCTATTGGTGTAGTCGAGATCGTGTTCATAAATTCCTCCTTTCGGCCAGTGTACTCCGGTTTGTATTCGGGGTGCATGATTCGCATTCAATCTCTGTATGGCTGTCGCCTGAGTAAGTGACGGGGATGGTGTTGTTTTTGGTGTGCGTTGCAGGTTCAAGGATGGGGTGGCGCTGGTATACTGGCGCCATTGAACAGGAGAGTAATGTGATCGACGAAACTGAAGTTAAACGTCTGTGGTGGCACAGCCGTCGCGGGATGCTGGAACTGGATGTATTGCTGGTGCCCTTTGTTGAAAAAGCCTATCGCACCCTGGAGCGTGAAGACCAGTTGCGTTATCAGGCGCTGATTGATCATGAAGACACGGATTTGTTTGCCTGGTTTCTGGAGCGGGTGATTCCGGATGATCCGGAAATGCACAAAATAGTGGTGCGGGTACTGGAGCATGCACGCAACCCCTGAGCTATTGTGGCGGTTGCATTCCAGCCTCTGGCAAACCGTCCTGGATGTGCTGGCCTTGCTGACACTCTGCTCGCTGCTGCTGGTGTATCAGTATGGCGTGTGGCTGGCGTTGTCCGCGGGTCTGTTGGTATTGGCCATATACGCTGTCTGGTATGGCAAACAGGATCCGGTGGTTGGCTTGCAGAAGCTTGGCGTTATGGATGAGTCCGCCAGTATTCCTCATTGGCGACTGATCCATCGCAGTGGCTATACCCGAATGGTACGTTGGCGGGCAGGGAGTGTCCGGCGCAGCCATCTGCTGATCTTGCGTTATTCTGTCTGGCCCTGGCAGGGGCTGGTACTGCGCCGTTGTAATTTTGACTCGGAGCAGCACTTCAAGGCGCTGCAACGGGTGTTGTACAGCGAACTGTAAATCGTCACAGTTGGTTCTTGTGTAACGCTACAGCTCACCCAGTTCTCGTAAATGTTTGGCAGTGACGACGGTATCAAAGGCTCTTGGCAGTGGCTCTGGATAATCCCGGCTGTAATGTAGCCCCCGGCTTTCACGGCGCAACAGGGCTGAGCGGATGATGATATCGGCGACATCGACCAGGTTACGTAATTCCAGCAAGTCGGCGGTAACCAGATGGTTGCTGTAAAACTCCTGGATTTCCTGTCGCAACAGCTGCACGCGGTGTTTGGCGCGTAACAGGCGTTTGGTGGTACGGACAATCCCGACGTAATCCCACATGAAACGCCGCAATTCATCCCAGTTGTGGGCAATCACGACGTCTTCATCGGAATCGGTCACCAGGCTGGCATCCCAGGCCGGTACATCCGGAATATCCGGTACCGAGTTCAGGCTTTCAATAATATGGGTAGCCGCTGAACGGGCGTAGACCAGACATTCGAGCAAAGAGTTGCTGGCCAGGCGGTTGGCACCGTGCAATCCGGTACAGGCCGTTTCGCCAATGGCGTACAGTCCGTCGATATCTGTGCGGCCAAAATGGTCGGTGACGACGCCTCCACAGGTATAGTGCGAGGCTGGTACAATCGGAATGGGTTCATTCAGGATGTCGATGCCGAGTTCGAGGCAACGTTCCAGAATGGTGGGGAAGTGCTGGCGAATAAAGTCGTCCGGCTTGTGGCTGATATCCAGATACAGACAGTTAGCTCCGAGGCGTTTCATTTCGTGGTCGATGGCACGGGCAACGATATCCCGGGGTGCCAGTTCGCCCCGAGCGTCAAAACGATCCATAAAGCGGCTGCCATCGGGCAGTAACAGCTTGCCGCCTTCACCCCGTACCGCTTCACTGATCAGGAAGGATGTGGCGACCGGATGGTACAGACAGGTGGGATGAAACTGGTTGAATTCCATGTTGGCGATACGGCAACCAGCGCGCCATGCCATGGCAATGCCATCCCCCGAGGCGATATCCGGGTTGGTGGTGTACAAATACACTTTGCTGGCACCACCAGTGGCCAGCACGGTGGCCCTGGCGGTAATGGCGGCAACCTTGCGAGTGTCCTTGTCGAGGAAATAAGCCCCGATACAGGCTTGGCCATCAAGTCCGAGCTTGTCTCGAGTAATCAGGTCAACGGCGATATACTGGTGTAACAGATGCAGGTTGGGTTGTTCTCTGGCACGCTCGATCAGTGTGTCGGAGATGGCCAGCCCGGTGGCATCGGCGGCGTGGATAATACGGCGGGCGCTGTGACCGCCTTCCCGGGTCAGGTGGAAACGCTGATCGCCTCCCTGTTCGGCAATACCGTCCAGGGTGAAGGGCACACCGCTATCGATCAGCCACTGGATGGCAGAGGCTGAGTTTTCTACCGTAAAGCGCACGGCAGATTCGTTACAGAGTCCGGCACCGGCAATCAGGGTATCAGAGACGTGGGCGTCGACACTGTCGGTGGCGTCGAGTACGCCAGCCACGCCCCCTTGTGCCCAGCGTGTTGAGCCGCTGTCCAGTTGGTCTTTGCTGATCACTGCCACTTGCAGGTGAGAAGGTAATGATAACGCCAGTGTCAGGCCAGCCGCTCCGCTGCCAATGATGAGGACGTCGAAGGTCAGTTGTTCGCTCATGGTCATCTGATTTCTGTTAACGATAGGGGTTTATAATGCCAGCCAAAGCGCTGACAGAATACGTGTCAGGGAAATATTCCTGAACTTTTCGCTCGGCGCCCAGTCTTCCATTTACAGCCACAGTGGAGGCCCGTACAGTGACCAGCGCAGCAATTTTGACAAAACAGCCCAAGAAGGCGTCGGAACAAGGCATGACAGATCATCAAAATACGGACCGGCAACTGGTCGCAAGGGTTCAGAAAGGTGATCGTCGCGCCTTTGACTTGCTGGTGCTCAAATATCAGCATCGTATCCTGTCTTTGGTTGGACGTTTTGTGTCCGATTTTGCTGAAGCACAGGATGTTACCCAGGAAGCGTTTGTGAAAGCCTACAAGGCTTTGCCCAATTTTCGCGGTGATAGTGCGTTCTATACCTGGATGTATCGGATCGCTGTAAACACTGCCAAAAATCATCTGGTCAGCCGTGGTCGGAAGACACCGACCCATGACATCGATCCGGATGATGCCGAATTTTTCGGCGATTATAGCCCTATGCGTGATATCGAAACACCGGATGGGTTGTTGCAACGGGACCAGTTGCGCGACGTGGTGTTTGGCGCCATTGAGGCATTACCCGATGATCTGCGTATGGCCATCACATTGAGGGAAATGGACGGACTCAGCTATGAAGAAATTGCTGAAGCAATGGATTGTCCAATTGGTACGGTTCGCTCCCGGATTTTCCGGGCTCGTGAAGCGATAGACAAGAAAATGCAGCCATTGCTTATGGCCACTGCGTGACGGTCTGGAAGGTAACAATAATGAACGATCGTATGAATGAATCTATCTCGGCCCTGGTTGACGGAGAAGCCGATGAACTTGAAGTTCGTCGGGCTTTGAACCAGCTTGAACAGGATGAAGAACTGCGTGAGCGCTGGAGCCGCTATCAGCTGATGGGCGCGCTGATGCGCGAAGAACCGGCCACTACGGTCGACTTGTCTCGCGGTATCATGCAAGCCATTTCAGGTGAGCCGATGGATGAAGTACCGGCCCGACAAACCGCTGCTCATGAGCCGGTTCCGTCTGTCGACGTTGCGGAAACCGAACACAGCCATTCATGGCGTAAACGCAGTGGCTGGATTGCTTCTGGTGCCGTGGCTGCCTCGGTAACTCTGGCGGTATTGATGAGTGTCCGGGTGATGGATGGCGCAAGCTCGGTGCAACCGGTTTCTGTTGCGGCGGTGGATACACCCAGCCTGAATGTACAGAGTGCTGAAAGCAAGATGGTGGCGGGATCGGATATTGCCACAGACTCAGCCCCGACGCTTGAAAGTGGTTTTGGTCTGAACGGCAGCAATATCAGCCTGGTTTCCATGGATGCCGGCGAGCTTTCCGACACACTGACAGAAGAGCAGTTAAGCTCTGCCCAAAGCCGATTGCATGAATATGTGATGCAGCACAGTGAGCACGCGGCACTGAATACTGGCAGAGGACTGATGCCATTTGCCCGGGTTACCAGCTTTGAACAAGGCGGAGATGCCCAGCAGTGAGAGCCGCCTGGTGTGTTCTGACCCTGGGGCTGGCGCTGGTTAATCCCGTTAATGCCAGTCCGGCAGGTTCGGATAACCAGATTACCGATAACGTTATAGCCTCAGTACATGCCTCCGGTCCGAGACAGTGGCTGGCCCGCATGTCTCACGCCATCAAGGAAGTCAACTACCAGGGGGTACTGGTATTCGGCAATGACCGGCTCTGGCACACCATGGCCATCAGTCATGCGATGGTCGATGGTGTTGAATATGAAAAAATCTCTCATCTGACCGGCCACCCCCGGGAAATAATCCGGGTCGGACAGGACGTCAGTTGTACCCACCCGGATGATCAGGCATTACGGATGTATGATCAGACCGCCAATCTGTTGTCTGGCATTGACCCGGATCTTCCGGCCCTGGGGTCCTACTACCAGATTCGACAAGCCCGATCCGAAAGAATTGCTGGCCGGGATGCCTTGCAAATCCAGGTAGTGCCGAATGATACTTTCCGTTTTGGCCAGAACCTCTGGCTGGATAAAGAAACCGGTTTGTTGTTACGATCGGATCTGGTTGACCAGTCGCGCCAGGTGATCGAGCGTTATCAGTTCGCCGAGATCCGTATTGGCCAGAGCATTCCATCCACCGAGTTTGATGCACCGCCAGACAGCCATCAGTATGTCTCTCATTTGGGGGCTTCAGCGGCGACGGCGTTAATCCAGCATCAGCAAGATTGGTATCCGGACTGGGTACCCCCTGGTTTTACCCGGTCAACGGAGTCCGATGCGACAGCGGGTGCAGCGTTATTGTACAGTGACGGTTTGTCGGCCTTTACCTTGTTTGTTGACCAGGTTGAGCAGGACTCCATGCCGGATATGAGCCGGCGCTGGGGCGCAACGGCGGCGGTGGTACGGCATCAGCGTGCTGGCGAACGCAGAATGAGGATTACAGTTGTTGGCGAGTTGCCGATGGCAACGGCCAAGCGTATTGCTTTGTCGGTACGTTATGCGGGTAATCATCCGATTTCAGAGAGGTAACCATCCATGCCACGTGAAATGGTTGAAGTAAAAGAAGTCGCAAACGGCGGCGTCTGGGTTGAAGGTCTGCAACAGAGCGCTTGTGGCAGTTGTAATTCACGGGCGGGCTGTGGTCAGGCGACACTTAGCAGTATGGGCAAGCCAATACGACTGTGGGTTGCCACAGAATACGTGTTGGAACCCGGTCAGCAAGTGGTGCTGGATCTGCCGTCTGGCAGTCTGGCTGCCAGTGCAGCGACGCTGTATGGCGTGCCACTGGTGGGATTGATTCTGGGAGCTGCGGCTGGCCAGACTTCTGGCGGTGATGTCGCTGCCTTGGTGGTCGGCGTTCTGGGGCTGGCAGGAGGCTTGTTACTGGCGCGTTATATTGCCAATCTGAAACGCCAGCAATGGCTGCCGGCAATTGTTTCTGTGTGTTCGGAATTCTAGCCACAAAATCGACTCTATAATCTCTGCTTGTTACGTTGGTTCACCATTCCCTTGGTGTTAATCATGATCTCGTATTGCCGTTAAAAAGGGTTATCTATGACCAGGATATTCAAATTACTGTTTCCCGTTGTGTTATTGCTGGCATCTGCAGTGCACGCCAGTCTGCCGGATTTTCGTGATCTGGTGAAAGAAGCGTCACCGGCAGTGGTGAATATCAGTACGATACAGCATGTCAGTAGCGGATCCAGCAGTTCGTATCAGCAACGTTATGGCCTGCCGGAAGATGTTCCGGAAATATTCCGGCACTTTTTTGGCGTGCCGTCACCTTCCCCTCGTGGAGAGCAGGAAAAAACATCTTTGGGCTCCGGTTTTATCGTGTCGCACGATGGTTATATTCTGACGAATAACCATGTGATTCAGGATGCCGACGAAATTATCGTGCGGCTCAACGACCGGCGCGAACTGGAAGCCAAACTGATCGGGGCCGACAAGAGTTCTGATCTGGCTTTGCTCAAGGTTGAAGCCGATGATCTGCCTATCGTCAGGATGGGAGACTCCGACGCTCTGGATGTGGGGGAATGGGTGGTGGCTATTGGCTCGCCGTTCGGTTTTGACTATTCCGTAACCGCGGGGATTGTCAGCGCCAAAGGACGCAGTTTGCCAAACGAAAACTACGTGCCGTTTATCCAGACCGACGTGGCGATCAATCCGGGTAACTCCGGTGGGCCATTGTTTAACCTGGATGGCAAGGTAGTGGGTATTAACTCTCAGATTTACACGCGTTCCGGTGGGTTTATGGGGGTGTCGTTCGCCATTCCGATTAACGTCGCCATGGATGTGGCGGATCAGCTAAAAGAAAGTGGCGCCGTAAGTCGTGGCTGGCTGGGTGTCGTGATACAGGAAGTCAGCAAGGATCTGGCAGAATCGTTTGGCTTGGAGAAAGCCGCGGGTGCACTGGTTGCCCAGGTGGTACCAGACAGTCCTGCAGAGCAAGCCGGGTTGAAAAATGGCGATATTATTACCCGTTTTAATGGCGAAACCATTTACCTGTCATCAGACTTGCCGCATCAGGTCGGGCGGGTTCGTCCCGGTACTGAGGTCCGTATTGACCTGGTCCGTAATGGCAAACGCAAGCGCCTGAATGTGGAAGTAGGGACGCTGTCGAATGATAAAACACAGACACTGGCATCCAACACGACGCCGGGAGAGTTCAGTAGCGATGCAATCGGGGCGCTGGTTGCCGACTTGAACGACAGCCAGCGTCAGAAACTGGGCTTTGATGGCGTGCTGGTCAAGGCGATCAAGGATGGCCCAGCTGCGGTTTCTGGTTTGATGCCGGGAGATGTGATTACCATGATTTATGGCGAAAGCATTAATAATCTGGATGATTTCAAACGGGTTGTGAGTGGATTGCCAGGGGATCGTAGTGTGCCTATGCGTATTGTACGCCGCGGTTCGGCACTGTTTATTCCACTGCGAGTTCCGAAATAACCTCGCAACCGGGTGCAGATAGCGATACAACAACGTCAGGTTGCCGTTGTTGTATCTGCAACCTGGTTGGCGATCCGGGTTGACTCTTTATTAGCCATGTATGACGCTTTCAAGTAAAATCCCGCCCCATTTCTTTTGCTGCCTGGATGTAATTCTGTGAGCCACCTGGACCACATTCGTAACTTTTCCATTATCGCCCACATCGACCATGGCAAATCCACGCTGTCGGATCGGATTATTCAGATCTGTGGCGGGTTGACCAACCGTGAAATGCAGCAGCAAGTGCTCGATTCCATGGATATTGAGCGTGAGCGCGGTATTACCATCAAGGCGCAAAGCGTGACGCTGGATTATGTTGCCAAAAATGGCGAGACCTATCAGCTGAACTTTATTGATACGCCGGGACATGTTGATTTCAGCTACGAAGTGTCGCGTTCATTGTTTGCCTGCGAAGGGGCCTTGCTGGTGGTGGATGCTGCCCAGGGGGTTGAAGCCCAGTCGGTTGCCAACTGTTACACCGCCATTGAGCAAGGCCTGGAAGTGCGGCCGGTTCTGAACAAGATGGATTTGCCGCAGGCCGACCCGGACAAGGTTGCCCAGGAAATCGAAGATATTATTGGGCTGGATGCTACTGAAGCGGTACGTTGCAGTGCCAAAAGCGGCCTGAACGTCGAAGATGTACTGGAAGATCTGGTGGCCCATATTCCGCCTCCGGAAGGCAATATTGATGGCCCGCTGCAAGCCCTGATCATTGACTCCTGGTTTGATTCCTACCTTGGCGTTGTGTCTCTGGTACGGGTAAAGAACGGGGTTATGCGTAAAGGCGACAAGATTCGTCTCAAGAGTACCGGCAAGGATCATCTGGTTGATGGGGTGGGCATTTTCACACCCAAGCGCCACGAAAAGAAAGAGCTGCGTACCGGTGAAGTGGGTTATATGGTTGCCGGTATCAAGGACATTCATGGGGCGCCGGTGGGGGATACCATCGTTGGAGCCAAGTTCCCGGATACGGCAGCGTTACCAGGATTCCAGAAGGTCAAACCACAGGTGTATGCCGGTTTATTCCCGGTGAGCTCGGATGACTTTGAAAGCTTCCGCGATGCGTTGGAAAAACTCTCCCTGAACGATGCTTCGCTGTTTCACGAGCCAGAAAATTCTGATGCGCTTGGGTTTGGTTTCCGCTGTGGATTCCTGGGCATGCTGCATATGGAGATTATCCAGGAGCGGCTCGAACGCGAATACGACATGGATCTGATTACCACTGCGCCAACGGTGATTTATCAGGTGGTTACCCAGAAGGGCGATATTCTGGAAGTGGATAACCCGTCCAAGCTGCCAGATATTGGCTCTATCACGGAAATGCGTGAGCCGATTGCTGAAGCCAATATTCTGGTACCACAAGAATATCTGGGTAATGTGATCTCGCTTTGTATCGACAAGCGTGGCGTGCAGCTGGATATGCAATACACCGGCAGCCAGGTGGCATTGAAGTACGAATTGCCAATGGGTGAAGTGGTGATGGACTTCTTTGACCGCCTGAAGTCGGCCAGTCGTGGCTTTGCCTCGCTGGATTATAACTTCAGTCGTTTTGAAGCGGCGCCATTGGTGCGACTGGATGTGCTGGTGAATGGAGAACGGGTGGATGCGCTGGCAGTGATTATGCACCGTGATAATGTCCGCCGTCGGGGCGCGGCCTTGACCGAAAAAATGAAAGAACTGATTCCCCGGCAGATGTTTGATGTTGCGATTCAGGCGGCGATGGGGAATCAGGTAGTTGCCCGCACCACCATCAAGGCGCTGCGTAAAAACGTGACAGCCAAGTGTTATGGCGGTGACGTCAGTCGCAAGAAAAAGCTGTTGCAGAAGCAAAAAGACGGCAAAAAGCGTATGAAACAAATAGGCAGTGTTGAAATTCCCCAGTCAGCATTTCTGGCTGTTCTCAAGGTGGATGACTAATGAAAAAGCAAGCAGGCATGTCGTTTTACTCTGTCATTATGGTCTTGGTGATGGTTGGTGTGCTGGCCAAAGCGGCCATCGCCGTTATGCCCATGTATTGGGATGACCGCATGTTGCAGCAGGTGCTGGATACCTTGCATAGTTCAAAAACCATCACGGCGACCACGTCGGTCAAAGAAGTACACAAGGTCATGGCAGCGCGTATCAGCTCCAACAACCTGAATATTACTATCGATGACATGGTAGTGATGCGCACCAAAGGCGCAGTGACCATCGACTGGACTTACGAAGTCAAAGAACATTTCATGGGCAACCTGTATGTTATTGGCCAATTTACTCATCATGAAGAATTTCAATAAGTGAATGACCCTCTGTTAAAACTTTCCCAGCGCCTGGGCTACACCTTTAAAAATGAACAACTGGTGACTCTGGCGCTTACCCACCGCAGTAAAGGTGGTACCAACAACGAGCGCCTTGAATTTCTGGGTGACTCCATTCTTAATTTTGTTGTTGCTGAAGATCTTTACCAGCGTTTTGATCAGGCT
The DNA here is from genome assembly GCF_030548165.1 of Oceanobacter sp. 5_MG-2023. NCBI lineage: Bacteria > Pseudomonadati > Pseudomonadota > Gammaproteobacteria > Oceanospirillales > Oceanospirillaceae > Oceanobacter > Oceanobacter sp. 5_MG-2023. The sequence goes on along the minus strand of NZ_JAUORS010000012.1, from coordinate 57,808 downwards.
CGTGAAGGCAAACTCAGTCGCTTGCGTGCCCGCATGGTCAAGGGTAAAACCCTGGCCGACCTGGCTCGTGAATTCGACCTGGGAGATTTCCTGATTCTGGGGTCTGGTGAACTGAAAAGTGGTGGACATCGGCGCGAGTCCATTTTGGCGGATACGGTAGAGGCTCTGATTGGTGCCATCTATCTGGACGCTGGCCTGGATGCTGCGCGTCGCTGTATTCTGAGCTGGTATCAGACCCGGCTGGATGAACTGTCTCTGGAAGACCCGATCAAGGACCCCAAAACCCGCTTGCAGGAGTATCAGCAGAGCAAACACTTGCCTCTGCCCAAATACAATGTATTGGCGTTGACGGGGCCAACCAACGAGCAGATATTCAAGGTCGAAGTCCAGATTCAGGATGCTGAACCCCAGGTCGCCGAAGGTGCCAGTCGTCGGGCTGCAGAACAGGCTGCGGCGATGCAAGTACTGACCGAGCTCGGTATCCGAGAGGAAGAAAAATGACACAACGCACCGGGTTTGTTGCCATCGTCGGTCGCCCCAATGTGGGCAAGTCGACACTGCTCAATCGTATTCTCGGGCAGAAACTGTCCATTACCTCCCGCAAGCCACAAACCACTCGCCACCAGATTCTGGGTATCAAGACAGAAGAAGATGTGCAGGTGGTATATGTCGATACACCAGGCATACACCTGCATCAGGAAAAAGCCATCAACCGCTATATGAACAAGGCGGCCACAACGGCAGTAAAAGATGTTGATCTGGTTGTTATGGTCGTCGACCGGACGCGCTGGACGGAAGAAGACGACCTGGTGTTACAAGCCGTCAGCCAACAGCGGGCGCCGGTGGTGCTGGTGGTCAACAAGGTCGACTTTATCAAGGATAAAGACGAAGAATTGCTGCCGTATCTGCAAACCCTGTCCGAGCGGTATGCCTTCGCCCAGATCGTTCCGCTGAGCGCCAAAACCGGCCGTAACGTCGATCGGCTGGAATCCTTGATCAACAGTTATTTGCCAGAAGCCGGGTATTTTTATCCGGAAGACCAGATTACTGATCGCAGCTCCCGCTTTCTGGCGGCAGAACTGGTGCGCGAAAAAATCATGCGTCAGCTGGGAGATGAGCTTCCTTACGCCATGACGGTTGAAATCGAAGAGTTTACCCACGACGGTCGGCTGGCAGAAATCAGCGCCCTGATTCTGGTCGAACGCTCATCGCAAAAGCGTATCGTGATCGGTGATGCTGGCTCTCGTATCAAACAAATTGGCCAGGATGCCCGTAAGGATATGGAGATTCTGTTCGACTGCAAGGTGATGCTGAACCTGTGGGTCAAGGTCAAAGCCAACTGGTCTGATGATGAGCGTGCCTTGCGTAGTTTGGGTTACGACGACCGCGTCTGATGCAAGCACTGGTGGTGTTACACCGGCAACCGGCCGGAGAATCCGGCTGGCTGCTGTCTGCCCTGTGTGAGCAAGACGGTTTTCAGCTGTTGCTGGCTCCCCGGCGCAAAACATTACACCTGCACCAGGTTTATCAGGGGGTTTGGCAAGCCGAACAGGATTGGCCCCGATTGGTGCTGGCTGACCCTCAGCAGACGTTTTTCCTGACAGGAGAGGCGCTGTTTTGTACCGCTTACCTGAACGAGCTGTTGTTACGTCTGTTACCTCAGGGTGAATCGTTTCCCGGCTTGTATCAGCGTTATACCCATACCTTGAGGGCACTGGCCGACGGGCAGGCAGCGGAACCCTGGTTGCGTATGTTTGAGTATCAGCTGCTGTCGGATTTGGGGCTGGGTTTTCATTGGCATCGGGATCAGACTGGCGCTGCAATCCAGGCATCGGCTTATTATGCTTTTGAAGCGCAGGCCGGGTTTGCCGTAACCCGAGATCCTGCTGGTTTCCCCGGCTCGATATTACTGGCGATTCATCAGGGCCAGTTAGGCATAACCGAACTGCGGCTGGCCAAGTGGGTATTGCGGCAGGCGTTATCGGAATGCTTGTCACGGCCGCTAAACAGCCGCCGCTTGTTTGACCTGCCTGGTCATGCGGTACAGGCACCGGATGCCGGACGCCTCGCTGCTGTTAAATTCCCCGCTGGTGATTTACCCTCTGATTGTCATTGAGCTGTTCAAAGACTGCTTGTTCAGTGACTTATCCCCTATTGATTGAGGAAATTGTTGTGATTAAAAACGGCCGTGTTCTTCTTGGCGTTAATATCGATCATATAGCCACTTTGCGGCAGGCTCGTGGTACCCGTTACCCTGACCCGGTACAGGCTGCTTTTGTGGCTGAGCAGGCCGGTGCCGATGGTATTACCATTCATCCCCGTGAAGACCGTCGTCATATCCAGACCCGCGATGTGTACGTCTTGAAAGAAACTCTGACTACGCGCATGAATCTGGAAATGGCCGTTACCGAAGCCATGTTGCAACTGGCAGAAGAAGTAGAGCCGGAATGTGTTTGTCTTGTGCCAGAAAAGAGAGAAGAACTGACCACGGAAGGTGGCCTGGATGTGGTGGGGCAAGAAGACCAAATCCGGAAAGCCGTGGCCCGTTTGCAACAGGTCGGCAGTGTGGTGTCCTTGTTTATCGACCCGGATACCGCCCAGATTGACGCTGCGGTTCGCACAGGAGCCCCTGTAATTGAGTTGCACACCGGTCGTTATGCCGATGCCTCTGCTGCTGTGGTTGATGAAGAGCTGCAGCGGATTCAGGAAGCGGCGCGTTATGCTCATGGCTGTGGATTGGTGGTTAATGCCGGACATGGCCTGAACTACCACAATGTGGAGCCAATCGCGGCTATTGCTGAAATCAATGAATTGAATATCGGCCATGGGATTGTTGCCCAGGCGCTGTTTGTTGGTATGGAACGAGCGGTTGCCGATATGCGTAGCTTGTTGGCTGCTGCTTCAGCGTGATGCCAGACAGCCTGCCCGTTGGCGAGTCAGCGGTGGTTGGTGTCGGCACGGATATCCTTCAGGTGGAGCGTATCGGGCTGGTCTTTCGCCGCAAGGGTGAGCGATTGGTGACGCGTATCCTGACGCCGGCGGAGCAGGCCTTGTGGCGACAACGTGGTGGCACGGTGAACTTCCTTGCCAAGCAGTTTGCCGCCAAGGAAGCCCTCGCCAAGGCACTGGGTACCGGGATTGCCAAAGGAGTGGGGTTCCAGCAGCTGGAGGTGTTGCGGAACGCTGCAGGGGCGCCGCGCGTGTCACTCTACGGCGCGGCCGCCGACCGCTTGCAACAGCTGGGAGGCAAACAGGCCTGGGTCAGCTTGTCGGATGAGGAAGCGCTGGTATTGGCATTTGCGGTGCTGTCCCGTTAATCCAGACAGTGGGTTGGGGTTTCGGTGATTTAATCCCGGTTACTGTTACTGAGGTCGCTGCGCCAGTCGTGCTGATCTGCCCATTGTTGCAGTTTTTCAGCGCTTTCAATCATCGCTCGCAACCGTCCTGGCAAGTGACTGTGTTGTTTGCATTTGAGTGCTGTCTCAAGCGCATCAAGATCATGTCGCAGGGCTGGTATGCCGCAATAACGTGAGGCGCCATGCAGACGGTGCACTGCCGCCTGCAAATCTTCCAGTGCTTCTTCTTCCCACAGTGTGCGGATGTTCATGATCTCTTTGGGTAATGATGTCAGTAGCATTTCCATCATGTCACACGCCAGGCCAGGTTTGCCGCTGGCACAGCGCAAGGCCAGCTCCAGCGAAAACAGACAGGGCTGATCGGTTTGCTCACCTTGCTGTCGGTTATCGGCGCTTGTTTCTGCCGCTGTTTGCATCGGCTCCGTCGGTGGCATATACCCTGTCCAGCGATGAATGCACTGCACCAGCTGATCCATGGAGATCGGTTTGGTTTGATAGTCGTTCATACCATTATTGAGCAGTTGCTGGCGTTCATCGGCCATGGCGTGAGCGGTGAGGGCAATGACAGGAATACTTTGTTTGTTTGGTAACAAACGAATTTTGCGGGTGGCTTCCAGGCCATTCATCCCCGGCATCTGAATATCCATAAACACAAGATCAATAGATTGCTGCTGGATAATCTGGATGGCCTCCTGGCCAGAGGAGGCACCATAAGTGGGTAAGCCAAGCTCTCTCAGTAGTGTGACCACCAAACGTAAATTGGCTTCATTATCGTCGACTGCCAGCACGTGTGGAGGTAGGCCACTGGCCTGGTTGAGTTGATGCAGGGCCGTGGAGGGTTCGTCCTCTACGGACTCACCCTTCAGGATGCTGGCCAGTAGCGCGTGCAGTTTGCGGCTGCTGAATGGCCGGGTCATACAGGCGAATGCACCAATGCGGCGGAACTGATCTTGCTGGTCGTGATCGAGGCTGTCTATCAGGGTAATAATCGGAACATCATAGGGCAGCAGTTGCCGGGTAATTTGCTGGTATAAATTGTTGTTCAGGTGATCATGATCGACGGTGATAATAATGACATCCGGTCGATTGCCTTGAGCCTGTAGCCGTTGCTCCAGTTCCGGGATGGAGGAGCAGGGAGTACCAACCAGTTGCCATTCCTTGAGCAAAATACACAGGTTGCGGTTACTACCCGGATGTTCATCCAGTACCGCGATCTGGCCCGGTTTCAGGCTGCACAGCGGTGGTGGCGGGTTCTGGTCGATATCCGCACTGACGTAAAAACTGAACTCGGACCCCTCGCCTGGTTTGCTACTGACACTGATATCACCGTGCATGGACTGCACCAACGCGCGTGAGATAATCAGCCCCAGCCCGGTGCCGCCAAACTGGCGGGCGGTACTGGCATCGGCCTGGCTAAAAGCACTGAACAAGCGTTTCTGCTGCTCCGCTGACATGCCGATACCGGTATCCTTGATGGTAATACTGATGTTGGCCTGACTGTCGCGGACATTAATCAGACTGATATCAACGGCGACTGAGCCGGACGGGGTGAACTTGATGGCGTTCCCCACCAAGTTGGTCAGCACCTGCTTCAGGCGTAATTCATCGCTGAGCAGTTGGCAGGGGACGTCGTCCGCAATCGAGAGAGACAGTGCCAGCCGTTTGTTGATGGCGTCCGGCGTCAGGGCAATCAGTACATCCTCGGTGAGTTCCCTGAGGTTGACCGGATTGTGCTCGATGATCAACTTGCCTGCTTCGAGTTTGGAAAGGTCGAGAATATCGTTAATGATGCGCATCAGGTCATCGGATGATTTGCGCATCGTGTCGATATAATCACTTTGTCGTTCACTGAGGGTGGTGCGCTCCATCAGTTGTACGTAGCCTTTAATCCCTGTCAGCGGGGTACGTAGTTCATGGCTGACATTGGCAAGGAATTCGGATTTCAGGCGACTGGCTGCTTGAGCCTCTTGCTGGTCGAGCTGTAACTGGCGGTTACGGATTTCAAGGTCATCCATGGTTTCCAGTATGTCGCGCGTTGCTTCTTCGATCTGGCGCTGCTGCTCGACCGCGTTCTGATGCAGACCAGCGGCAAGACTGTTGATCGCACTGGCCATCTCACCCATCTCGCCACCTTCTTCAACCCGCACCCTGACTTCATGTTTGCCTTCTTCCAGTGAGCGGATTGCTTGCAGGATGCTGGTAATGGGGCGGGAAATCAGGCGGCTGATATAAGCTGCCGAGATAAAACCGCAGATCAGCGCAAACAGAATAATCAGTATTGAGGAGGCGGCGTAATGGTAGCGCTGCAGGCGAGTGTTGTTGGATGACAATTCCAGCTCTGCCCATCCCAGTAACTTGGGTTCGGCCACCTGCTCGGCAAAAAACTGGGTGGATACCTGATCCGAAATAACCAGATTCTGTGCCAGTACCGGAGTGCGTACCCGTACCGACTCGCTGGTATGCATCAGATGTAATTGACCGCGCTTCAGTGTGGAATCGGACAGCTGGTGGCTGATCATTCGCGGCCCAGCGTGGGCCATCAATTCCATATCCTGGTTATAGATACTGACGGAACGAACGTCGGGCTCTTCCAGCATGTTATTGGCAATATTTTGCAGAATGGCCACATTGCCAATGGTGACGCCATATTCGCAGACCGGCGCCAGCTGTTTGGCCATGGCCAGTGCGCGTTGATCGAGCAAATCATTGAGGTCGCGGAAACGCTGGCTGATAAAATAACCGCCAAGAGTGACAGAGGCGATCAGGACAGGCACCAGCCCCATTAATAACGCGCGCTTTTGAATCTTCCAGGTTTTCATGGTGTTCGCCAGACAACCTGAACCAGCAGGTCGATAAATGAACCTGAAGAGTACTGAGTAATAGCGCTATACGCAATCTTCGAACATCTGTCTGGCGCAGGTTGACGGTAATCACAATGGCTACTTGCATTGGTGAGAGGATAAGTGAGGGCTATATGGAAATCAGTAATTGTTATTAACGAATTATTCAGCCAACACGTACTATATCGCGTATTTGGTTATATGAATAACAGGCAAGGTGACGACGGTGATAAACCAATCCGATTGTAACTACCCAACCATTGCAGATTGCATTGGTCATACGCCGTTGGTACGGCTGCAGCGTATGGGGATCAACAGCAAGGGTAATCAGATACTACTGAAGCTGGAAGGTAATAACCCGGCCGGTTCGGTTAAAGACCGGCCAGCACTGTCGATGATCCGGTTGGCTGAGCAGCAGGGTAATATCCAGCCTGGAGATACACTGATTGAAGCGACCAGCGGTAATACTGGCATTGCGCTGGCGATGGCCGCGGCAATGATGGGGTATCGCATCATTCTTATCATGCCAGACACCAGTACCATGGAGCGGCGCTGGGCCATGCAAGCCTATGGGGCGGAACTGATCCTGGTCAGTAATGGGATGGAAGGCGCTCGTGATCTGGCCCTGGCGATGGAGGCCGAAGGTCAGGGCAAGGTGCTGAACCAGTTTGGCAACCTGGCCAACCCGGAGGCGCATTATGTCGGTACGGGGCCGGAAATCTGGCAGCAGACTGGTGGGCGAGTCACTCATTTTGTCAGCTCGATGGGAACAACCGGTACCATCATGGGCATCTCGCGCTACCTCAAGGAGCAAAACCCGAATGTATGTGTTGTCGGTTTGCAGCCGGCAGATAACGCCTCCATCCCGGGAATCCGGCGTTGGCCGGAAGAGTATTTGCCTACCATTTTTGAGCGGCAGCGGGTCGATCAAATCCTTGATATCGGCCAGCAAGAGGCTGAAAACACCATGCGACAATTGGCCCGGGAAGAAGGCATTTTTTGTGGCGTGTCGTCCGGTGGTGCGGTATACGCTGCGTTGCAGTTGGCGTTACAGCTAGAGGACGCCACGATTGTAGCGATCGTCTGTGACCGGGGTGATCGTTATTTGTCGTCCGGGATTTTTGCGCCCGAGCAGGAATAAACCCGGAAATAGCCACCAATCCGGTCGTGACAGGGCTTCAGGGTTGCAATCCCGCTGAGAGTACCAATACTGTGCGCCGTTACCGCCAGCGGAGCTATATCCAGCTGGCATTTGCTCAGGAGATACGGGTGGCTACGGCAAAAACCTTGCAGCTGAATATAGATAACATGACATCGGATGGACAAGGGGTCGCACGCCTTGGCCGCGATGTCTATTTTGTACCGGGCGCCTTGCCTGGAGAACAGGTGACTGCCCGCCTGGATGGTCGCCGCAAAAAAGTCTGGATGACCAAGCTGACCACGATCGACACCATGTCCCCCGACCGGGTGACACCAGCCTGCCCACACTACCAGCGTTGTGGTGGCTGCGACTTGCAGCATCTGTCATACCCCGCCCAGGTTACTTTCAAGCAGCAACGTGTTGAGCGCGAGTTCAGTCGGCAGGGCCTGATCGTGCCCGAATGGACCACACCGATTACCGCGGAACCGTGGGGCTATCGACGCAAGGCCCGCCTGGGCGTGCGTTTCAGTAAAAACAAGCAGCGTAACTTTCTTGGCTTTCGTGAAGCCGCTTCCGAACATCTGACCAATATCGATCGTTGCCCGGTGTTACCAGCCTTACCGGCGTTGGATTGGAGCCGTTGGCGTGAGTGTATTTCGACCTTGCAAGGCCGGGATCATATTACCCAGATTGAAGTGGTGGCGGCAGATAGCGCGCTGGCACTGGTGTTCCGCATCCTCAAGCCGCTGTCATTGGCTGACCAGAAAATCTTGTGTGCCCAGGCCGAAGCCTTGACGGGGGATTCGTTATTGCAGCTATGGCTGAACCCGGGGCGTGATGAGCCATCGGTGTGCATTTTTCCCGACCAGCCGGTCGATCTGGTTCATTTTGTCGATGAGCAGCCATTAAAAATGCAACTGAGCGACTTTTTTCAGGTCAATGGCCCGGTTAATCGGGCAATGGTGCAACAGGCTTTGGACTGGCTGCAGCCTCAATCTGAGGACGTCATCTGGGATTTGTTTGCCGGACACGGCAATTTCAGTATGCCGCTGGCGCGGCGTAGCCAACAGGTCTGTGCTGTCGAGGTGCAAGAGAGCATGATTGGCAGTTTGCAGCGTCAGGCAGAGTCTCTGGCGCTGTCTTTGCATGCGATTGAAGCCGATTTATCAAATACTGGCGTGCTGGCTCACCTGCCGGCCCCCGACAAAGTGCTGCTGGATCCGCCACGAGCAGGTGCGGCAGCCCTTATGCAAGAATTGAACACCCGTCAGGTATCGCAGGTACTTTACGTGTCTTGTGACGCTGCGACCCTTGCGCGGGACTTGAGTACGCTGGTGGCTGGTGGCTACCAGATAGAAAAGGCAGGAATTATGGATATGTTTCCCCAGACGCATCATGTCGAAACCATGGTGCTGCTCCGCTATAAGGACAAGCGTCGTGGTTAAGGTAAGAGAAGATCTTCCTCTTTGGCACGATGGTTCCCTGGACGCTGAACGCTGGTTGGAGCGGGCCGCCCAGAGATATGAAATCCGCGATCCTGATGTGTTGTTAAAAGCACTGCAGCTGGCCAAGCAGTTGTCCGATGAAGCCATTGCCAACCAGACCTACTGGTCGGTCGACAGTGTGCAGATGGGCATTGAAATGGCTCAACTGTTGATGGATCTGCGACTGGACACCGAATCGCTGGTGGCAGCTATTCTGTACCGTGCGGTACGGGAAGGGCGCTTGTCGCTGCCACGCGTCGAACGTGACTTTGGTGGCACGGTGGCCAAGTTGATTGAAGGCGTGCTGCGCATGGCCGCCATCAGTGCCATTCAGAACTCAACCGATGATGTAGTGCTGGGCCAGCGTGAAGCCCAGGTTGATAACCTGCGCAAAATGCTGGTGGCCATGATTGATGATGTCCGGGTGGCACTGATCAAACTGGCAGAACGCACCTCGGCCATCCGTGCCGTCAAGGATGCACCACCGGACCGGCGTCAGAAAGTGGCCGAAGAAGTGTTTAATATTTATGCGCCACTGGCTCACCGGTTAGGGATTGGTCATCTTAAATGGGAGCTGGAAGACCTGGCATTTCGCTATCTGCAGCCGGACTCCTATAAACAGATTGCCAGTTTGCTGGATGAAAAACGGATTGCCCGGCAAGACTATATTGAAGATGTCGTGCAGCGCCTGCGGGAAGAATTACTGGATTACGGTATCCGTTGTGATGTGTATGGCCGGGTCAAGCACATCTACAGTATCTGGCGCAAAATGAGCCGCAAGAATCTCGACTTCTCGCAGATCTATGACATTCGGGCTGTCCGGATTCTGGTACCGGAACGACGCGACTGTTACGCCGCTCTCGGCACAGTGCATACGCTCTGGCGTCATATTCCCAATGAATTTGATGACTACATCGCCAACCCGAAAGAAAACGGCTATCGCTCTTTGCATACGGCGGTGATTGGTCCGGAAGGCAAGATTCTGGAAGTGCAGATTCGTACTCATGAAATGCACGAAGACGCCGAGCTGGGAGTCTGCGCCCACTGGCTATACAAGGGCACGGACACCAACGGCAAGGATAACGGCTACGAACAGAAAATTACCTGGCTGCGTCAGGTACTGGAATGGCACGAAGAACTGGATGATCTGCCCGAGCTGGCGCAGGCCTTGCGCAGTGATATCAACCCGGACCGTATCTACGTGTTTACGCCGAGTGGCCATGTGGTGGATTTACCGCCCAATGCGACCCCGGTGGATTTTGCCTATCGGGTACATACCGAAGTGGGTAACAAGTGTCGTGGTGCCAAGGTCAACGGCCGGATTGTGCCTCTGACCTACACCCTTAAAACCGGTGAGCAGATCGAGATTCTGACCCATCCCGACGCCAACCCCAGCCGTGACTGGCTGTATGTCGAATCCGGCTATATCCACACCAACAGAGCCAGAGCCAAGGTGGCGCACTGGTTCAAGTTGCAGGCCAGGGATCAGAACATCGAAGAAGGCCGTGCGCTGGTGTTACGGGAACTGGATCGCATGGATCTGGCGCAAGAGCCACTGCATGACATCGCCCAGAAAATGAACATGAAATCGATAGATGACATGTTTGCCGCCGTGGGTGCCGGTGATATGCGTGTTGGCCAAATAGTGAACGCTGTCTTGCGGCAGACCGATGCAGGCCAGTCACAGCAAGAATTACCCCTTATCCGCAAAGCATTGGAAGCAACCGTCAAACCGGGTAAGGATGATATTTACATCGAAGGCGTTGGCAATCTGCTGACCCAGATGGCGCAGTGTTGCCAGCCGCTGCCCGGTGATGATATCCGGGGCTACGTTACCATGGGGCGAGGAGTGACCGTGCATCGCAGCGATTGTGAAAACCTGCTGCATCTGGAAGCAATCGAACCCAGCCGAGTGCTGCAAGTTACCTGGGGCGTCAAACCGACCCGCACCTATCCGGTCGAGTTATCGATCCTGGCGTATGACCGTACGGGTCTGCTACGGGACGTCAGTGCGGTGTTGGCCAATGAACGGGTCAACGTCGTCGGTGTTACCACCCAGTCAAACCAGGGGGACAATACCGCCAGCATGCAGCTGATGGTCGAGGTTGAAAGTCTGGAAAATCTGGGTCGCCTGATGAACAAGGTTGAACAACTGCCCAATATTATGTCAGCGCGGCGTATTCGCGGAGAGAAATCCTGATGTATCAACTGGAAGACCTGGTCACCCTGATGGCCCGTTTGCGTCACCCGCAAACCGGCTGTCCCTGGGATCTGCAACAGGATTTCGCCAGTATTGTGCCGCACACACTGGAAGAAGCCTACGAAGTAGCCGATGCCATTGAACGTCAGGACTGGCCACACCTTGAAGAAGAGCTGGGTGATTTGCTGTTTCAGGTGATTTTTTACGGGCAGTTAGGGGTTGAAAAACAGTATTTTTCCCTTGCTAGCATTATCGACCGCCTGGTGGCCAAACTGATCCGTCGCCATCCTCATGTGTTTCCTGAAGGGACCCTGGAGAGTGAACGGGAGGCTGGGCTTGCTCCACAGGAAGTGGATATCAGCCGTCAATGGGAAGCCATTAAAACAGCCGAGAAAGCAGCCAAATCACAACAGCCAGATCGATTGCTGGATTCGGTCCCGGCGAATCTGCCGGGGCTTACCCGGGCAGTCAAACTGCAGAAAAAAACCGCGACGGTCGGTTTTGACTGGCAAGACCCACAAGCGGTCATGGATAAAATCCGTGAAGAACTGGAAGAAGTAAGCGTGGAAGTGGAGGCCAATGATCGTCAGCGTCTGGAGTCTGAAATTGGCGACTTGCTGTTTGCGGTAACCAATCTGGCGCGTCATTACCAAATTGACCCGGAAGTGGCCATTCGTGGTACCAACCAGCGCTTCAGTCAGCGTTTTGCCGTGGTTGAAGAGCGGGCACTGGCGGCTGGTGGCTGGCAGCAGGCCACACTCAGCGATATGGAAGCATCCTGGCAAATCGCCAAACAGCAGGAAAAACAACAGGCCGATTGACGCAGTCGCTTATCCGCCCTGTTGTTGATCTGCTATTGTCCCGCGGTTGGTTTTTAATGCTGGCCGGGATCCATCCTGGCCCGATGTTTACGGCTTAACGCCAGAAAGGTCGGTGTTGGGCCGATATCCTCATAGAGCGGAAATCCTTCTTCGTCCCGTGCAACAATCGTGTTGCCAGCGACATAAGGAAAACCGCTGGTCAGATCGTTTAATGCCGCCTGTACCAGGTCTGCCAGTAATCGCTCTCGCGACAGGCCGGGAAACATATCCAGTAACGCCTCCACCCGGGCGGCATCCTTGATGTTGAGTGAAACGGGATAGTGGTGCTCAGCCACCGGGTCGCCATATTCCTGCTGCCAGTGAGCCATCAAAGCTGACGCTTTCATATTAATCTCCTTTCACAAGGTCCCTTTATTTTGGTATGAATTACAGGGATGGTTCAGAAAATTTATGGATATCACGGGGCAACCTGAGCAGCACAAGACCACTGCCAGCTCTGTCGCGTCACTATTGGACGTCAAACCGATCAGTCAGGAGGGAGCGTGATGAGCGAACTGGATCCACTATTACGAGACAAGGTAAAAATGCTTGGCACCATGCTGGGCAAGACCATTCAGGCCAGTCAGGGCAGTGATGTACTGGACTCGATTGAATCGATACGCCAACAGGCCAAGCGAGCTCGCCAGGGGAACCCGGCAGAACGGGAGCAGTTGCTGCAAACCCTGAAAAACCTGCCTGAAAAAAACTTGCTGCCGGTTGTACGGGGATTTAACCAGTTTCTTAACCTCGCCAATATTGCCGACCAGCAACATGGCAGCAGCTGGCGTCGGGCCGGAGAGTTATCGCCCGGTCTGGATACCATGTTTCCGGATTTGCTCGAACGGCTTGAGGCCGCCGGGGTCAAGGCCGACGGCTTGAGTGAGCGTATCGCCGACCTCAATATTGAACTGGTATTAACAGCCCATCCTACCGAAATCACGCGTCGTACCCTGATTCAGAAATACGACACCATCACCAGTTTGCTACAGCAGCGTGATGATTTGCATGACCAGCATCCACTGCTGCAGGAACTGGATCAACGTCTGGCGAGATTGATCGAAGAAGTCTGGCATACCAATGAAATCCGCAAGACCCGGCCAACTGCCATTGATGAAGCCCGCTGGGGGTTTGCCGTGGTGGAAAACTCGCTTTGGGCAGCGGTGCCGAAAATGATGCGTGACCTCGACCAGCAGCTATTGGCACATGGTGGCAAGGTACTGCCGCTGGATTCTGCGCCGGTACGATTTGCTTCCTGGATGGGCGGTGATCGTGATGGCAACCCTAATGTAACGGCACCAGTAACACGGGAAGTACTCTACCTGGCGCGTTGGATGGCGGCCGACCTGTATTTACGCGACATCGATAAACTGGGGAACCAGCTGTCGATGATGGCAGCGTCAGAGGAGCTTTTGCAGGCCTTTCCACAAGACCCTGACGAACCTTACCGGGCGTGCTTGCACGTCTTGCGCTCGCGGCTGGAAGATACCAAACAATGGGCAACAGACTGCATTCAGCAGCGGGAAACCAGTGGTAATCCCCTGACCCGGGATGAAGAACTGCTGGAACCGTTAACCCTGTGTTACCGCAGCTTGCTTGAGAACGGTATGGAGACCATTGCCGATGGCCAGCTGCTCGATACCATTCGCCGCGTGGCTTGTTTCGGGGTCTCACTGGTACGACTCGATGTACGGCAGGAGTCATCCCGTCATGCCGGAGTGATGCAGGCCATTTGCCAGTATTACGGCTGGGGTGATTACCTCAGTTGGAACGAAGACGAAAAACAGGCGTTTTTACTGCGTGAGCTGGCTTCCCGGCGACCGCTGGTGCCCAAGCACTGGCAACCGTCCGCAGAAGTGCAGGAGGTGCTGGATACCGTGGCAGTACTGGCAACCGAAGCCGGTGAAGGGGTGTCGTGCTACATTATCTCGATGGCCAGCGAGCCTTCGGATATCCTTGCCGTGATCCTGCTGCTACAGGACGCCGGCGTGCGGGCGCATTTTCCGGTGGTACCGCTGTTCGAAACCCTGGGCGACCTGCAACAGGCATCGTTACGCATGAGCAAGCTGTGGGCGGTGGACTGGTATCGCGACTATTGTCAGCACCGTCAGCAAGTGATGATTGGCTATTCGGATTCATCCAAGGATGCCGGTCAGCTGGCGGCAGTTTGGGCGCAGTATCAGGCTCAGGAAGCCTTGACCCGGACTGCCAGTGACGCCGGGATCTCACTGACCCTGTTTCATGGCCGTGGTGGTACCGTTGGTCGCGGAGGTGGCCCGGCGCATCGGGCGATTCTGGCACAGCCGCCGGGGTCTGTTGCCGGTGGCTTGCGGGTGACGGAACAGGGCGAAATGATTCGTTTCAAGTTTGGCCAGCCAGACGTTGCACGGCGTAACCTGAAGATCTATGTGTCGGCGGTATTGGAAGCCAATTTACTGCCACCGGAGCCTGCGCGGGATGAATGGCGGGCACAAATGACCCGATTGGCCGAGCGAGGCGTGGCATCGTATCGGGCGATGGTGCGCGATACGCCGGAATTCGTACGCTACTTTCGTAGCGCCACACCGGAACCGGAGCTGGGAAAACTGGCTCTGGGCAGTCGTCCGGCCCGCCGTAAAGCCGGTGGCGGTATCGAAACCTTGCGGGCTATTCCCTGGATTTTTGCCTGGACCCAGATGCGGCTGATGCTACCGGCCTGGTTAGGGTCGGATGACGCATTGAATGACTGCCAACAACGGGGAGAGTTACCGGTTTTGCAGGGCATGTACCGGGATTGGCCTTTCTTTCGTACCTATATCGATATGCTGGAGATGGTCGTTTCGAAAGCCGACAGTGCAATCGCCGAGTATTATGAATCACGTCTGGTTGAGCCAGGCTTGCAGCCACTGGGAGAGCAACTGCGTCAGCGGCTGGATAACGTCAAGGCGCGGGTACTGGCCATCAATGGCCAGCAGGCATTGCTCGACAGTCAGCCGGTATTGCGTGATTCCATGACGGTACGTGATCCATATACCGACCCGTTACACTATTTGCAGGTGGAATTGTTATATCGTGAGCGGCGACATCCGGAAATGATCAATCCGGAAGTTGAGCAGGCATTGATGGTCACAATGGCCGGTATTGCTGCCGGTATGAGGAATACCGGTTAAGAATAAAGTATGGCCGGTTCGATGGATCACCAGATTGCCTGCCCCTGTTTTCTGAGCAAGAAACAGGATTTTTTGACCAAGACAAGCGGGCCAGATTGATTGATTATATACGACCTGGGGATAGCACCTCAGGTCGTAATACGCCGCGTTAAAATGATAACAATCAATGCGGTATACCAAAGTCGGGCGTTACTCCCACAGGATTTTGGTCACAATAAGTTGAGATCAGACCTGTGCCAGAGTAAGGTTACAGCTATTTTTTGGCTGGTTAAAAAATAACCATAAATTAACCAGATGGATCCAAACCAATCTAACAACGAGGGGAAGCGCATGCGCGTAATTCTTTTGGGCGCACCAGGTGCCGGCAAAGGCACTCAGGCCAAGTTCATTTGTGAAAAGTACGATATTCCACAAATTTCAACCGGTGACATGCTGCGTGCCGCAGTCAAGGCAGGTTCTGAGCTGGGCCTCAAGGTCAAGGAAATCATGGAGACCGGTGGTCTGGTTTCGGATGAAATCATTATCGGTCTGGTCAAGGAACGTATTACTCAGGAAGACTGTGTTAACGGTTTTCTGTTTGATGGATTTCCTCGCACTATTCCTCAAGCGGAAGCCATGCTGGAAGCTGGCGTGGTGATCGATCATGTCGTTGAAATCGATGTTGATGATGAAGAAATCGTCAAACGTCTGAGTGGCCGTCGTGTGCACCCAGGCTCTGGCCGTGTCTACCACGTAATCTACAATGCGCCAAAAGTGGCCGGTAAAGACGATGAAACCGGTGAAGATCTGGTACAACGTGACGACGACCAGGAAGTGACCATTCGCAAACGTTTGTCTATTTACCACGAACAAACCGAGCCGCTGGTTGCTTTCTACAAGCAACTGGAAGCCAAGCAGGATGCCAGCTCACCCAAGTACAGCCATATTCCGGGTGTAGGCTCCATGCAAGACATTACCAATACCGTGATGTCTGCGCTGGGTTAACCACCTGCCAGCCATAAAAAAAGCTCCTTCGGGGGCTTTTTTTATGGCTGCTGTTTGTGCGCCGTATTTATGTCCGGTGTTTTGCCAGCGCGTCGGATTGGCTCTGCTATACTGCGCGCTTTTTACGAGAGGGCAGGGTTTGGAATGGCCAATTTGCTGATTGTTGATGCCTCGTCGGCATTATGTTCCGTCAGCCTGATTTCCGCCGCGGGTGTCCAGGATCTGACCGAAAGACAGCCCCGCCGCCATGCCCAGCGCTTGTTGCCGATGATCGATGAGGTGCTGGTAGCTGCCGCAGTGGACAAGTCAGCGCTGGATGGTTTGGCGTTTAGCCGTGGTCCGGGTTCGTTTACCGGTATTCGTATTGCCGTCAGTGTGATTCAAGGGATTGCCCTGGGTTTGAATGTGCCGGTATATGGCTTTTCTACCCTGCAACTGTTGGCGCAACAGGCGCTGACGCAGACAACAGCAGGCCGGGTGGTAACTGTGCTGGATGCTCATATGGGTGAAGTATTCTGGGCTGTGTACGAGCGTAATGGGCCGCTTTGTCGGCTGCTGGGTACTGAGCAAGTCAGTCAGCCCCGACACTGTGTCGAACAGTTGCAGGCGTTGCTACAGACCCGGCAGCTTGATCCGAATGACTGTGTGATGGCTGGCAATGGCGTATCGCTGCTGGCTGCGCTGGATGATAACCCGGTCGCGCTAGCGCTGATCGAAGGGATTGAGCCTTTGAGCCACTACGCCGCAGATCAGGTCATGGCTGCCTGGCAGCAAGGGGAATTTGCTGGCATCGAGGATTTCCCCCCCGTATATTTGCGCGATTCCGTCGCATGGAAAAAACTGGACGAGCAACCAAGCCTGCTCAAACGCTGAGGAACCAATCGTGGGAATTTTTGAAACTGTTGTCTTGGCAATTCTGCAAGGGATTACCGAGTTTTTACCGATCTCCAGCTCGGCTCACCTGATTTTACCCTCACAGGTGTTCGGTTGGCCGGATCAGGGACTGGCGTTTGATGTCGCGGTGCATTTTGGCACCTTGCTGGCGGTTGTCTGGTATTTCCGCAATGAGCTGCAACGCATGATTGTCGGTTGGGTCACGACCGGGTTTAGCCGCACCCCCAATGAAGATGGTCGCTTGTCCTGGATGGTGGCGATTGCCACGGTACCGGCGGTGATTGTTGGCTTGCTGGGTGAGAGTTTTATTGAAGCCAACCTGCGCTCGACCATGGTGATTGCAACCACGACAATCCTCTTTGGTGTGGTACTGGGGCTGTCGGACCGCTGTCAGTCACGCCGTCATAGCCTGGTCGAGATGACCGTTGCCCTGGCTCTGATTATCGGGGTGGCTCAGGCGCTGGCACTGATTCCAGGGACTTCGCGTTCTGGTATCACCATGACGGCGGCGCTGTTTTTGGGTTTTCATCGCCTGGATGCGGCCCGTTTTTCCTTCCTGTTGTCGGTCCCGCTGATTTTGGCAGCATCCGGCCTCAAAGTGGTGGAGCTGATTCAGGCTGCCGATGGAGTGGACTGGTTTAGCCTGTTGCTGGGGATGGCGGTGTCGGGCATCAGCGCCTGGGCGGGGATTCACTACTTCCTGCAGCTGGTCGACAAGCTGGGTATGCTGCCGTTTGTGATTTACCGCTTGTTGCTGGGTGCGATGCTGTTTCTGTTTTTTGTCTGAGTGGCAGCACCATGGCTGAGTTGATTTGTTTGGCGCCAGAGTATGCGGCTGAAGCAGCGGTCTGGTCTGAACGTTATGGCCTGACGGCGGCCACTGTGGAGCGGCTGCAGCAGCCCGGTTTTCATTTGTGTCTGGGTGGCGATGGCTTGTCGCTGCGAGAAGGTGCAGGTGGCAAGGCGGTGGTGCGAGTTGATTTTGCGGCCGGTGCTACGGCGCATCGTCGCCGTTTTGGTGGCGGGCTGGGTCAGGATATCGCCAAAGCGGTTGGCGTTTCCGGGGCTTATCAGCCAAGTGTTATCGATGCAACCGCCGGCTTGGGACGCGACAGCTTTGTGCTGGCAACACTGGGCTGCCAGGTGGTTGCCCATGAACGGCAACCGGTCGTGGCGGCCTTGCTGGACGATGGGTTGATACGTGGTCGACAAGATGTTGAAGCCGGGGACATTGTGCGCCGTATCCGTTTTTCGTTTGGCTCCAGCCATACGTTACTGATCCCGGAAGCGGATATGGCACGTCGGCCGGATGTGGTCTATCTCGACCCTATGTTTGGCGAGGATGCCAAGGGGTCGGCCCAGGTTAAAAAAGACATGCAGGCATTCCGGTCGCTGGTGGGGGGTGATGCGGATGCCGATGAGTTACTCGATGCTGCGTTACAAGC
Source organism: Oceanobacter sp. 5_MG-2023 (assembly GCF_030548165.1). NCBI lineage: Bacteria > Pseudomonadati > Pseudomonadota > Gammaproteobacteria > Oceanospirillales > Oceanospirillaceae > Oceanobacter > Oceanobacter sp. 5_MG-2023. The sequence goes on along the minus strand of NZ_JAUORS010000012.1, from coordinate 39,458 downwards.
GGCGCGTTGCCGGGTGGTGGTAAAGCGGGGCCGCAAGGCGGCACCGCTGGCCAATCGTGCTCCTTCCTATGCCCTGAGGGGCAAGTCCAATCGCTTCGATGTGTATGTGTTGGCGAAAGTGGCGCCATTGGCTGAGTCAGCTTCTGGCGCTTGTATATGATCGGTTTCTGTCTATATACAGCGCAGGATGCTGTGACGCATGGGGCCGTCGAGCGCCTGTTCGAGCTGCTCGGTCAATGTGACCAGGGCTTCACCAAATACCAGTACCCCATGGTTGTCTTGTCGGGTCAGAATCTGCTGTTCCAGTAGCTCTGCAACCAGAGTCCGGAACAAGCTGGTATCAAAGAACTCGGGGGCATTCAGGCCATGTAGCAAGCTGATTCGCTGAGCGATCAGTGAGCATTGCCGCTCCAGCTGCTCTGCCGTCAGGGTAGCGGACCGCCGCTGACGCAGCAGGGCCAGTGTCAGGTAATAACGTTCCAGGGTTGGCATCATCAGGGTTGCCAGTGCCGTGAGTTCGGTATAACTGGCTTCACGGTCATCCACGGCGCAATAGTGATGGTTGCTGCATTCGAGATAGTCGGCCTGGCACAGGGTGTCGAGCCAGTCGTTAATCACTGCTTCCAGTTGTGCCTTTGACCAGGGTAAAAACAGCTCGGCCTGCAAATAGGGGTAAAGGGTCAGCACCAGAGCGTGTAATTGTTTGGCCTGGTGTGGCTGGCGGTGCACCAGCAGGCAACTCAGTACCGACGGGATGGCCAAGAGGTGTAAGACGTTATTGCGATAGTAGGTCAGGGCGATCGCGCGGCGATCGTCGGCGTATATCAGGTCGCCCATGCTGTGGCTCTGGCGCTGGATGCTGCCAAGTGTCTCGGCTTGCTGAATCCAGTCGCTGGCACTGCCTTCTGTTACCTGGGTACGATTGCTGAGTGGTTGTTGCCGAATCAGGGCTGCCCAGTTTTCCAGTCGCTGGATCAGGACGCTTTCTTCCATGGCTTCACGAGGGCTGGTCAGTAGTGCCATGGCGACCAGGTTGATGGGGTTGACGGAGGTAGCCTGATTGATACCTGTGACGATACGCCGGGCCAGTTGATCGACCACTGGCCGTGCCCAGTCCGGGCGGTAATGATGATCGGCAGCAGTCTGTTGACGCCAGTCGGGGTACTGCTGGTTCAGGAATTCGGTCAGGTAGATCGGTTCGCCGAAAGTAACCTGTACCTTGCCAAAATGGCGTCGAAAGGACTTCAGTGTGGCGAAAACACCAAGCAGGCTTTCTTGCCGTTTTTTCTTGCCATTCAGTTCTTTCTGGTAGCTGCCTGCTTCAAAGACCTTTTCGTAGCCCAGATACACGGGCATAAAGAGAATGGGTTTGCGGCAGTCACGCAGATAGCTGCGCACCGTCATGGCCAGCATGCCGGCTTTGGGCTGCAGGGTTCGACCAGTCCGACTGCGGCCTCCTTCAACAAAATACTCGGCTGCATAACCCCGGGTAAAAATACTGTGTAAATACTCGTCGAACACCGCGGCATACAAGGGGTTGTCACGAAATGAACGACGCATGAAAAATGCCCCGCTTCGACGTAATATGGGTCCCGCCACTGGCAGATTCAGATTGATACCAGCAGCGATTTGCGGCAGTTGCAAGCCATTGTGATACAGCACGTAAGACAACAACAGGTAGTCAATATGGCTGCGGTGACAAGGGACGTAGATGATCTCGTTATCGCGGGCGGCTGTTTTGAGCGGGTCGATATGGTTGACCTGAACGCCGTCATAAAGGGTATTCCAGACCCAGCTGAGCAGGACATCCATAAACCGCACCGTGGTATAGGAAATATTGGAGGCGATTTCGTCGGCATACTGGCGTGTTTTCTGACGCGCCTGGGGCAGGGTCAGGTTCTGTTCCTTTATCGCCTGTTCAATGGCTGTCTGCACCAGTGGGCGATTCGGAATCTGGCTGATCAGGGTACGACGGTGAGAGAGATCAGGGCCAATGACAGTGGCGGAGACCTGACGGAAATGGATACGCAGCAAGAGCGCGGTTTTACGGGCCAGGCGGTGGGGAGTGCGAGCCTTTTGCGCCAGCTGTTGCAGTGATAACGGTTGGCTGAAATGGACAAAGGTATTGCGGCCATTAAATAAAATCGCCAGCAGGGTCAGAAGACGGCCACCAAACGAGCCGCTGTTTTGCAGCCAGATACGCAGGAAAGAGCCTTCTTTTTGGGGGCCTCGGCCCCAGAAAACCCGTACAGGAACCACTTCAAGAGGACGATCCGGGTGGGCCAATTGCCATTCGGCCAGCATTTTCAGTGAATCGCAGATGACCGGTTTGCCAGCACGGTGGAAAAGGCTTCTTGAACGGCCGTAAACATGGAAAAACGATGGCAGTCCCGTCTGGTTGAGCGAGTTGGCGGCATCCAGGGGGCTGGCCCAGTTCAGCTCCTGTACTTCGCGGTCAATGACCAGGGTTTCTGAGAGCGAAGGATAAAGCAGGGCATAAACCCGCAAGGTATTGTGGGTGGCGGGTTGTTGGGCCGGGCCAATCAGGCGGGTTTTGATCAGGCTGTAAAGTAGTGCCTGCAGCCATCCAAGTGGCCGCAGTTGCCAGCGAGAGAACCGGTTCATCGATACTGTCCTTTTGTGTGATCCCTTTGGGGTGATCGGGCGGGCACAGATTAATAGTGTGGAGGTGGGGCATCATCCTGGCTGGATTTGAGGTCGCCGGTATTGGCTGCCAGTTGTTCCAGACGGCGATTCATCAGCTGCATGGCCTGACGAGCAAGGGTGAAGTCTGCCGACAGGTGAGTGATTTGCTCATTCAGGGTGTCGACGGTTTCATCCATATAGCTCAGCCGGGTTTCCAGCTCAGTAATACGGTCGAGCAGCTGCAGTGTGTCAGAACGGTGCTGATCGGGGGTCTTTGTACTACTATTCATACGGGTTTGCTCACTGTGTTGGGGGGCAATGGCTATCATATTGATTTTTTAAGGGATTTAGGATTTCATGCGGAGAGGCCCGATGGCCTCATGATCCAGAATTAAAAACAGTTTTAAACGTTAATTATAGGTATCGCAATGGTTCGTAAATTAAGTTTGGCATTACTGACAGCTGTTATTGTGTCAGTCGCTTTGTGGTTGTCGTTTCAAGGGCTGATGGATGGTGTTTCATTGCCCGCTGGTTTGGTCTTGATTGTCTTTGCCGCTGCCTTTGGCGCTGGCTTGCTGGTGGTTTCACTGGGTAATGCCAGTGTTGAACAGCCAGTCAGCAGTCGCAGCAGCACCGGCACTGTGGTGGAGGAAGATGTTGAAGATGGACGTGAACGAGGCGTAGTGAAATGGTTTAACGTCAAAAAAGGATTTGGCTTTATCACCTGGGATAACGGTGAAGATGTGTTTGTGCATTTCCGTTCGATTCGTGGTCAAGGGCATCGTTCCTTGGCAGAAGGGCAGCGAGTCAAGTTTACTGTGGTGCGAGGCGATAAAGGCCCTCAAGCCGAAGATGTCTCTGCGGTGCAGTAAGCCTGCTGATACTGCACAAAAAAAGCGGCCTTGGCCGCTTTTTTTGTGGGACCTGCCAGACCATTGGATAGAAAATACCCAAGGATGGCAGTCGAATGCCTGTTAGTCTTTGAACATCAGGCTTTTGAGCAAGCGTGGGTTGCTGACCAGCAAGTTACCGCCCTGGCGCACACGTGGTTCACCATGGATATCTGAGATCAGACAGCCCGCTTCAGAGGCGATCAGACCGCCAGCGAGCAGGCTGAATTCGTCAACGTTGCTTAATGCGGCGGCCTGGAAACGGTCGGCGGCGACATAGGCGATAGACAAGGCATTGGAACCGATATTACGCAACTCATAGGTCTTGCCCATCAGTTTCATAATACGTTCGCGCTGGACGTAGGCATCTTCACCAACACCAACGGGCTGGGTATAGCCAACGATGGCATCGGACAGATTGTTGATCTGGCCGCAGCGGATACGACGGCCACTCAGTTGGGCACCACGTCCACGGGAAGCCGTAAATTCATCGCCATTGATTGGGTTGGTTACCACCGCATGCTCGGTTTTGCCATTGATCTGGCAGCCAACGATAATGGCAAACGCAGGGATACCGACACGGAAGTTGGCGATATCATCAATGACACAGATCTGCCAGATTGGCTGTTTCTCAACACCTGAGTTCACACCGGTTTCACGGCCGTTATAGCTGTGCTCCGGATAGGACTTTTTCAGTTCAAAGATGATGCTTTTTTCCAGACCAATGGTGCAGTCTGCAATAAACTTCGCTTTTTCCTGATCCGTACTCTGGTACGAATCGAAGCGGTCCAGTCGGCGGACCAAATCCTGACCCGCATTGCGCGCAGCGCGCAACGCCAAGTTCACCATGGGCTGCATTGCGATAACTATCTCTTAAAGAACGGGGAACCGGTGATTATATCAGTACTGCTCTGGTTGGCGAAGCATGTTTTCGCTACACTTCGCGGTTTTTAGCAGTTCCTGCCACATAAATCAGACGATTGGCGGGTGCTGCGTCCAGCAAGCCATCCTTGATGGTTGCACAGTGAAAGGTGGGTGAAGTGATTTCAGACGCAGGTGACCATTATCCTCTGCTCGATGCCATTGACATCGTGATGGTAAATACCACGCATTCCGGCAATATTGGCGCTGCTGCCCGGGCCATGAAAAACATGGGGCTGGGGCAATTGATTCTGGTTGATCCGATCGCGACCGTTAACGATGAGGCCCTGGCACGTTCATCCCGGGCGGAGGATATTCTGCAGCGGGTGCGTATTGTACCAACCCTGGAAGAGGCCATTGCCGATGCCAGTCTGGTCGTCGGCACCAGTGCTCGCAGTCGGCATATTCCCTGGCCTTTGATGACCCCAAGGCAAGCGGCCGAGAGTGTGTGTCAGGTAACAGGAACCGGCGCTCGTGCGGCGTTGGTGTTTGGGCGAGAGTCCCGCGGCCTGACCAATGAAGAACTGCACCTCTGCCATGCCCATGTTCATATTCCGACGGTGGAATCCTTTTCCTCCTTGAATGTTGCGCAGGCCGTTCAGGTGTTGTGTTACGAAATGCGACTGGCAGCCATTGCGGCGGCGGATAACCATGCCGACAACACGGCGGCGGTGATGGGGCAACGCTGGGGAGTGGAATGGGATCACCCGCCAGCCACACACAAGGAGCTGAACGGCATGATGTTGCACCTTGAGCAAACACTGGTGGATATCGGCTTTCTGGACCCAAATACCCCCAAGCAACTGATGACCCGATTACGTCGCCTGTATCAACGGGCGGAGCCAGACAAGATGGAAATCAATATGGTGCGCGGTATGTTGGCAGCGATACAGCAACATGCTGGACGTCGCCAGGATCAACCAGTCACCGATGTATCATTCTCACCTCAGACACCACCGCGATCGGATGCCCAGCTACCGATGGATGATGCCATTGATGGTGCTACCCAAGGGAGCCATTCTGATGTTTAAACAACTCCGTGAAGATGTCGCCTGCGTCTTCGAGCGCGACCCCGCAGCCCGTAATACGTTTGAAGTCCTGACCACTTATCCGGGGGTTCATGCCATTTTGCATTATCGGCTGGCCAATGGTTTATGGCGTCGTGGCTTCAAATGGTTGGCACGGCTGTTATCGACCGGCAGTCGCTGGCTGACGGGTATCGAAATCCACCCGGGTGCGACGATTGGTCACCGCTTTTTTATCGATCACGGCATGGGCGTGGTGATTGGGGAAACCGCAGAGATCGGTGATGACTGCACCCTGTATCACGGCGTCACCCTGGGTGGCACCAGCTGGAACAAGGGCAAGCGTCACCCGACCTTGCACAACGGTGTTGTCGTGGGTGCCGGTGCCAAGGTATTGGGGCCAATTGAAGTGGGCGAAAATGCCCGTATCGGCTCCAATGCGGTCGTGACCAAGCCCGTGCCGGACGGCGCTACCGTGGTGGGGATTCCTGGTCGTATTGTACGGATGGCAGGCAAGAAAAATCCCTTGCCAGAAGGGACTGTCCGTATGGCTGAAAAACTGGGATTTGACGCCTACGGTATTGCCGATGGTACCCCGGACCCGATTGCTCGCTCGATCCACAATATGATGGATCATATGGATGCGGTGGACAGCAAGATTGATCGCATGTGCAAGGCCCTGCATCAGGTGGGTATTCATAACTGCGACGACGCACTGCCAGAGCTGGAGCGGGAGCATTTTGTCTGCCTGGGGGATGATCAGGATGAGGCAACGCCAGATTCGCTTGGCGCATCCAAACAAGGCGCGGTGGATAAGGATGAATTACCAGCCACCGAAGCACCAAACACTGCAGCAACAGAAGCTGAACCTGAACGGACTACTGAACGGACTTCTGATTGAAGCCCCTCAGAGGGCTGATCAAAAGGCCTGTGTGGGTGGATCAGAGCGGTGAGAACTGAAACCGGGGCAACGGACAGGCTTTACCGCTTACTTTACGTTTTACTTAGTTGACTGTATTAGTCGGATATAAACATAATACCGACCCGATCGGAGGAATTGTTATATGCGACTGACAACCAAGGGCCGCTACGCGGTGACAGCCATGCTGGATCTGGCCATACACGCAGAAGATGGCCCTGTCAGCCTGAACGATATATCTGGACGGCAGGGCATCTCCCTGTCGTATCTTGAGCAGTTGTTTGCTCGTTTGCGACGTCGTGAACTGGTTTCCAGTGTCCGTGGGCCGGGAGGTGGTTATCGTCTTGGCCGGGCAATGGATACCATCAATGTGGCAGAAATTGTTGATGCCGTGAATGAATCCATGGATGCCACGCGCTGCAGTAAACGCGGAGATTGCCAGAAGGGTGATGAATGCCTGACCCATCATCTGTGGCTGGATCTGAGTGAGCAGATACACGATTTTCTGTCGGCCATCAGCTTGCAAGAACTGATTGCCCGCCAGGAAATCCAGCACACGGCACACCGTCAGGATATGCAGACCGGCAATCGTATCAATGCATTTTTATCGGATGCCATGAACGGCTAGCCCTTGCAGCCTTGCAGAACTGTTCTTTTCTGGCGCTGACAGCAACGCAACAAGCGTATGGCAAACACGGTCAAACACGGCCTTGTTTGATCATCTTCACCGTTGGCACTCGGTAACAGCCAGGGGCAGTGACAGACAAGCGGGTGTTTGAACGGTGTCTTTGGGTTAACGGATCGACCTGCTTGGTTTGATTGGATGGTTTGATTGAACGGTTTGATTGGATGGTTAGGTTAGCCGGATCAAAGAGGTCCGCGACGCCATAAGCCGACCAGTCGTATCAGGAGAGTAAACTGCGGTTGTTGTCGATCAGCGGCAATTTTGCGTTATTATTCCCCGTTGCCGCCATGTGTTTACTGTATTCTGACGCTCTTGGTGGCAGCGCTACACTATCTGTTATCTGTTTCGCCCGATGTGATTTGGATCTGCAATGAAAACCCTTTATCTTGATTATGCTGCCACGACGCCAGTTGACCCGGCGGTGGCTGAGGCCATGACGGCTTGCCTTACCATGGATGGCAATTTTGCCAACCCGGCTTCACGCTCCCATCGCTTTGGCTGGCAAGCGGAACAGGCGGTTGAAAAAGCCCGGCGTCAGGTGGCTGACGTATTGGGTGCCGAACCGCGTGAAATTGTCTGGACCTCCGGTGCAACAGAAAGCAATAACCTGGCCCTTAAAGGGGTGGTTGAATATTACCGCCGCCATCATCCGGGCAAATCCTGCCATATCATCAGTTCCGCCATTGAGCACAAGGCGATACTCGATACCCTGGCCTGGCTGAAGCAACAGGATGTCGCCATTACCCTGCTGACGCCAGATGCCGATGGTCTGATCCAGCCGCAACAGGTCGCCGATGCCTTGCGGGACGATACCGTACTGGTTTCCCTGATGGCGGTGAACAACGAAATCGGTACCCTGACGGATATCGCCGCAGTGGCAGAGCAGTTGAGTGATCACCCGGCGCTGCTGCATGTGGATGCTGCCCAGGCGGTTGGCAAGCTGCCGGTGAATGTTAACCACTGGCGGGTAGATCTGTTATCGGTATCGGCCCACAAGTTTTATGGCCCCAAAGGCATCGGCGTGTTGTATGTACGCCGTCAGCCACAGGTGCATATTGATGCCCAGATTCACGGTGGTGGCCATGAGCGCGGCATGCGCTCAGGCACCTTGCCAACCCACCAGATCGTCGGTATCGGTACGGCTGCGCAAATGGCCGCGACCCTGCTGGCGGAAGAGTTACCGCGTATCACGGCCTTGCGCGAGCGGTTACAGCAGGCCTTGCTGGAGTTGGGGGATGTCTATCTGAATGGCCATGCCCAGCAGCGGGTTGCTGGTCTGCTTAATCTGTCATTTGACGGGGTTGACGGTGAAATCCTGCTCGCTTCATTGGCGCAAGTGGCGGTATCGTCCGGGTCGGCCTGTACCTCTGCCAGTATCGAGCCTTCTTACGTGTTAAAAGCCATTGGACGCAGCAATGCGCTGGCTCATGCCGGGCTGCGTTTCAGTGTCGGCCGTTACACCACTGAGGACGATATTGACTTTGCCATTGAGCAGGTGAGCCGGATTGTAACGCGGTTACGTCAGCAGACCAGCCGGGGTTGAGACGGGGTTGGGTCTGACAGCGGTTACATGCGTACACCTTTTACCAAAACGTGCGTATAATCCGCCGGATTTTTAACCCCCTGAATACATTTACTATTGGAGTTACACATGGCTGTTGAACGTACACTGTCTATTATCAAACCAGATGCCGTTGCCAAAAATGCAATCGGTGACATCATTGCCCGTTTCGAAAAAGCTGGCCTGAGTGTTGTTGCTGCCAAAATGGTGCGCCTGGATGATGATAAAGCAGGCGGTTTTTACGCTGAGCACAAAGAACGTCCTTTCTACAAGGATCTGGTTGGTTTCATGACTTCTGGTCCTGTCGTTGTACAGGTTCTGGAAGGTGAAAACGCTATCCTGCTGAACCGCGAACTGATGGGTGCAACCAACCCTAAAGAAGCTGAAGCCGGTACTATCCGCGCTGATTTCGCTGAAAGCATTGATGCCAACGCAGTACACGGTTCTGATTCTGCAGAATCTGCTGCTCGTGAAATTGCTTATTTCTTCTCTGCTGACGAAATCTGCGCACGTTGATTTTGTCTGAACGGGAGCGGTTTGCTCCCGTTCGTTCTGTTTTTTCCTGCTCGGAAGCGCTACGCCAGGTAACTGCTTGATGACCGATACCACTCAAAAGATCAATTTGCTGGGCTTGTCTCCAGTAAAAATGGAAGCTTTTTTCACCGATATTGGTGAAAAGAAATTCCGTGCCCAGCAAATGCTGAAGTGGATTCATCAGTATGGCGAAGCCGACTTCGAAAAAATGACCAATATGGGCAAGCCTTTGCGTGCCAAACTGGCTGATCTCGCCGAGATCCGTCTGCCTGAAGTGGTCTATGAAAATATTTCTGCCGACGGTACCCGCAAGTGGGTAATGCGTATGCCTGGCGGCAGCTCGATTGAAACCGTGTACATTCCGGAAAAAGAACGCGGCACCCTGTGTGTCAGCTCACAGATAGGTTGCTCGCTGGATTGCAGCTTTTGCTCCACCGGCAAGCAGGGCTTTAACCGTGATTTGACAGTGGCGGAAATTATTGGCCAGGTCTACGTCGCCTCGATGAGTTTTCATGAGCCTGGTGAACGCCGTGAACGTCGTATTACCAATGTGGTGATGATGGGCATGGGCGAACCGCTGTTGAATTTTGATAACGTCGTCGATGCCATGCATCTGATGATGGAAGACAATGCCTACGGTTTGTCGAAACGTCGGGTAACGCTGAGTACTTCCGGTGTGGTGCCGATGCTGGATAAGCTAGGAGAAGTCACTGACGTCTCGCTGGCGGTATCACTGCATGCCCCGAATGACGAGTTGCGTAACCAGCTGGTACCGATCAACCGCAAATACCCGATTGCCGAGTTGATTGCTGCTACCAATCGTTATCTGGCAAGGTTGCCGGATCGACGCAAGGCGACCATTGAATACACCATGATGGATGGTATCAACGACAGTCTGGAACAGGCGATTGAGCTGGCAGAGTTGCTGAAACAGGTACCTTGCAAGATCAATCTGATTCCATTTAACCCGTTTCCTAATTCTGGCTACAAACGTCCAAGCAATAATCGCGTGTACCGTTTCCGTGATTATCTGGTCAGTCAGAATCATATTGTGACAATACGTTCGACACGCGGCGATGATATCGACGCCGCTTGCGGCCAGCTGGTCGGCAAGGTCGAGGATCGTACTCGCCGCAGTGAGCGTTATATCAATGCGGTGCAACTGGATTCCAACCAATAAGGCCCTCAGGTATGAGACAGCTCCGTAATATCTTGCAGCAATTGGTCATGATTACCCTGGCACTGGTTTTGACGGCCTGTGTAACCACCACCGAAAGCCGCTTGCAAAAAAACAAGAACCCGGACAAGGCGCTGGAAAACTACACCCAGCTTGGCTTTGGTTACCTGCAACAGAATCGCCCGGACCTGGCCCGCCAGAGGTTGCAAAAAGCACTGGCCATGGACCCGAATCATGCCCCTGCCAACGACGCCATGGGGCTGGTGTGGCAAATGGAAGCCGAGTACGACCTGGCGGAAGATTTTATGCGTAAGGCCATTGCCAACGACAGCTCGTATACCGCCGCCAAACATCATCTGGGACGGCTGTATATCCAGATGAAAGAGTATGACAAGGCGAAAAAATGGCTCGAAACGGCAGCCGGAGATCGTTATTACGACAGCCGCGCCAGTGCGTATAACGACCTGGCGATGAACTATTACCGCCAGAACCAGCCGTCCAATGCCATTGACAGCTATATGGAAGCATTACGTTTGTCGCCATACAGTGTTGATGCGCTGGTGAATGTCTCCACCCTGTTGTTTGAAGCCCAGCGCTACGATGAGTCACGCAAGTATTTTGACCGTCTGGATCGCCTGGTCAGCAAGGGTAACACCCGTCATACATCGCACAGCCTGTGGCTGGGTATCAAGCTGGCGACGATTCGTCAGGATACCGACAAGGTCATTACGCTGGCGACGCAACTGAAAAAACAATTTCCGAATTCCAACGAATACCGTCTGTACCAGGAATCCCTGGACAGCAGCAACGATTGATAACCGGTACGAGCGAGACTGACTGATGCATTTTGAAAATCCGATCAAACGTCGAAAAAGTCGCAAGATCATGGTCGGTGACGTCGCGGTTGGCGGTGATGCACCGATCTCGATCCAGACCATGACCAACACCGAAACCACGGATGTCGCGGCTACGGTAGCGCAGATTCAGCAGGCTCAGGATGCTGGTGCCGATATCGTGCGGGTTTCTGTCCCTTCTATGGATGCTGCCGAAGCCTTTGGCCGGATCCGCAAGCAGGTCAATATTCCGCTGGTGGCCGATATTCACTTTGACTACCGCATTGCCTTGCGTGTGGCTGAACTGGGAGTGGATTGTTTACGTATCAACCCCGGTAATATTGGCCGTGAAGACCGTGTGCGTGCGGTAGTGGATGCTGCTCGTGACCATAATATTCCGATTCGGATCGGTGTGAACGCCGGTTCGCTGGAAAAAGATCTGCAAAAAAAATACGGCGAGCCAACCCCGGAAGCGCTGGTGGAATCGGCCATGCGCCATATCGATATTCTCGATCGCCTCGACTTCCAGGAATACAAGCTGAGTCTGAAGGCCTCCGATATTTTTATGACGGTGGCCGCTTACCGCCAAATCGCCAGCCAGATCGAACAGCCGTTACATTTGGGTATCACGGAAGCTGGTGGCTTGCGTGGTGGTACGGTCAAATCCTCCATCGGTCTGGGCCTGCTGCTGTGGGACGGTATCGGTGACACCATTCGTGTGTCGCTGGCAGCAGACCCGGTACAGGAAGTCAAAGTCGGCTGGGATATGCTGAAGTCACTGAAAGTGCGCTCCCGAGGCATCAACTTTATTGCCTGTCCCAGCTGCTCACGACAAAACTTCGATGTTATTAAGACCATGAACGACCTGGAAACCCGGGTCGAAGATATTCGCACCAATATGGATGTAGCGGTGATCGGTTGCGTGGTGAACGGTCCTGGTGAAGCCAAGGAAGTTGACCTGGGTCTGGCCGGTGGTCAGCCCAACCTGGTGTATATCGATGGCAAACCGGCCGGAAAGCTGAACAACGAGACGCTGGTGGATGATCTCGAACGTCTGATTCGTGAACGTGCCGACCAGCTCGACAAAGAACGTGACAATCTGATTGTCTCCGGCTGAGACCGCAGAAAGCAGAATTTGAGACTGCAGAACTACAGGAATAACCCAGAGATTATGTCCAAGAAAATAAAAGCCATTCGCGGCATGAACGATATCCTGCCAGCGCAAAGCCCGGTGTGGCAGTACCTGGAAGGTACCGTCAAGGATCTGCTGGCTGGACATGGCTATGATGAAATCCGGATGCCGGTTGTTGAGAGCACCAACCTGTTCAAGCGCTCGATTGGTGAAGTGACGGATATCGTCGAAAAAGAAATGTACACCTTCGATGACCGTAATGGCGACAGCCTGACGCTGCGCCCGGAAGGTACCGCCAGCTGCGTACGTGCCTGTGAAGAACATGGCTTGCTGTACAACCAGACCCAGCGGTTATGGTACACCGGCCCGATGTTTCGTCATGAGCGGCCACAAAGAGGCCGCTATCGCCAATTCTTTCAAGTGGGTGTGGAAACCTTCGGTATTGCCACCGCAGATATCGATGCCGAACTGATTTTGATGACAGCCCGCTTATGGCAGCAACTTGGCCTCAAGGATGTGGTCACACTGCAGCTGAACACTTTGGGCAGCAACGCCGCCCGGGCTGAATATCGGGCCGCTCTGGTGGCGTATCTCAGTCAGTTCAAGGACCAGCTTGACGAAGACAGTCAACGTCGTCTGGAAAGCAACCCGCTGCGGGTATTGGATTCGAAAGATCCCAACACCCAGGCGCTGCTGGCTGATGCCCCGCAGTTGCACGACCATCTCGATGACGACAGCCGGGAACATTTTGCCAAACTGCGTGCCATTCTGGATGCCGCCGGGGTTGCTTATGAAATCAACCAGCGTCTGGTACGTGGGCTCGATTACTACAACAAGACCGTGTTTGAATGGGTCACGGACCAGCTTGGCTCCCAGGGCACTGTGTGTGCTGGTGGCCGTTACGATGGTCTGGTGGAACAGCTGGGTGGCAAACCGACCCCGGCGGTGGGTTTCGCCATGGGGATTGAGCGGCTGATCCTGCTGCTGGAAACCCTGGATGTGATTCCTTCGGCGGTCACCCAAACCGTCGATCTGTACCTCTGCGCCATGGGTGAAGGGTCAGACATGGCCGCACTGTTGCTGGCCGATCGCTTGCGCGAAGAACACAGCTGGCTGCGGATACAGTGCCACTGCGGCGGTGGCAGCTTCAAGAGCCAGATGAAAAAAGCCGATAAAAGTGGTGCTCGTTTTGCCTTGTTACTGGGTGAGAATGAATTGGCAGCAGAACAGATCACCATCAAGGATTTACGGAATGATGCTGAGCAGCAAACCATTGCCCAGTCCGGCTTGTCTGATTGGCTGGCTGAAGCAATGCTGTAACAGCCTGACGGCTGAACAGTGCTTACACTGGCATTAATAGATATCGAATGAACATAACGAATACGAATAAGGTAGCCAGGTCATGACAGAACTGCGTACGGATGAAGAACAGGCAGAAATGCTCAAACGCTGGTGGGATGAAAATGGCAAGAGCACGCTGATAGCCATTGTGTTGGTTGCGGCTGGCTGGTTGGGCTGGAATTATTATCAGACCCAGCAACAGACCACCGGAGAAGCGGCATCAGCGCTGTATTCCTCACTGACTGAAAAAGCCTCTGCAGCTATCATGTCTGGTAATGAGGCCGCCCAGCAAGAAGCAATTGCCCTGGCTGAGCAGCTGAAAAGTGATTTTGGCAAAAGCACTTACAGTCAGTTTGCCAGCCTGTTTCTGGCGCGCTTTGCTGCGGATAACGGTGATATGAACAGTGCGGCTGCCGAGCTGAGAGCCTTGGTTGATAGCGCTGAAGCGCCAATCAAATACCTGGCCACCGCGCGTCTGGCTGATGTACTGGTTGAACTGGATGATACCGATGCGGCGCTGGCTCTGGTGAGCGATGTACCGGACCCGGCTTATGCCCCCCAGTATCTGGAAGCCCGTGGTGATGCCTTGTTCCGCAAAGGCGACCGCGCAGCAGCCCGGGTGGCCTATCAGGAAGCGCTGGATGCTGCTGCCGTACTGGGTGTGGATACCCAGCTGCTGCAACGCAAAAGCGATTTTCTGATCGCCGCTGAGGACGCCTGATGCTGAGCGGTCTGAAATTTGGCCGCCAACGGCTGGTCGCTGGCAGAGTCACCCGCACCGGGTTACTGTTGGCCGCCGTTCTGGTCAGCGCTTGTTCTTCGCAACCTCAAACCGATGCCGAGAGCCTGCCTTCATTGGGCAGTAATGGCCTGGATATTGTCTGGCGCACTCATATCGGGGATGGCCCGGGTAGCAATTACAGCCGTTTGCAAGCCGTGGCTGCGGACGATGTACTGTATGCCGCCGATACCTCCGGCTCTGTCTGGTCGCTGGCGTTGGACTCCGGTCGCACGCTGTGGCAACAGGCGCTGGAAAAACCGGTATCGGCCGGTGTTACGCTGGCCGGTGAGCATCTGTTTCTGGTAACGGTTGATGGCGTGCTGCATAGCCTGACAGCTGATCAGGGCCAACCTGTCTGGCAAGCCCAATTGTCCAGTGAAGCGGTGGCTGCTGCGGAAGTGGATGACGAGCGCGTCTATGTTCACACCATTGATGGTCGGGTCTCGGCCTTTGATCGTTATAGCGGGGAACAACGCTGGTCGTATGAAACCGCGATGCCGATTCTGTCGGTACGCGGCACCGCCGCCCCTGTGGTATCCGGTGAACTGGTAATACTGGGTTTGGCCAATGGCAAGGTGATTGCGCTGGACCGGCGTTTGGGTATTCCGCGCTGGGATGTCCGCCTGGCAACACCGGAAGGTCGTTCCGAGCTGGAACGCCTGGTGGATGCAGACGGCACCGTAGTGGTTGAAAACCAACTGATTTATGCCGCCAGTTATCACGGCAAGGTAGCCGCCATCAGTGCCACAGGTGAAACGCGCTGGGAAGAAGATGGCTCAAGCTATACCAGCCCGGTGTTATCTCTGGGTAACGTTTATCTGACTCTGGATGACAGTAGTATTCGCGCATTTGATGTGTATGGTGGTGACCCGGTCTGGACCCAGGGCAGTCTGAAAGGTCGCCAGCTGGGAGGCGTCGAAGCTTACCAGAACAATCTGGTCGTCACCGACAGCGAAGGCTTCCTGTATCTGCTCAGTCAGGTGGATGGTGCCTTGCTGGCGCGTTTGTCTCTTATTCCCAATGCTTTACACGTCAGCTATCCTAATCAGTCGGAAGCCACTCGCTGGCGGCAGCTGCATGGCCGTGACTTTGGTGTGCGTAGCCCCTTGCTGGTCACCGACAGGGGCGTAGTGGTCTATACCAATGCCGGTGACGTTATGCTGGTCACTGCAGAAGAATAGTCTTGCTGCTTTCATAGTGATCAGCGTTGTTTTTCCGGGGAGCTTATTGGCTCCCCTTTTTATCTGAGGTATTTCATGGTTCCAGTCATCGCTTTGGTGGGTCGTCCCAATGTTGGCAAGTCCACTCTGTTTAATCGTCTTACCAAGTCTCGCGATGCACTGGTAGCGGAAATCGCCGGGCTGACCCGCGATCGTAAATATGGTGAAGGCAAGGTCGGCGAGCGGCCGTTTATTGTTATTGATACCGGCGGTATCAGTGGTGAAGAAGTCGGTATCGATGAAGCCATGGCTTCCCAGAGCTTTCAGGCGATACAGGAAGCCGATATCGTCTTTTTTATGGTTGATGCCAGCGCCGGTATTCTGGAAGGCGACCGGATGATCGCCAACTACCTGCGTAAAAGCGGCAAGTCGGCTTATCTGATTGCCAACAAGATCGACGGCAAAAACCCCGATGTTGTATTGGTTGAAATGTACGAACTGGGCATGGGCGAACCGCTGGGCATTGCCGCAGCACATAACCGTGGTGTTTCCTCACTGATAGATCATGTGATGGATGAGCTTCATGGGGTCTCCGACGAACCGGTTACTCACCCTGAAAACGACTGGCACTACGTTTGGGATGAAGGCGAAGAAAGCCCGGCGGAAGAAGTCGTACACGAAGAGCTCGACGTCAAAGGCATCAAGATCGCCGTGGTCGGGCGTCCGAATGTGGGCAAGTCGACGCTGGTGAACCGCTTTTTGGGGGAAGACCGGGTTGTGGTCTATGACGAAGCCGGTACCACGCGTGACAGTATTTACATTCCCTATGAGCGTCATGGCCAGGATTACACCCTGATCGATACCGCCGGGGTGCGACGTCGCAAGAATATCAGTGAAGCCGCCGAAAAATTCTCTATTATCAAAACCCTGCAAGCCATTCAGGATTGTCATGTCTGTATTCTGGTGCTGGATGCCCGTACCGGTATTGTTGAACAAGACCTGCATATGCTCAGCTTTGTGCTGAACGCAGGCCGGGCTCTGGTGATTGCCATCAATAAATGGGATGGCATGGAAGCGGATGAAAAGCAGCGCGTCAAAGATGAAATTGACCGCCGCTTTGATTTTCTGACGTTCGCCGATATGCACTTTATTTCGGCCTTGCACGGTACGGGTGTCGGCCATCTGTATGAATCGGTTGACCAGGCCTACGAATCGGCCATGGGCAAATGGCAAACCAATATGCTGACCCGGATTCTGGAAGACGCTGTGGCAACCCATCAACCGCCGATGGTACGTAATCGGCGGCCGAAATTGCGTTACGCGCACCAGGGTGGCTCCAACCCGCCAGTGCTGGTGATTCACGGTAATCTGGTGAATGACTTGCCGGATGATTACAAACGTTATCTGGCCAATACCTTCCGCCGGGTACTGGCCATCAAGGGCACGCCCATTCGGGTTGAGTTCCGTCAGGGCGAAAACCCGTTTGCAGACAAGCAGAAAGAGGTTCGCCACCGTCGCAAGAGTCGGGCAGAGGCGGTGGTCAAAACGGCGAATATTCGTCAGATCAAACTCGATAAATATCGTAAAGCACGTAACAAACCCTGAGTTGTTGCCGGGCTTAATGTTTGAAATCTTGCCCCTTACCGGTGTTGTGATAGGGTGAGCGCAAACCGCCGTTACGATTGTCGTAGCGGCGGCGCTTTTTTTGAGGTTGTCATGCCATCTCCCACTGCCAGTGTTGATTTTTACCATCGCCATGCCAAACGGCTGGCGGACTGCTATGACGGCCTGACCGTTGAGCAGGTTCACGGTAGCTGGCTGCCTCTGGTGCCTGTGCAGCCAGGAGCACGAGCGCTGGATGTCGGAGCCGGTTGCGGCCGGGATGCCTGCTGGTTAGCGCAACAAGGCTGGCATGTCACTGCGGTGGAACCGGCAGCCGGCATGCGTGAAATAGGTCAACAGCGGTCAACGGCACTGGAATTGGGATCAGACCAGCTGCAATGGATTGATGACTCCTTGCCAGCCCTGAAAAAAGTACCGGATGAGCGTTATCAGCTGATTCTGCTGTCAGCGGTCTGGATGCATTTGTCCATTGCGCATCGGCCAGTCGCTTTGCGGCGACTGGTACAAATGCTGGCTGATACCGGTGTGATTGTGATGACCTTGCGCAGTGGTTCCGGAGATCCTGAACGGCCGATGTACCCGGTCAGTGCCGTTGAAGTCAGAGCCATTGCCAAGCCGCTGAAAATCTCGGTAGAAGAGTTGACCCCAAGAGCTGATCGGGGCGACCTGCTTGAACGCCCTGAGGTCAGCTGGCAAACGGTGATTTTACGGCGCGACCGGGATAGCTGACGATGGCCGCTGGCCGGTCGGTTCAGACGGGGGTTACTTCGACCATCAACTCATCACTCAGCTGTTCCAATGCGGCGGTCAGTGTTTCGTGATCCAGAGTGTCGGGAACCTGTAATTCTGCCCGGGCTTTGAACAGGGATAACGCAGACATTTCTGCCTGGGCGCATTCGCTGCTTAATTCCAGTACATTCACCTCCAGGGTGGCCAATACCCTGGATACGGCCTGGACAATTCCAGGGCGGTCATTACCCACCAGACTCAGGTTCAAATGGTGGCTGCTGCGGTGATCTGGCAAGCCAGCTTCGGCCCGAATCTCGATGCCCTGGCTTGCAAGTGCTGCCAGTTCGGTTTGTAACTCATTGGCAGCGGCAGACTCTTTGAGAGTCACCAGAATAATACCGGCAAACTTGCCCGCCAGATTGGCAAGATGGCTTTCGGTCCAGTTGCCATGGTGGCGACTGATCACGGCGGCAATTGTTTCAACAATGCCGGGCTTGTCATCGGCAATGACAGTCAGAACCAGAGATAACGTCATAAATAAAAAGTACCTGAAAAAATGAAAAGGGCATTTTGTGATCAGGGAGGTGTCGTCAAACGCCCTGAGATCAAAAGACTAGCAAGGAGATAGGCCCTTGTCTTGGTTGAATACAAGCCGCTTGTTCTTTCCCCGAACGAGCCTGGCAGCAGGGTGTCAGTACTGACTGACGCTATGGTCGCTGCCCGCTGTCTGGTGGCTCCGGGGCATTGGCCCTACAATGCTCAGCCCCGGATAGCCTGGCTGATCTTCGACTTGACAGTCCTGTCGGAGATGACGGGATGATACAAAGAGATGGTGGATTATGAATATGAATGCAAGCATAACGGCGCTCGCGATCGCAGGCCTGGTATTGCTGATGCCAATGACAGTCCGGGCCAATGACGGTCTTGAACTGACCAGCCGCGCATTTTCCGATGGTGGTGCATTACCGCTTCAATTTACCTGTGACGGTGGTGGCATGTCTCCACCGCTAAGCTGGAGTGGGGTGCCGGATGGAACCCGGTCGCTGGTGATCATTATGGATCATCAGCCCAGGCCAGGGCCGGAACCACAGCTTCCGCGAGCACCCGAATCCAGTTCCAGGCCCAATCCTGACACTGGCAGTCGGGCAGACGGTGGCACACAGCCACCGCCATCAAAAGGACCGGAGGGCATACGCTGGTACTGGAGCATGTACAATATTCCACCAACGGTGGCGGGTACGGAAGCCGGGCAGTCGGTTGGTACACTGGGGAATAATATTGTGAACCAGAAAAACGAATATGCTCCGCCTTGCTCGAAAGGTCCGGGCATCAAAGTCTATACCTTTCATCTTTATGCCCTGTCAAAATCCTTGGATTTGACGCCCGCAGACAAGGTTTCTGCCACCATGTTGCGAAAACACATGCATGATTGGGTGCTGGCATCGGATTCGTTAAGCGTCAGCTTTGAACGGACAGCCATTCCGGCGCATGACAAAAAACCGTAAACATATCGGCTGTGAAACAGAGTCGCTTCGATAAACAATCGCTTTTTCAGGAAAATGGACACATGTTAGGACGCATTATTGTAGGACTCGTGATCGGCATGTTCGCTGGGTTTGTCTTATCCAGTGATTCAACACTACTCAGGGATAAAAGAAACCTGATGCTGGCGTTTCTCGCCTTGATCATTATTGCCTTTATCGGTTCTTCGTTTATGTTCGGCGCACTGTACGGTGTGATGGCCATCGGGGAAGTGGCGTTGGGTCATTGGCTGATACGTAAAATAAAGACGATGCCAAAATCATAATATTGCAGGCTTTCACGGCATCGACACGGAAGCCCCGACGGTGCTTCCTACATGGCTCCATGCCCGTCGTTGCCTTGCGCTACAGCACCAGGCGTGGGCGTAACGGCACGCCTTCCATTGATCAAAGCGCCGCCATCCAGTAGCCTGTTGGGCTTTTCTGCCATTGATGAAAGAGTCCACCATGAACAAGCATTTTCCGCGTATTGAGCGTTTGCCCCCTTATGTTTTCAACGTTATCGGTGAGTTGAAAATGGCGGCGCGAGCCCGTGGTGAAGACATCGTGGATTTATCGATGGGGAATCCGGATCAGGATACGCCACAGCATATTGTCGACAAGCTGGTTGAAACGGTGCAAAAAGAAGGCACGCATCGTTACAGCCAGTCGAAGGGCATTCCACGGCTGCGCAAAGCCATGGCTAACTGGTATAAAAACCGCTACGACGTTGAGCTCGACCCGGACACTGAAGTGATTACTACAATAGGCTCCAAGGAAGGTCTGGCGCATTTGGCGCTGGCGACGCTTGGCCCCGGGGATGCAGTACTGGTGCCCAATCCGGCTTACCCGATTCATCCTTATGGTTTTGTATTGGCCGGTGCGGATATTCGCCATGTGCCAATGACTCCGGACGTGGATTTTTTTGCCGAGCTGGAAAAAGCCATCAAAAACAGCTGGCCCAAACCCAAAATGCTGGTGCTTAACTTTCCCGGTAATCCGACCGGGCAATGTGTTGAGCTGGATTTTTTTGAACGGGTGGTCGAGATGGCCCGCGAACACCAGATCTGGGTAGTGCAGGATTTGGCCTATGCTGATATCGCCTTTGATGGTTATCAACCGCCGTCGATTCTGCAAGTTGAAGGTGCCCGGGATGTGGCGGTCGAATTTTTCTCGTTGTCCAAAAGCTACAATATGCCGGGATGGCGGGTCGGTTTCTGTTGCGGTAATAAAGACCTGATTCACGCCCTTGGCAGGATCAAGTCTTACCTTGATTATGGTACATTCACTCCCATTCAGGTGGCGGCTATTGCGGCTCTGGAAGGCGACCAGTCGGTGGTGCACGAGATCTGCGAGATGTACAAACATCGGCGTGATGTGTTGTGCAAAGGCTTGAATGATATGGGCTGGCAGGTCGATATTCCCAAGGCCACCATGTTTATCTGGGCACGTATTCCTGAGCCATATCGGGCGATGGGATCACTTGAGTTCAGCAAAAAACTCTTGCTGGATGCCAAGGTCGCTGTGTCACCGGGTATCGGTTTTGGTGAATACGGCGACGACCATGTACGTCTGGCCCTGATTGAAAACGACCAGCGTACCCGTCAGGCACTGCGTGGTATCAAGCATATGCTGCGCAAGGATGGCCATTATCAGGGTGACTGAACTGGGCTGACAATTCGCACCAGGCAGCGCGATATGCGGCAAGGCAAGGCATTACAGCCGCTAAAATACAGTGAACAATATATAAAGAACGGTGATCAGCCACTGCGCTATAGCGTTCGATTTTATCCAGCAAAGAGGAGAAGACCTTGAAACCGGTAAAAGTAGGTATCTGCGGTTTAGGTACAGTCGGTGGCGGTACATTTGATGTACTGACGACCAATGCGCAAAACATTGCACGCCGGGCAGGTCGCGAGATTATTGTGGCGCAGATCGGAGCTCGTCGTCCGAATCCCGCTTACGACACCAGCACTATTCCCATGACTAACGATATTTTTGAGGTGGCCAAAAACCCTGAAATCGATGTAGTGGTGGAGTTGATTGGTGGTTATGAGGTCGCTCGTGAGCTGGTATTAACGGCGATTGAGCACGGCAAGCACGTGGTGACTGCCAACAAGGCATTGATTGCCGAGCATGGCGCAGAGATTTTTGCCCAGGCAGAAGCCAAGGGCGTGTCGGTGATGTATGAAGCCGGTGTTGCCGGTGGTATTCCTATCATCAAGGCGCTGCGGGAAGGGCTGGCCGCCAACCGTATCAACTGGCTGGCAGGTATCATCAATGGAACCGGCAACTTTATCCTGACCGAGATGCGCGATAAAGGCCGGGATTTTAACGATGTGTTGGCAGAGGCCCAACAGCTGGGTTATGCCGAAGCAGACCCTACCTTTGATGTTGAAGGCATTGATGCGGCCCACAAACTGACAATTCTGGCATCGATTGCGTACGGTATTCCGTTGCAATTTGATCGTTGTTACACCGAAGGCATCAGCAAGATTACCCGGGATGACGTTGAATTTGCAGAAGAGCTGGGCTATCGCATCAAGCACCTGGGGGTCAGTCGTCAAACAGAAAAAGGCATTGATTTACGTGTGCATCCGACCCTGATTCCGGAAGCCCGGCCGATTGCCAAGGTAGATGGCGTATTAAACGCTGTGATGGTGAACGGTAATGCCGTTGGCGATACGCTGTACGTTGGTGCGGGAGCCGGTGCTGGCCCAACAGCCTCTGCTGTTGTTGCGGATATCATTGATCTGGCGCGGACGCTGGAAGCCGATGCCTCGGTGCGGGTGAACCATCTGGCGTACAACGAAATCGAAGATGAGCAGGTCCTGCCGATGGAAGAAGTGGTCACTTCGTATTATCTGCGCCTTCAGGTGCAGGATAAAACCGGGGTGCTGGCATCGGTAGCCACGATTCTGAGTGAGCGCGGCATTAATATCGAAGCCATCATTCAAAAAGAACCCAAGGAAGGGGAAGAGCTGGCGCAGATTATTTTGCTGACTCACCGTATTGTGGAAAAAGCCATGAATGCGGCGATTGCAGCGATTGAAGCGCTGGAAAGCACCGTGGGCGCAGTAACCCGGATCCGGGTTGAGCAGCTTGACTGACAGACACTGATAGCAGACAGATGATAGACACAGGCGGCCGTTCTGGCCGCCTTGTTGGTTTTTCTCCGACGCTTTTTCTCCGCATGCAGTCAGGCGGCCGAAAGGACTCAGGCGCTGGTCAGCAACGCAATCACATCATCGTGATGGCTTTTGGTTTTTACCTTCGGCATCACATGCTGAATGATACCGTCTGCACCAATAATAAAGGTGATGCGGTTGATCCCCATATATTCCTTGCCCATGAATTTTTTCAGGCCCCATACCCCATAGGCTTCGGCAATCTGATGGTCTTCATCCGAAAGCAGGTCGAAGTTGAGTTGATCGCGGTCGATAAATTTTTGTAACCGGGCGGGTGCATCCGGACTGATACCAACGGCAACGGCGTTGTGGGCCGCCAGCTCTGCCTGACTGTCCCGCAGTCCACAGGCCTGGGTGGTACAGCCTGGCGTCATGGCTTTGGGGTAGAAATAAAGAATCAGGGTTTTACCCTGGTAATCGCTGAGTGACACGGTGTCACCGCGCTGATTCAGTGTGGTAAAGGCTGGTGCCGGAGTTCCGGCTTCTGGTAAGACAAGTGCGCTGCACATAAGGCTCTCCTTATATTCGTTGGATTCATTAGCGCTGCTACAACCGCTACAGCTTGATCTTGACGTCGCTGCGAGGGATACAGCAGCACAACAAGATCTCGCCTTCATTCAGCCAGGCCAATGGGTCGTTGGCGTAATGCACTTCACCACTGAGCAGCTGGGCACGGCAACTGCCACAATAGCCTTCCCGGCATTGAAAGTGGACATCGATCTGCTGGGCTTCTAGAGACTCCAGCAAGTTAGCTGCGTATTGGAAACGGGCCTGATGCCCATCATTGAGAGTAATGGCAAAAACAGGCGGAGCCATACCCTCCAGCTCGAGCTGGGGTGTCAGCTCCGGCTGTTCGGGGTCACGCTCCGGCAGATATAACTCAACCTGTTGGGCAGAGCTGTCGGAGGTAGCCGGAGGGGGCTCCAACTCGAACGGCGGCAGTCCGGTGCCGCTGTCCGGTTCGATGTTGCCATCCAGCTCAAAGCTGTCGTTCGCTGACGAAGACAGATCCTGGTGGTTGCTCTCCGGGGGTTGACTCATGGGGTATGGACGACTCATCAAAGATCAAAGTCGCCGAGATCGTTGGTGTCAACTTCACTGTCGAGAGCACCGACCAGGTAGGAGCTGATTTCAGATTCCTGTGGAGCGACCTGGACGTTGTCGCTGTTTAACCAGGAGTTGATCCAGGGCAGCGGGTTGGAGCGGGCTTCAAAAATACGATCAAAGCCCAGGGCGGCGATACGCTGGTTGGTGATGTATTCAACGTACTGACAGAGAATATCCTTGTTCAGGCCAATCATGGAGCCGTCCTTGAACAGATAATCGGCCCATTCTTTTTCTTGCTGGGCGGCTTCGGCAAAGATACGGACAACATCGGCCTTGCACTCTTCGGCAATCACGGCAAAGTCGGCATCATCTTTACCGCGAGCAATAATTTGCAGCATATGCTGGGTGCCGGTGAGATGCAGCGCTTCGTCACGGGCAATCAACTTGATGATTTTGGCATTACCTTCCATTTTGGCCCGTTCGGCAAAAGCGAAAGAGCAGGCAAAGCTGACGTAAAAACGGATGGCTTCCAATACGTTGACGGACACCAGGGTCAGATACAGACGACGCTTGAGCTCGTGCATATTGACTTCAACGGTCTGGCCGTTGACGGTATGAGTACCTTCGCCCAGTTGCTGGTAATAATTACTCAGTTCAATAAAGCTGTCGTAGTAATGTGTCACTGAGACCGCCCGGCGAGTGATGTGCTCGTTACGGGTGATGTCGTCAAAAATCGTTGCCGGATTGGGCACGATATTACGGACAATATGGGTATAAGAGCGGCTGTGAATGGTTTCACTGAATGACCAGGTTTCAATCCAGGTCTCAAGTTCCGGCAGCGAGACTACGGGCAAAAATGCCACGTTGGGAGAACGCCCCTGAACCGAGTCGAGCAGGGTTTGGTATTTCAGGTTGCTGACGAAGATGTGTTTTTCATGATCGGGCAGATCAAGAAAATCCTTACGGTCGTTAGTCAAATCCACTTCTTCAGGGCGCCAGAAAAACGACAGTTGTTTTTCGATCAGATTTTCAAAAATCTTGTGTTTCTGTTGATCATAACGGGCAACATTGACGTGCTCGCCAAAAAACATGGGCTGTTTGAAGGTATCAAATTCGTTGCGGTTGAAGGTGGTGTAGGCCATAGCCAGTATCGTCTCGCTGGCCTGTTCGGCCGTTGTCATTCTTCGGATTGAAAAGACCCGTGTGCGCTTCCTTACACAGCGGGTTGTTGCCGGTACTATCAACATAGCGTGTTGATTGTACCGGCCTTGTGCAGTGTTAAAAGAGAATCAGTAGAAAGTACGTTGAATTTTTCGTACTAGATTTTACAGGCTCCGCCTGCGCAGTCATCGTCTTCTTCGATCACGTCTTTCTGAGGGTCTTCCATGCCATCACGGGTGTTGTGATAGTACAGGGTTTTGACGCCGTATTTATAGGCCATTAACAGGTCGCGCATCAGTTGCTGCATGGGCACCTTGTTGCCACTGAACCGGGCGGGGTCATAGTTGGTATTGGCAGAAATCGACTGATCAACAAATTTCTGCATGATACCGACCAGTTGCAGGTAGCCCTGGTTGCTGGGAATTTGCCATAACAGTTCGTAGGCATCCTTGAGGTTTTCGTACTCGGGTATTACCTGTTTGAGAATACCATCTTTACTTTGTTTGACGCTGATATAGCCCCGTGGCGGCTCAATACCGTTGGTTGCATTACTGATCTGGGAAGAGGTTTCCGATGGCATCAGCGCTGTTAGCGTGGAGTTGCGCAGGCCATGTTCCTTGATTTCCTTGCGCAGGGTTTCCCAGTCGTAGTGTAGCGGCTCATCACAGAAAGTATCGATATCTTTCTTGTAGCTATCGATAGGCAAAATACCCTGAGCGTAGGTGGTTTCTTCAAACAGCGGGCAGGCCCCCTGTTCTTTTGCCAGGCCGACGGAAGCTCGCAGCAGCCAGTACTGAATGGCTTCAAACGCTTTGTGGGTCAGGCCATTGGCTGAGCCATCAGAATAACGGACGCCGTTTTTGGCCAGATAATAGGCGTAGTTGATAACGCCAACACCCAGGGTGCGACGACCGAGACTGCCTCGTTCGGCGGCCGGGACCGGGTAATCCTGATAGCTGAGCAGGCTGTCGAGTGCCCGTACTATCAGGTCGGACAGCTCTTCGAGTTCATCCAGGTTGTCCAGGCTTCCAAGGTTGAAGGCTGCCAGCGTACATAGGGCAATTTCGCCACTCTCGTCGTTAATATCCATCAATGGCTTGGTTGGCAAGGCAATCTCAAGACACAGGTTGGACTGGCGTACCGGGGCTTTTTTCGGATTAAACGGGCTATGGGTATTGCAGTGGTCAACGTTCTGGATATAGATACGGCCGGTACTGGCCCGCTCTTGTAACATGCTGGAGAACAGATCGACGGCCTTGATGGTTTTTTTGCGCAGGCTGTCGTCTTGCTCGTATTTGGTATACAGCTGCTCAAAACGTTCCTGATCTTCAAAAAACGCGTCGTAGAGGCCCGGGGCATCGGATGGCGAGAACAGGGTGATATTGCCGTTTTTGATCAGGCGTTCGTACATCAGCTTGTTGATCTGTACGCCGTAGTCGATATGACGCACGCGGTTTTCTTCAACGCCCCGGTTGTTTTTCAATACTAGCAGGGATTCGACTTCGTAATGCCAGATTGGGTAGAACAGCGTGGCAGCACCACCGCGAACACCGCCCTGAGAGCAGGATTTCACCGCAGTCTGGAAGTGTTTGTAAAACGGGATACAACCGGTGTGGAAGGCTTCACCACCACGAATCGGGCTACCCAGAGCACGAATACGGCCGCCATTAATACCAATGCCTGCCCGTTGGGAAACGTATTTGATAATGGCGCTGGCGGTGGCATTGATGGAGTCGAGGCTGTCTCCGGCTTCAATCAGCACGCATGAGCTGAACTGGCGTGTCGGTGTCCGTACGCCTGCCATAATAGGAGTGGGTAGCGATAGCTTGAAGGTCGAAATCGCATCGTAAAAACGTTTGATGAAATCGAGGCGCCGATCCTTTTCATAGCTGCTGAACAGACAGGCTGCAATCAGCAGGTACAGAAACTGGGCACTTTCGAACACTTCACCGGTAACGCGATTCTGTACCAGGTACTTGCCTTCCAATTGTTTTACCGCGGCATAACTGAAGTTCAAGTCGCGGCTGTGATCGAGGAAGGTTTCCATCTCGGCGTAATCGGCTTCGCTGTAATCGTCCAGCAGATGGCTGTCGTAGCGTTTGTTGTCGACCAGTTTGCGCACATGATCCAGTAACGCCGGTGGCTCGTATTGGCCGAAGGCTTTTTTGCGCAAATGAAAGATATTCAGGCGCGCAGCCAGATATTGATAATCCGGTGCCTGGTCGGAAATCAGGTCGGCAGCGGCCTTGATCAGGGTCTCGTGGATTTCTGAGGTCTGGATGCCGTCAAAAAATTGCAGATGGGCACGAAGTTCAACTTCGGAGACGGAGACGTTATCCAGTCCTTCTGCGGCCCAGGTAACCACTTTGTGGATCTTGTCCAGATCCAGCAGTTCCTGACGACCATCGCGTTTACTGACTTTGAGAGCGCTATTCATGTTAAGTGTGCCTGTACTCGAAGGTATTCTGATCACGTCCATGCCTGATAGTGACTTGTCTCCGGCCATTGTTCTTGCTGCTACCCTGATCTGGTATCAGCGGATGGCGGCAAGTTGGGCGCAAAAGGGAAAGTCCTGATGTGTGTCTGTTTCAATCCTGGCCATCAATCAGCAGCGATCGCCTGGCTTTGGATTGTGGCCAGCTCATGGCGTGTTCGTGCTGAATGTAAATTGCTGTGCCTGATTTTAGCATCAAGCAAGCCTGAAGAACGGAACGATTTGATGACATAGCGTGTTCCACAAGCCGAAGAAAGCGGCACAAGATAATGGGCCTTGGCTATGGTTTCAACCCCACATCTAGTGTGGCCTACTTGTCAGGGAGGATCCCGCTTGTGAATAACATGTGTATTAGATGTGCATGAGATGTGGGTGATTTTTAGTATCATATTGGCCCGTTACCGCGGAACAAGCTGCAAGCCGCATTGCTTCTGGTGTGTTAACGGTTGCTGGTTTGTTATCAGGGTCGATCGTTTTTGGTACCAGGGACGGAGGCGCTTGCTGATGGCTTGAATAACTTTTGTGACGGAATGCACAGGAGTTAACAGACGGTTTGACTGCTCCGAGCTATAAGCACGATCGGCTGTTAATCTGACAGGTCGCAGTAAATGTTGCGGCAGAACCCCGTAACGGAGAAATCTCTGGATGGCAGACGAAAAAATGGCATATGACTCGGATGATCACTGGCGCATCCTGATTGTTGAGGATGATGAGCGACTGGCAGCATTGACCAAAGACTATCTGGAAAGTAATGGCCTGGTTGTTGCCATCGAAGGTGATGGCAGCCGTGCAATTGAACGTATCAAGACGGAACAGCCCGACCTGGTGGTATTGGATCTGATGCTGCCTGGGGAAGACGGTCTGGCGGTGTGCCGTTTGGTGCGTCCTCACTATCGCGGTCCGATTCTGATGCTGACCGCCCGGACTGAAGATCTCGATCAGGTGCTGGGTCTGGAGATGGGGGCGGATGATTACGTGGCCAAGCCGGTACGCCCACGGGTACTGTTGGCCAGAATTCGAGCCTTGTTGCGCCGGGTTCGTCATCTTGAGGAGACAGTGACCGACACGCCTAATCAGGAAAATCGTTTGACGTTCGGTAATCTGGTGGTTGATAGCGCCATGCGGGAGGCTTGGCTGGAAGGGCGCAGCATCGATTTGACCAGTGCCGAGTTCGATTTGCTCTGGTTGTTGTGCAACAGCGCCGGGCGAGTATTAACACGTGAAGAAATTTTCCATCAGCTGCGGGGGATTGAATACGATGGGCAGGATCGCTCGATTGATGTCAGGGTGTCTCGTATTCGTCCCAAGGTCGGCGATGATCCGGTCAATCCTCGCCGTATCAAGACGGTGCGCAGCAAGGGATACCTGTTTGTGAAAGAGCTGTAATGACCTTTCTTCCTGATACGCGGGCCATGCTGTTTCGGCCGGTTGGCTGGTGTTGTGGTGTTCGTATTGGCCTGGGTCTGAGGGTGGACGGATGAGCATCATGTTCTTGCGCGTCTATGGCACCCTGATAATGACCATCAGCGGTATTGTTGTATTTTGCCTTTTGTCGCTGAGTCTGATTCGGTATATCAGTTTGCATGAATACTGGGAGCAGGATCTGGGGCGTCCTTTGCAGGTGCTGAATAGTGGGGACATGGGAGAACGCTTTCGCCAGTCACTGCAACATGGCTGGGTTGAACAGGCTGGTCTGGGGACTCTGAACAGCTATGAACGCTACCGTTTATTACGAGGCCGAGTGATTACGGTACTGGACGATAGCGATATGCAGTTTCGTTTTTTGAGTGGGGGTACCAGCTCGCCTGATGCATCGTTGTTGTCTGCCTATCCCTCGTCCGTCCCCAATATTGACGATTTGAGTCGTGTCGTATCCGGCGCTGTGGTGACCTTTTATTTTGATGGCAATATCGAGCTGGCCTGGGCGCAATTTGCGGATTTGATCCGGCATCACTACCAGGTGTCCGGGATGGATGCGGTCAGTTATGAACAGTGGTTGGCAGAGCAGCTGACGGTGCCTGTCCGTCTGGCCGTGATGAAATCGGCTCCAACTTATCCTGTGTCTTCCCGGCTGGTCGATGTACGGCTGGGGGATAACTATCATTTGATGATTGGGCCGTTGAATACTCCGCGGCAAACTCCCGCTTACACCTGGCTGATTCTTGGTTTAATGGCAGTACTGGTGCTGGCTCTGGTGGTTTTCTGGCTGGTTACAACGCTGGAGTCGGGGCTGCGGAATCTTGACCAGGTAACGGGACGTCTGGCGCAAGGGCATTTGTCGGCCCGTATTGCGGTGACGGGAGTTGATCCGGTCAATCGCCTGGGCAGTTCCTTTAACAAGATGGCTGAGCATATTCAGCGGCTGATTGATATCCAGCGAGAGATGCTGCGGGCCGTTTCCCATGAGTTAAGGACGCCGGTGGCCCGCTTGCGTTTTGGATTGCAAATTATTGAAGATGAAGTTGAGTCTCCGTACCTGAAGCAGCAGATACAGGGGATGGATACGGATATTCAGGAGCTGGACCAACTGATTGATGAAATTCTGACGTATGCCCGCCTGGAGGAAGGTGGGCCGTTATTGGAGTTTCATGAAGTAGTCTTGACGGATATTGCTCGTCAGGTTGCTGCGGAAGCGCGACCACCGGCCCATATCGAGGTGCTGTTTCTGGAAACCGAACGGTTACAGAATACGCTGGTGGAAGTAGAGCCTCGCTATATTCATCGGGCGGTACAAAATCTGGTGAGTAACGCTTGTCGTTACGCCCATTCCCGCGTCCAGGTGCGTTGCAGTGTTGCGGTGGATACATGCCGTATTGATGTCGAAGATGATGGCCCGGGTATTCCGGAAGCCGAATGGCCAAAGGTTTTTGTGGCTTTTGCCCGGCTGGATGACAGCCGTACCCGCAGCTCAGGTGGTTATGGTTTGGGTCTGTCGATTGTACGGCGTATCGCTTATTGGCACGGTGGGCGAGCCATCGTTGGTCGCAGTGAACAATTGGGCGGTGCCAGATTCAGCCTGATCTGGCCGCGCTACCATATGGACTAGATTATTATGCCATCGATCAGATCATTTGGTCTGGCGTATAGGCTCAATCCCTTGCAGGCGATCGAAACAGGTATCAATTGACAGGTCGAGAAAATCCTTGATGTAACTGTCATCTTGCTGATCAGTACGAATCGCTGCATACAGGGTTGGCCATATGCCCTTGCCCAATGGCAAGGCACTGATCAATTTGGCATCCAAGTAGGGCTGTAAGGCCCAGTTGGGCAAACAGGCGACACCGCGGCCACTGGCAACCAGCTGAATCATCATCAGGGTCAGCTCGGTCTGGCGATTGGCAACTGGTTCTACACCTGCCGGCAGTAGAAAATGCTGATAAATATCCAGCCGTTTGCGTTCAATCGGATAGTGAATCAGGGTTTCGGGGGCGAGGTCTGTTGCCGTTACTTGGGCCTGGTGTGCCAGTGGGTGCTGGTTGGAAACGGCCAGTAACGATTGATAGCGAAATAACGGTCGATAGTGGATACGGCTGTCGGGTTCCGGGTCGGAGGTGATTACCAGGTCGATATCCCCTCGGGTGAGCGCCGGTAACGGGTCAAAATGGAAGCTGGTGGTGAGGTCTATTTCGACATCGGGCCAGTGATCCCGGAAACGGTTGATCGCGGGCATTAGCCATTCAAAGCAGCTGTGGCATTCAATCACCATATGCAAGCGGCCGGTTTCACCACCGGCCAGCTTTTTTAATGCCAGCTCACATTGCCGTAACTGCGGCAGGATCTGATCAGCCATTTGCAGCATTTCCAGGCCGGCACGGGTGAAACGTATCGGTTTGGATTTACGTACAAACAAGCGCACGCCCAGCTTGTCTTCGAGATCCTTGAGCTGATGAGAAAGCGCCGACTGGGTCAGATACAGCCGCTTGGCGGCTTCGACCAGCGTACCGCCATCACGCAGTGCTACCAGAGTTCTGAGATGTTTGATTTCTAGCATGGTTTTGAATTTAATTCATCTTGTTGATTAACAGTATGATATTAGTTCAAGCATACCCGAAAGCACAGAAGGATTTCAGAATGGCAGTTGTTAAGGATAAAAAAGAGTCGCGACTTGCTGTCGATATGATTCTGATACCCGCTGGCAGAGGCCCAATCAAGGGCCATCACCAGTGAGCGAGCGGGGTTAACGGCTATTTGTTTTGGGCCTTGTTGAGCAAGAATTCCATCAGCGCTTTTTGCGCATGCAAGCGGTTTTCAGCTTCATCCCATACAACAGCCCGGGGGTCATCCATCAAGGTCATACTGATTTCCTCACCGCGGTGGGCAGGCAAGCAGTGCATAAACAGGACGTCATCGGTAGCCTTGTCGAGCAATGCTTCAGTTACCTGGTAATGCTTGAATTGACGCAGTCGCTCGGCTTGTTCTTCTTCCTGGCCCATGGATGCCCAGACATCGGTCACAATCAGGTGCGACTGGGTGGCCGCTTCTTCCGGAGATGTCATCAGGGAAACATGATCACCACACTTGGCCAGCAAATCGGCATCAGGCTCAAACCCTGGCGGGACGGCAATATTGAGGTGGAAGTCGAACTGCACCGCGGCGTTCATGTACGATTGGCACATATTGTTGCCATCGCCAATCCAGGTAACGGTCTTGCCCTTGATCGAACCGCGGTGCTCGATAAAGGTCTGCATATCGGCCAGCAATTGACAGGGGTGATAATCATCCGTCAGCGCATTGATGACAGGGACGGTCGAATGCTTGGCAAACAATTCGATATCGGCATGATCGAAGGTACGGATCATAATGATATCGACCATGCGAGACAGCACACGAGCGCTGTCTTCGATGGGTTCACCGCGACCCAGCTGGGTATCCCGAGGCGACAGAAAAATAGCTGCGCCGCCAAATTGTGTCATGCCAGCTTCAAAAGATACCCGGGTACGAGTGGACGATTTTTCAAAAATCATCCCCAGCACCTGGTTTTTGAAGGGCTCATAGACTTCATGGCGATGTTGCATGGCCTTGAGTTCTATTGCTCGTTGTAATACCTGGTTCAGCTCTTCTGAAGTCAGATCCATCAGAGTTAAAAAGTGTCTCACAGCAATTCCTTCGTTATATCGATCAATCTAGCGAATCAATCAGGTTGCACACGATATCGATGATCTTGTCAGCATCATCCTTGTTGAGGTTCAGCGCTGGCAACAAGCGGATCACATTACCTGCGGTGACGTTGAGCAGAATGCCGTACTCCAGACCCCGGGCCATCAGCTCAGGGCAATCCTGATCCATCACCAGTCCCATCATCAGGCCACGACCACGAATGTCGACCAGGTGTGGGTTGTTGCTCAGCCGCTCCCGGAAGCCAGTGGCCAGGTAGTCGCCCATCTCTTGGGCATTGGTACAGAGATTGTCCGTTTCGATGGTTTCGACAACAGACAGGGCGACAGCACAACACAGCGGGTTGCCACCATAAGTACTGCCATGATTGCCTGGCTGTAATACATCGGCGGCTTCGCCACGGGCCAGACAGGCACCAATAGGGACGCCATTACCGAGGCCCTTGGCCGTTGTAACAACATCAGGGACAAAACCCAGTTGTTGATAGGAGAAGTAGCTGCCGGTACGACCATTGCCGGTCTGGACTTCATCAACCATCATCAGCCAGTGATGCTGGTCACACAAAGCCCGAATGCCTTGCAGATAGTCGGCGCTGGCAGTGGCCAGGCCACCTTCGCCCTGAACGGTTTCGAGCATTACGGCGACGACGTTCGGGTTGGCGCTGGCGACCCTGGTCAGGGTATCGAGGTCGTTGTAGGGGACTCGGAGAAAACCATTCAACAGGGGTCCGAAGCCTTCTTGCGCCTTGGTGTTGCCAGTGGCCGTCAAGGTGGCCATGGTACGGCCATGGAAGGCCTTGCTCATGACAATGATGACAGGTTCATGGATACCACGTTGATGGCCGTATTTGCGGGCAATCTTGATGGCTGCCTCGTTGGCTTCTGCTCCCGAATTGGAGAAGAAGACATTGTTCATGCCAGAGATGCGTATCAGCGCATCTGCCAGTGCTTGCTGTCGTTCAATGCCGTACAGATTGGAGGTGTGTATCAGGCGGCCAGCTTGCTCAGACAGTGTTGCGCTGATAGTCGGGTGGGCATGACCCAATCCACATACGGCAATACCGCATAAGGCATCCAGGTAGGTCTTTCCATCAGTATCTGTCAGCCAACTCCCTTTACCAGAGGTAAAGGTAACGGGCAGGCGGCCATAGGTGTTCATGATCGCAGTCATTCGGGACAGTTCCTTAAAACGCAAAAAGGCAGCCTTGGCTGCCCGGTAGGACATTGACTATACGAAAGCCTCTGGCTGAAGTAAACGGTTTTAGCGGCCAGAATGGTCGCCTGTTATTGATATGCGACAGGGAAGGCCGTGCCAGGAGGGTATGCAATCACTTGTCAGGAATAACGCCATATAGCGAGATATATGGCGGGTATGGGCGGTAACTATTGCTGCCTGCTGCTGCCTGGCTTGTGGATGGCTGATATCACCGCAATACCCGTGGGCTGGTTGTGCTTGCCATATCACCAGCAGCGGCGTTGGTGCAGAGTCGTTATCTAGCCTTGCCCGCGGGTACGGGTGTGATTCGCGCGGGCGTTTTTTTCGATAAACATGATGATTTTGTTGGCGACATCAATGCCGGTGGCTTCCTCAATCCCCTGAATGCCAGGAGAAGAGTTAACTTCCATCACAACCGGGCCATGATTCGATCGTAAAATATCGACACCGGCGACGTTCAGTCCCATGGTGCGTGCTGCCCGCACGGCCGTTGCCCGCTCATCCGGGGTGATCTTGATCAGACTGGCAGAGCCTCCCCGGTGCAGGTTGGAGCGGAATTCGCCATCGGCGGCCTGGCGCTTCATGGCGGCCACCACGCGGTCGCCAACAACAAAACAGCGAATATCAGCGCCACCGGCTTCCTGAATGAATTCTTGCACCATGATATTGGCTTTCAGCCCCATAAAGGCCTCGATAACACTTTCTGCGGCCTTGCGGGTTTCCGCCAGTACCACCCCGATGCCTTGTGTACCTTCCAACAGTTTGATGACCAGCGGTGCACCACCCACCATGGCAATCAGGTCGGGAATATCATCCGGGCTGTGTGCGAATCCGGTGACGGGCAGGCCTATGCCTTTTCGTGACATTAATTGCATAGATCGCAGCTTGTCGCGTGAACGACTGATGGCGACCGATTCATTTAATGGATATACCCCCATCATTTCGAACTGGCGCAGCACGGCAGTACCGTAAAAAGTGATGGAAGCACCGATACGCGGTATCACGGCATCATAGTCTTTGAGCTCGTTACCCTGATAATGCATGGATGGCTCGACACTATTGATATTCATATAACAATGCAGCGTATCGAAGACGGTCACTTGGTGACCGCGCTGTGTGCCGGCCTCAACCAGTCGCCGGGTCGAATAGAGCCTGGGGTTGCGCGAAAGGATCGCGATTTTCATGGTATTTATTTGCTCAAATAGGTGTGTTCAACATCAACGATGAAACGACCGCTAATGGCTTCTCTCCCCAATAGCATAGGATATTTCATGCTACCGCGAGGTGTCAGGCTGAGTTCGATGGGCCATTGCTGGTTGCCGATAGTAACCGGTGTCTTGATGACATAGCGATAACTGCGGGAGCCATTGGAACTGGCGATGCGCTTGCGGGTGAACAGCGGTGCCTCACAGCGTTGATCAATACGCATTTTTTCTCGACTGAACAGCACATGAAAGCTCACCCAGTCCTGGCCATCACGCTGGAAGACCTTGATGTCTTCCGCATGTAAACTGCTGGAGCAGGCACCGGTATCAACCTTGGCGTGACATTGAATACCGACGTCAGGCAGCGCCAGTACTTCCAGGTACCCCAGTGTCGGCTTAGTCATCGGTGTCGATGGCTTCACTGACACCGTCGGTGACGGCCGCTGAGGAGGCGGTAAAGTAAACCTGTTTGCGGTGTAGTGCCGACAGGTACAGAGTCCAGGCTTTTTCTATATCGGTAACAGCTTGCTCTTTACCCTGGCAGACCATGACAAAGTGCGCTTCAACTTCATCTTCAGGTTCCTGGGTGCCTTCGTGCAGTGCTTTTAAAACAGTGCCAAGTGACTCAAGAATCTCGGCCTGGGCGCGAGTAAAGTCACCTGAACGATGAAACCCACGCGGAAAGTTGCGATCATCAAAGTATTTTTTCGGGCTGGCAAAACTCATGATTCAATTCCCCTGTAAATAACATCTAGTGAGTGGCTGGACAGCCAATGTGGTTTCGGCGGAGTATGGTCAGGGCACTTTGCGCGGTAAAACAAAAAATACTTATCGTAACGAACATATAAATTGGTCAAATGGATACAGAACTGCTTAAAACCTTTATGGAAGTCTCTCGCACCCGACACTTTGGTCGCGCGGCAGAAAACCTTTATCTGACCCAATCTGCGGTCAGCTTTCGTGTGCGACAGTTGGAAGGGTTATTGGGCGTTGAGTTGTTCTCACGCCAACGTAATAACATCCAGTTGACGGCTGCTGGCGAAAAGCTGATGCCGCTGGCAGAAAGCACTGTACGGCTGGAACAAAAAATTCGTCAGGAAGTGGCTGCAGAAGCAGGGCAAAGCCAACAAATGGCCATCGGTGCCACTCCCAATTTATGGGACGGTTTTTTACAGCAGCAAATGGCGGGCTTGCTGGATCGGGTTGATGGCTTGTCGTTGACAGCCGTTGCACACAGCAGTGGCAACCTGATTCGTCAGATACTGGAGCGTACTCTGGACCTGGCTTTTCTGTTTGATGCGCCGAAAGTCGATGAACTGACGACCCTGGAAGTAGCACATTTGCCCCTGTACCTGTGTTCGTCAGTGGAAGGCGTGACGATTAACGAAGCGTTGGGGCAAGGGTATGTGCTGGTGGACTGGGGAACTGCTTTTCAGGCACAGCATAACCGACAGCTGAAATTACCAGGCACGCCAGCGTTGCAAACCAATACTGGCCGAATAGCCCTTGATTGTATTCAGTCGAGAGGCGGGGCGGCTTACCTTCCCTGGGGCCTGGTCGCCACCGCATTCGATCAACAAACCCTGTTTCTGGTAAAAGATGCCCCTGTGATCTCCCGAACGGTTTATGCCAGCTTCCACTCCAATGGCGGCAGCGAGCACCTGGTCGATATGGTTATTCGCCAGATCGCCGCAGCAGAAGCCAACACCCACCCACTGGTTCACCATCTTGACGATGGGATAGGAACAGAATCCTGATGATTAATACCAAAGCCATGGTGTTTACTGAATATGGCTCCCCGGATGTATTGACGCTCCAAACGATTGACGTCGCCGACCCAGGTCAAGGGGAATTATTACTGAAAGTACTGGCCGCCGGGTTTAACCCGTTGGATACCAAGGTGCGCTCCGGGCTGGCACCGGTTGCCACGGAATCCGGCACCACTGGTTGTGATGTCTGTGGTGAAGTAATCGCACTTGGTGAAGGCGTTGATGGTTTTGCCATCGGCGACCGTGTTTATGGCATGACGGGTGGCGTGCGCGGAACCATGGGGACAGTGTGTGAGTATGTGCTTGCCGATGCGCGCCTGCTCGCTCGTGCCCCAGCCAATCTGACCAATGAGGCTGCCGCCTGTTTGCCTGTGGTGGCGCTGACGGCGATGGAAATATTCCAGCGTTTGCGACCCTCGTCAGACAGTCAATTGCTGGTGCTGGGAGGGCTTGGTGGTGTTGGCCGCATGGTCTTGCAGCTGGCGTTGCATCAAGGGTTAACCGTGACTGCCACGGCAGGTAGTTCCGAACGACTGGATATATTGCGTACCATGGGCGTTGAAGCCTTGGCGCATCATGCCGTTGCGGACCTGGTCGCCTCAGGTAAAAGCTTCGACTGTGTTGTTGATACACATGGTGGTGACAGCCTGACATCCGCATTGAATGCCGTTGCCGCATGGGGTGATGTGGCGACCATCAATGCCCGTGGCACTCATGACTTGTCTCCGGCGCACGCCAAGTCCCTGACGCTCCATGCGATTTTCAAGGCATTGCCATTGTTGACCGGCAAGGGCCGGGAGCAACTCGGTCGGGATCTGGTGCAGTTTGCAGCCTGGGTTGAAGAGGGTGTTATTGATGTACCCGAGCCTGAATCTGTTGCAGCCATCGAATTGGCATCGGTTCATAAGCGGTACGAGCAGGGACAGTTGCAGGGTAAAGTGGCGCTGGTATGGACAGACCAGACGGTTGCTGATTGATGATCGGCGTCAGCCTGGCCCAATAATCCTCACCCAGAGGTGAGGAGTCGTAACTGTCAATCCGTTCTCGCGTTTTCAGGTGAGTTTGAGCGGGCGGTTAGTCTATCCCGATCCATTTATGGGCCTGAGTACTTAGTTTCCACTGCGGGTTGGCCAGACAATAACTGACGGCCGCTTGTACCGGATTGGCAGGCTGTACCGAGAACAGGGGGATATGATCGCGTTTGGGTGCTTGCTGCAGCGCGGTCATGTCCATGGGCTGCAAGTAGCGATGTGTTGCTTTTATATGCTCGAACTGTTCGGGCATCGCTCCCGGTTGGGGGTATACCAGCTTGAGCTCATCGCATTGCTGCAGCACAACCTGAGAGTTTTCCTTCGGGCTCAGGCAGATCCAGTCAATATTGGCAGGTAGCGGTAACGTACCATTGGTCTCGATGGCGATTTCAAATCCTTGTTGGTGCATGGCCTCGATCAGATCCTCATCCAGCTGCAACGCCGGTTCGCCACCAGTACATACTATATAAGGTGGAATATCCGACGCTGGCCAAAGCGCCCGAAGCAGGGAACACAACTCGTCTTGTGAGTAACGGCCGCCATTTTGCCCGTCGGTGCCAACAAAGTCGGTATCACAAAACTGACAGCTGGCGCTTGCCCGGCCATCTTCTTTGCCATTCCACAGATTGCATTTACTGAAACGACAGAAGACAGACGGGCGTCCGGCGTGTGTGCCTTCGCCCTGGAGTGTGTAAAACGCTTCTTTTATACGGTACACCTTTGATGGGGTACTCTTGCTGCTCATGTTGCTGTGCCTGTTTCATAAGCCAGTGGATCAGTAACGCCATTTATCGCAAAAGCTTCCAGACGTTCGACGCAAGAGCCGCATTTGCCGCATGCTTTTTCCCGGCCGTTGTAGCATGTCCAGCTCTGGCCGTAATCCAAACCCATGGCCAGGCCATCTTTTAATATGCCAATTTTGTCGCTGTTGAGATAAGGAGTCACAATCTCTACCGCTTCATAGTTGGCGATTTTGGCGACGTCGTTCATGGCGTGGACAAATTCAGGCCGGCAATCAGGGTAAATGGCGTGGTCGCCGCTGTGCGCACCGTAAAAGACCTTGCTGGCACCGATATCAACGGCATAACCAATGGCCAGCGATAACAGGATCATATTGCGGTTGGGGACCACGGTAGACTTCATGTTGTCGGCTTCGTAATGACCTTCCGGAATATCCTGATCAGAGGTCAATGATGAACTCTGCAACAACTGATTGATGGCGGTGATGTCGATGACTCGATGAGGCAGCCCCAGCTCGTCACAAACATCGGCAGCGAAACGAATTTCCTTGCTGTGTTTCTGGCCATAATCGAAGGTGAGCGGGAACAACTCATAACCTTCTTTATAAGCGCGTTGAAGAATGGTGAAGGAATCCATGCCACCGGAGTAGATGACAACTGCTTTTTCAGACATAAAAACTCCAAGGTTAGCCAAACGGAAAACAGTCCGAGTGGCTCGTAAGAAACAACCTGCTGCTATTGGTAGAAGAGGTCACCTGTTGATGAAGCGTGATTATACGCACATCTTAAAAAGTTTATAAAAAGGATTGACTCAAAATAATCCATCCCTATAATGCGCGCCTCCCTACTGCTGATGCAGCAGGGAATGGGGCAAGACTCATCGTTATTGGATGAGTCAGCTTCAGTTCTGGTTTGGCAACCTATCCTTTGGATTCGAACCGCCAATCAGAAAAAACGGATTTAAGGGTTGAATTACTGATTTATCAGTGTATTATTCGCCACCTTGATTCGGGAAG